>NZ_EQ973361.1:44858-112818 GCF_000157055.1 Bacteroides sp. 2_2_4 | reverse complement strand
TTTTTTATTTGGAGTTATCTCAAACGCAATCATTAAGATTCAACTTCCGGAGTAATCAGCTTATAGCCTTTTCCGTGAATATTGATAATTTCGATTGAATCGTCTTCTTTCAGGTGCTTACGCAATTTCGTGATATACACGTCCATACTACGGGCATTGAAATAGTTATCGTCAATCCAGATTGTTTTCAGAGCGAAGTCACGTTGCAAAATCTCATTGGCATGTGCGCAAAGCAATCCGAGCAGTTCAGACTCTTTGGTAGTCAGCTTAGTTTGTTTGCCTTCTGACGACAGAATTTGTTTCTGTGTGTCGAAAGTAAACTTACCAATCTTATAGATATTGCTTTCTTTGTTCTTCTTTCCACGAACACGTCTCAAGATTGCTTCAATTCTGAATGTCAATTCTTCCATACTAAACGGTTTGGTGATATAATCATCCGCACCGATTTTAAAGCCTTCCAGGATATCTTCTTTCAGCGTTTTGGCCGTCAGGAAGATAATAGGAATTTCAGCATTTGCTGCACGGACATCCTGTGCCAGTGTGAATCCGTCTTTTTTAGGCATCATCACGTCAAACACGCACAAGTCATATTTATTCTTCAAGAAAGCCTTATAACCGGCTTCTCCATCAGGATATAACTCAGCAGAATAACCTTTTGCCTGTAGATATTCTCTTAAAAGCATGCCAAGATTTTCGTCATCCTCGCACAATAAAATACGCAGTTTCTCGTCCATATCAATTATTTTTTAATAAAGGTAATGCAATAATAAATTTAGTTCCCACGTTCAGGTCGCTTTCCGCCCGGATGGTTCCCTTATGATCCAATATAATTTTTCTCACATAAGCCAATCCCAGTCCAAAGCCCTTCACATCGTGCAGATTACCCGTATGTACACGATAGAACTTTTCAAATATCTTTTTCAGGTTCTCTTTTTTGATACCGATACCATTATCCTGTATCGAAATCATCAGTTTACCCGACTCATTCCACGTTCTCACTTTCAGTTCCAGATCCTCTTCCGGTTTCTTATATTTCACCGCGTTATCCATCAGATTAAAGATTACATTCGTGATATGCATCTCGTCTGCAAATATAACAGGATCGGTGGCCTCAAGGTTCGATGTTATCTTACCATTATACCGTTCCACTTTCAGCGCAAAGGTATTGACAACTCCTGCTATTAATTCATTCGCATCAATCTCCTTCATCTTCAAAGTGGCCTTCTGACGTTCGAACATCGACATCTGGAGCACCTTTTCCACCTGGAAGCGCAAGCGCTTGGTTTCATCATTAATTACTCCCGATATATGCTGGAACATCTGCGGAGATTTTCCCACCGCCGGATCTTTCAACATCTGGGCTGCTAATGAAATGGTAGATATCGGTGTTTTAAATTCGTGCGTCATATTATTGATAAAATCATTCTTCATTTCCGTCAGTTTCTTTTGCCGGAATACGATATAAATCGTAAAGATGAATGTCACTAACAATACCAGTGTAAATATCAGCGACGGAATCATGAAACTGATGGAGTCAAAGATATAATCTTTCTTCCCCGGAAAGTGCACTTTCAAGATACTCATTTTGGCAGGCGGGTCATTCTTGAACAATGCCTGCTGATAAGCGTCTTCACTTCCCTTTGCCTCATAATCCGCACAACGGTAGACTTCCCTTCCGTCTTTGTCGATCACCGTAAAGTGATAAGGCAAATCTATACTATTATTATATAAGCTCGATTTCAGATAGTCATCCAGTTCTTTAAACCGTACTCTGTCTCCAATCGACTTGTCACTTCCCCGGTAAATCATCTGCCAGGCCACTTCATCGAGTAATGCCCGTTGATACATATACCGATTCTTGATGGCTTCCACTAATGAACGCGAAGTTTCCGGAATGGTCTTTGTCCCCCTGTAAGGAGAAATCATAGCCTTCGGAAGCTCGGAGGGCTTAGTGGTCATCACTTTCAGCTCAAAATCCGAATATACTTTTCCATCCTTAGACTTCACTGTAAACCGCTGCGTTTGCTGAATCAAGTTGTCTTGTTGTATGGAAGCATTATTCGCAATCAGCGCTTTTCTTTCTGCTTCTGAAATATCTTCGATCAACCAACGTCTGGTCTCTGCATATTCCACATCCTTGGAAACCTGATCCAGGCTATTGCGTACAGCCGAATCAAACTGTTCCTTACGGGTTTTCATCATTTCCTCTATATAACTTACCTGCAAATACAGCAAGCTAAGGAAGGAAAGCCCCATTACAATACCTAATATCCAAATTGTTGACTTCTTCATAGCAACAAAATTAACACTCCCTAATTAACACTCCTAATGCATTAACTTGATTTAACCGGAACTTCCCGGAAATTAACCGTAAGGAGCTATTTAGGTTGTATTCTGATTACTACAACAATAAAACCCCTCCTTTGGTTTGCAAATTTAATAAAAAATTAAATCTTCTCCTTGTGTTTTTCCATCTTTATTAATCATAGTTAAACAAAAACCGCCCCCTTTTACTTAAAAAAGGCGGCGGTTTTAACGTTTTAGTTGATTCTTTATGCCTAACAGATGATAAATACCGAATATTATAGTGAATATTCAATCAATTATCACCTATCATTTATACTTATTCTTCAGTTTGTTTAGCTTCAAAGTCCTTCATTAACTTATCTTGAACATCCGTCGGCACAAGCTCATAACTAGAGAATTTCATAATGAACGAAGCACGTCCACCCGTGAGAGAGCTAAGCGCCGTAGAATAAGACGACATTTCTTTCAAAGGTACTTTCGCAACCAGTTTCTCAAAACCTTTTTCACTACTCATACCCATAATCATGGCACGACGTCCCTGCAGATCTCCCATCACATCTCCCATCCTATCAGACGGAACAAACACTTCTACATCATAAATCGGTTCCAGAATTTTCGGACCGGCATTCTTGAAGGCTTCACTAAAGGCATTACGTCCGGCAAGCATAAAGGAGATTTCATTCGAATCTACCGGGTGCATCTTACCATCGTAAACAATAACGCGCACGTCACGAGCATACGAACCCGTCAACGGTCCTTGCTCCATACGAGACATAATACCTTTCATAATAGCAGGCAAGAAGCGGGCATCGATAGAACCACCGACGATACTGTTAACAAACACCAGTTTACCACCCCATTCCAATGGTATCTCTTCCGTACCTCTCACGGTAATCTTAAATTCCTGTCCATTGAACTTATACGTTTCAGGCACAGGCATACCTTCTTTATAAGGTTCTACGATCAGGTGAACTTCACCAAATTGACCAGCACCACCGGACTGTTTCTTATGACGATAGTCGGCACGGGCAGCCTTTGTAATCGTTTCACGATACGGAATCTTCGGTTCTTCATATTTTACCTGAAGTTTTTCGTTGTTTTCCAAACGCCATTTCAAGGTACGAAGATGGAATTCTCCCTGACCGTGTACCAAAGTCTGTTTCAGTTCTTTTGATTGCTCAATCACCCAGGTAGGATCTTCTTCGCGCATACGGTTCAGGATACTCATCATCTTTTCCACATCCGCTTCATTCACCGGCTTAATGGCACGGGTATATTTAGAGTTCGGATATTTGATAAAATTGAATTTGTAGTCACAATCCTTACCGTTCAGCGTATTACCGGTTTTCACGTCTTTCAGTTTCACGGCAGCACCGATATCACCGGCCTGCAATTCTTCCACCTTGACACGGTTACCACCGGCTACCACATAGATTTGCGCGATACGTTCCTTCGAACCACGGTCGGCATTCAGCAAATCGTCTCCCTCATGAACTTTACCGCTCATTACTTTAAAATAGGAAACTTCACCGATATGCGGTTCCACACTTGTCTTGAAGAAATAAAGAGATTCCGGTCCATTGGAGTCCGGAGCCACTTCTTTACCTTCCGTATTCTGTACCTTCGGCATTTCAGATACAAAAGGAACAACGTTACCCAAGAATTCCATCAAGCGACGAACGCCCATATCTTTACCTCCACAGACGCAAAATACAGGGAACATACCTCTGGCGATCAATCCCTTACGGATGCCTTCACGCATTTCGTCTTCTGACAAGGAATCTTGCTCGAAGAATTTCTCCATCAGATTTTCATCATTCTCGGCAGCAGCTTCTACCAATGCTTTGTGCATCTCCATAGCCTTATCCATTTCTTCTGCCGGAATATCTTCGATTGTCGGAGCCCCTCCTTCGGGTTTCCACGAGTATTTCTTCATCAACAATACGTCGATCAGCGCATTAAAGCCCGGACCGGTAGCTATCGGATATTGGATAGGAACAACCTTAGAGCCGTATGCCTCTTTCAGCTGTTCGAGGATATTATCATAATCGCATTTTTCATTATCAAGCTGGTTGACTAGAAAAATAACAGGTTTATTCAGCTTTTCTGTATAACGGAAGTGATTTTGTGTACCGACTTCGACGCCGTATTGGCCATTAAGAAGGATAATTGCTGTGTCGGTCACATTTAGTGCAGTCACTGTGCTGCCTACGAAGTCGTCCGATCCCGGACAGTCAATAATATTAAGTTTTTTGTTATTCCATTCTACATGGAGAACGGTGGAGAAAACGGAGTAACCATACTCTTGTTCAACAGGAAAATAATCGCTAACTGTGTTTTTTGCGGCAACAGATCCGCGACGTTTTATAACACCACTCTCGAAAAGCATCGCTTCCACGAGAGTGGTTTTCCCAGAGCCAGAACTTCCCAACAAGGCAATGTTCTTGATTTCATTAGTCTGATATACTTTCATAATATATAAGATTTTAGTAATTACTCAGTATGTTTCTCACATACCATTAATTTTGTGATGCGCAAATTAGGGATTAATTGGGGGAAAAGCAACACTTATGGCAGTGTTACTAAACAATGTTATGTAACACATCTTTAACATGAACATTTTCGAAACGGGTTAAAAATTATTTTCGCATGGCTATAAACTAATTTCATAGTTGCAACGAGTAATCCGGCACGATGTTATTTTTAGTTGTTTTCCTTTCATACAATAGTTTCCCCGTTGCCTAATCAGTTTTCGTTTGACTTAAGTCAAGCGATAGTTTAACTTAAGTCATTCTATCGTTTGACTTAAGTCAAACGAAAACCCGGCTACAAGTTCGAATCTTATTTATAAAAGAAAAGATCTTAAATTCAGCATTGCAGGAAATTATCTTCTACTAATCGATGGGGAATTATCTATTTAGCGTATTCCTGCCCCACTATAAATAATTTCCGTCAACTGCTTTTTTGATATATCTAATAATAGTCTTACTTTTACACCCACAAACCCAAACAGCATAGCTATGGCAGGTATCTATCTTCATATTCCTTTTTGCAAAACTCGCTGCATTTACTGCGACTTCTACTCAACCACTCGCAGCGAACTCAAAACCCGTTATGTACAGGCTCTCTGCCGGGAGTTGGCGATGCGTAAAGAATACCTGAAAGGAGAAGATATAGAAACTATTTATTTCGGTGGCGGAACCCCGTCTCAACTGGAAAAAGAGGATTTTGAACAGATATTTGATACCATCCGCGAGCACTACGGATTGAATCATTGTCAGGAAATCACTCTGGAAGCTAATCCGGATGATTTATCGCAGGAATATCTGGAAATGCTTTCCTCACTTCCTTTCAACCGCCTCAGCATGGGAATACAGACTTTTGATGACGCTACGCTCAAACTATTGAGACGCCGCCACAATGCCCGTACAGCCATCGAAGCAATTGACAGATGCCGGAAAGCCGATTTCCAGAACATCAGTATCGACCTAATTTACGGATTGCCCGGAGAAACAAAAGAACGATGGGAAAACGATCTCCGTCAAGCTATCAGTCTGAATGTAGAACATATCTCCGCCTATCACTTGATTTATGAGGAAGATACACCTATATATAATATGTTAAAACAGCACCAGATATCCGAGGTAGACGAAGACTCCAGTTTAGATTTTTTCACATCACTGATAGAGCATTTGCAGAAAGCAGGATTCGAACACTATGAGATTTCCAATTTCTGCCGCCCCGGAAAATATTCCCGCCACAACACTTCCTATTGGAAAGGAATATCTTATCTGGGATGCGGACCATCGGCACATTCTTTTGACGGAATGACACGGGAATGGAATGTGTCTTCAATCGACACCTATATAAAAGGTATAGAAGAAGACTGCCGTGCTTTCGAGACAGAGTATCTGGACCCAACCACCCGCTACAACGAATTTATTATCACTACCATACGTACCGTATGGGGAACACCTATAGAGAAACTGAAACAGATGTTCGGCAATGAAATGTGGGAGTATTGTCAAAAAATGGCTGCACCTTATCTGAAAAATGGTAAACTGGAGGAATACAACGGAGCTTTGCGCCTGACGCGTGAAGGGATTTTTATTTCCGACAGTATAATGAGTGATTTACTTTGGGTAGACTAACCAAACAAACAAAAAGCCGATGACCGAATCAGAAGTAAGAAAGTTATTGCGGCAAATGAAAGAACTGGATTCGCAAACTGCTTTCCGGGACTTTTACAACATGACTTACGACCGTCTCTTTCGTATTGCCTATTATTATGTGAAACAGGAAGAATGGTCGCAGGAAATCGTTCTCGATGTATTCCTGAAACTATGGAAGCAACGCAGCAATTTGCTTGATGTGAGAAACATTGAAGATTATTGTTTCATTCTCGTCAAAAATGCTTCGCTCAATTATCTGGAAAAAGAATCAAGACATACGCTTATTCATCCCGATTCTCTGCCGGAGCCTCAAGAACAAAGCTATTCACCGGAAGAATCGCTCATCAGTGAAGAACTGTTCGCTCTTTACGTAAAAGCACTCGACCGGCTTCCGGATCGTTGCAGGGAAGTGTTCATCCGCATCCGTGAAGAAAAACAGAGTTACGCACAAGTAGCAGAAGAATTAGGCATCAGCATGAATACAGTGGACGCACAACTTCAGAAAGCAATCACACGTTTAAAAGAGATGATTAGCCGGGCCGAAATAGATTAACATTCTTTTAGACAAAGAGCGTAGGGAGTTTCTGTCCCCCTCCGGTCTTTATCAACAAATAAGTCAATCAATCACTAAAAAAGACAGAAAATGAAAAAGCTAAATGACGCAAACATGGGGATCTTTGTCCTTCTTTCAGTTTGTCTGTGCCTGTTTTCATGCAACAATGACAACGACAACCTACCAAAGGACTATGCAGGATTTGAACATTCGAAGGAAACAGTAGAATGTGAAAGCGACAAATCCGAATGTGAGTTGAAAATTAAAATTGTTGCAACAGAAAAAACAAAAGAAGACCGGACTGTAGTACTTGCCACACCCCCTCCGGTAGTAGGACAAGCAGCAGTGGTACAGCTAACAGAAAAAAAAGTAATCATCAAAGCGGGTAAGAAGTCAGCAACAACTGTCATAAAAATCTATCCTAAACAGATGATATTGAAGAAGCAGAATGTCACTTTATCCTGCACTCCCCAGTGGAAAGAAGGAGGAATCAGCAAACTGACCATTCTGTTGAAACGAAAATAATAGATCAAGAGCAATACAGAAAAAAGATGAAATACACCGATACGGAATTAGAAGAAATACTGAACAAGCTCGTCGCTTCCACACGTTCACCGCGAGGACGGTTTTCAGCAACAACCAGTTACCCGGAACTAGAGAAAAGACTGAAGTCACATACCCGGTGTCTGACACTGATACGTACTTTCTCGGCAGCGGCGGCAGTAGCTCTACTTTGCCTATCGGTATGGACAGCCTATTTATATATGCAACCGGTCACGATACAAACGGTTTCCACCTTGGCAGAGACACGCACAGTCTGTCTTCCTGATGGCAGCACCGTCACTCTCAACCATTATTCTTCACTTTCTTATCCTGAAAAGTTCAAATCGGACAAGCGGGAAGTGAAACTAAATGGGGAGGCTTATTTTGAAGTAAACAAGAACAAAAAACATCCGTTTATCGTGCAGACTGAAACGATTGACGTTCAGGTGTTGGGAACTCACTTCAACGTAGATGCCTATCAGAACAATCCGGATGTAAAGACAACGTTATTGACAGGTTCGGTAGCAGTCAGCAATAAAAGCAAGTCAGTTCGTGTGATTTTGAAACCGAATGAGATTGCTATATATAATAAGGTGGAAGAAAAGCTCACCCGCAAGGTTTTAGAAAACGTAGAAGATGAAATTTCCTGGCGGCAGGGAGAGTTTATATTCGACGACCTACCTTTGCAGGAGATTGCCCGCGAACTATCCAATTCATTCGAAGCAACGATTCACATAGCCGACACGGCTTTGCAAAATTACCGGATCACAGCACGCTTCCGCAATGGAGAAGACCTGGCAACTATTTTATCTGTATTACATAATGCCGGTTATTTCGACTACTCACAAAACAAGAAACAGATTATTATCACTGCTAAACCAGACTAAGATGAATATTATATTCCAAGATCGCTTCCCTGTCAGAACCATTGTTCTGATAGGGGTAGCACTCCTTATCACCACACAAATATACGCGCAAAATGCGGACGCCCGACTTTCGCTGACACTACGAAACGCCACATTGAAAGAATTCGTCAAACGGATTGAGAATTCAACCGGATATTCTTTTATCTACAGTGAGGAAATTACCATAAAACATAAAATCAATTTGCAGGTAAAGGATAAGCCTTTGCGTGAGATACTTGACCTTGCGTTCAAAAATGAGCAGATCAGTTATCAGTTCACCGGCCGGCATATCCTTCTGCAAAAGAAAAAAGAATCAAAAACTGTAAGCCGCAAGTTCACTATCAGCGGATATGTCACTGATGGGACGTCTTCCGAGACGTTGATTGGAACCAACATCATTGAGAGTCATCAAAATCAAGGAACAACCACCAATCCTTACGGTTTTTACAGCATCACCCTGCCCGAAGGAGAAACCGAACTGCGTTTCTCCTATCTGGGCTATGCCACAGAAGCGCATCATTTTACGCTCTCACAAGATACATTATTAAATATCCGCATGCAGGGTAACACGCAATTGCAGGAAGTAGTCATCGTTTCCGACAAAACCGAGACAGGAACTATAGCCACCCAAATGGGATCTATCGAAATTCCAATGACGCAAATAAAAAATACTCCGAGCATACTGGGAGAGGCAGATGTAATGAAAGCCATCCAACTGATGCCCGGCGTACAGGCAGGAGTAGATGGATCTGCCGGACTGTATATACGTGGTGGAAGCCCGGATCAAAATCTAATCTTACTTGACGGGATTCCTGTATATAACGTAGACCATATGTTCGGATTCTTTTCGGTTTTTACTCCGGAAGCCGTCAAAAAAGTAACACTATTCAAAAGTTCTTTTCCGGCACGTTTCGGCGGACGGCTTTCTTCTGTCATCGACGTCCGTACCAATGACGGAGATATGCAGAAATACCACGGCACACTTAGTATCGGACTACTAACTAGCAAAATCAACCTGGAGGGTCCGATTGTGAAAGGGAAAACGTCTTTCAATATTTCCGCCAGACGTTCGTATCTCGACCTCATCGCTAAACCATTCATGCCGGATGACGAGGAATACAGTTATTATTTTTATGACATCAATGCCAAAATCAATCATAAATTCTCCGACCGGAGCCGCGTCTATCTATCTGCCTACAATGGAAAGGATCATTTTGCTGCCAATTATGACGGAAATACAGATTTCAAAGACGGAAGCAAAATGAATTGGGGAAACACGATTCTTTCTGCCAGATGGAACTATGTATTCAACAACCGTTTATTCTGCAATACGACAGTCTCCTACAGCAACTATTTATTCGACATCAACTCATATACCAACAATCAATATCTCGGCAGTAGCGGTACATCATTTACCAACCGGTATTCAGCCGATTACCGTTCGGGAATCAATGATTGGAATTACCAGATCGACTTCGATTATAATCCATCTCCCAAACACCACCTCAAATTTGGAACAGGATATATCTATCATCGTTTCCGCCCGGAAGTTATGACCTCTAAAATCTCCAATAAGACAGGAGATAAAATAGACCTGGACACAACCTACCACAGCATAGCCAACAACCGGATTTACGGACATGAGTTATCCGCTTACCTGGAAGACAACATCAAGATGAATGATCGTCTGCGCCTGAATCTCGGACTGCATTTCTCATTGTTTCATGTGCAAAAACAAAGTTACTTTTCCTTGCAACCACGTGTTTCCGCACGCTATCAATTGGGAAAAGATGTAACCCTGAAAGCATCTTATACCCAAATGAGCCAATATGTACATTTACTATCGTCAATGCCCATTGCCATGCCTACGGATTTATGGGTTCCGGTCACTAAAAAGATCAAGCCAATGCGCTCCCACCAATATTCATTGGGCGGATACTATACGGGAATCAAAGGATGGGAATTCTCGGTAGAAGGGTATTATAAGGATATGTATAATGTGCTGGAATATAAGGAAGGCGTCAGTTTCTTCGGTTCTTCCTCCGGTTGGGAAAACAAAGTGGAAATGGGCAAAGGACGTTCGGCCGGCATTGAGTTTATGGCACAGAAAACCCTTGGAAGAACAACAGGATGGTTGTCCTACACTTTATCCAAAAGTGATCGTCAGTTTGCCAAAGGCGGTATCAACAACGGTGAACGGTTCCCATATAAATATGACCGAAGACACAATATCAACCTGACAATCAACCATAAGTTCAGCGACCGTATCGACATCGGTGCTTCCTGGGTGTTCTATACAGGTGGAACAAGTACAATCCCTGAAGAGAAAACCGCTGTCATCCGTCCTAGTGACGGCACAAACAACGGATTTGGGGGAGGATATGGATATGGAGATTATTTTGATTCAAGCATAACTTCACCCACCATCGGAGAAGCTTCATATGTGGAGCATCGTAATAATTACCGGTTACCAGCCAGTCACCGGTTGAATGTGGGAGTCAATTTCAACAAAAAGACCAAACATGGTATGCGTACCTGGAATATCAGTCTGTATAATGCATATAATGCGATGAATCCTACCTTTGTATATCGCAGCACCAGCAAAAACGATCCCAACAAACCGATTATCAAGAAGTATACTATACTTCCATTAATTCCATCATTCACTTACACTTATAAATTCTAAACCCATTATGAGAACTCGTATATGTTATCCATTTATCCTGTTAATAGCATTGCTGACAACAGTTTCTTGCGAAAACGAACTCCCTTTTAGTGTAAAGGACAATCCCCCCAAACTAGTGATGAACGCACTAATCAACGCAGACAGTCTGACCAACGTTCTCTATCTCAATTTCACGGGAAGAGGATACGCCACTCATGTAGAAAATGCCACGGTGGAAGTACGCGTTAACGGACAGTTATCAGAAAGTTTACGTCCGCTCCCACCCCAAACGGAAGGAGATATGCAATGCCGCTTCCATATTTCCAGCAAATTTACTCCCGGAGATGTAGTTCGTATCGACGCCCTCACAGACGACGGACAATATCACGCATGGACTGAAGTGACCGTACCACAGCGTCCACATGAAATAGCTGATATCGATACGGTCACCATTCCAATGACAAAGTATTATTATACGCAGAATTTTCTCCGATACAAAATCAATATCAAAGATCGATCCAACGAAGATAATTACTACCGGCTTATCATGGATAAGCAAATGACAGTGAAAGACTATAATGAAGAAACAGGGGAATTTGTCAGCCGGACAATACATCGCTATCATTTTATATCCCGCGAGGATATTGTGCTGACAGACGGACAGCCCACCAACAGCGATGACGAAGACAACGGCATGTTCGACACCGTAAAGAATATATATGGTGTATTCGACGACTCACGATTCAAAAATACATCTTACACAATGACGGTTTACAACCAGACAGATATTGACGGATTTCCTGAATACGGCACCAATGTAAAGATGGATATTATTGTACGTCTTTTAAGCATCACGGAAACAGAATATTACTATCTGAAAGCACTTAACCTGGTAGATTCCGACGCTTACGATGAAACAATAAATGAACCAATCAAGTACCCCAGCAATGTACATGGAGGAATTGGGATGATTGGAATCAGTACGGAGACAAGTAAGATCATTCATATAGAAAAACCACAACGATGAAAACAAATCATAAATTATGGATAGCAGACTGCGATAAACCGTAGTTTTGAAGATTCACCGTCTGTCAATGCCGCTTGCGTGGATGATATGGTCGAATGTCTGTCAATAGCCATGAAAGAAATCGTGGAAGAGATTAGCCAAGATTTACATTTAATACTATCTTTGCAGCCAAAAAGCAGGCACTAACTATGTTTATCATTATTGGAATTATGCTGACAGGCATGCTTCTTGGCTACTTGTTACGCAGTAAAAGACTATCATGGATACACAAGATAATCACTCTCCTTATATGGATTCTTCTCTTTCTTCTCGGAATAGATGTAGGGGGTAATGAATCTATCATCAAAGGATTACACACTCTTGGACTGGAAGCTGTTGTCATCACGGTAGCTGCGGTCATAGGAAGTACTTTATGTGCATGGGGCTTGTGGTACCTATTATATAGTAAAGGAAAGGAGACAAAAGCATGAAAGGTAGTTTGATTATTGTCTCTTTTTTCATTATCGGCACTCTTTGTGGAGTTTACCATCTTATCCCATACGACTTCACCGACAGTAAACTTAGTTACTATGCCCTCTGCGGACTCATGTTCTGCGTAGGTATCAGCATCGGTAACGATCCGAACACCCTGAAGAGTTTTCGGTCCCTGAATCCCCGGCTTGTATTCCTTCCTATCATGACGATACTCGGCACATTAGCAGGCTGCGCCATAGCGGGAGCTTTTATGAGCCAGCGAAGTCCTTTAGACTGTATGGCAGTTGGAGCCGGATTTGGTTATTACTCGCTCTCCAGCATATTTATCACCGAATATAAAGGTCCCGAATTGGGAACTATCGCATTACTTTCCAATAATCATAAAGACATATATAAAATGAAAACAAGTTCCAAATAAATATAGATAAATCATCTATATATCAATAATTTATATACGAGTTTTTATTTTCGGTTGTTTTCTACGTTTTCAGTTGCTTTGCTCTTTTTAGGTGCATTTTTGTTTCTTGTTTGTTTCTTGATTTCGTTTTTTATTTGTACCTTTGTGATAGGAAATAACGAATAAAAGGACACAAATATGCCAAGGACCAGAAAGCCAATAAAAGTAAAGGAGCCGATTCGTCTTCGGACGAAGGAGTTGGCCAATGGCAGCAAGAGTTTGTATCTGGATATATACCGTAATGGTAAGCGGACATACGAGTATCTGAAAATGTATCTTATTCCGGAAACGGATCGTAATGCCCGCCAACAGAATGAAACGACAATGGCTGCCGCAAATGCAATCAAATCGAAGCGTATCATAGAGTTGACAAGTGGTGAAGCCGGTATCATGAATCACAAGGATAAGGTTTATCTGCTGGACTGGATGCAGCTCTATAAGGAGGAACAGAAGAAACGTGGCAAGAAAAACACGGGTCAGATAAAATCTGTTACCGATATCTTGAAAGAGTATGCAGGAGAAAGGTTCACATTAAATCAGATTGACCTCACTTTTTGCCACGGCTATATCGACTATATGCTGACAAGCTACCGTCCCAAAGGAAAGCCCCTCTCGGCTTCTACGCGTAATACCTATTACCAGATTTTCAACGGTGCGTTAAATGCCGCTGTCCGTGCGAAACGCATCTTAAAGAATCCATTCAACGAAATGGAAAAATCGGAGAAGCCCAAGATGCCGGAAAGTGTGCGTTCGTATATGACTATTGAAGAAGTGAGATCATTAATCGCTACACCAATGCAGAACGAGGGGGTAAAAAGTGCCTACCTGTTCTCCTGCTTCTGTGGACTACGTATCAGTGATATTATCGGATTGCAATGGAAGAACGTGTTTATTGACAACGGCCAATACCGCTTGGCAGTAGCCATGCAGAAGACAAAGGAGCCGATTTACCTTCCGCTCTCCAATGAAGCGTTGAAGTGGATGCCGGAACGTGGGGACAAGACAGCAGACGACCATGTGTTCGATTTGCCTTCAGGTATCAACCAGCTTATCAAACCATGGGCCAAAGCCGCCGGAATTTCCAAGCGATTCACCTTTCACACGGCCCGCCACACGTTCGCCACAATGATGCTGACATTGGGAGCAGATTTATACACTGTATCTAAATTGCTCGGTCATACATCTGTAAAGATGACCCAAGTGTATGCCAAAATCGTCAATAAGAAAAAAGACGATGCAGTAAATCTGACTAACGGTTTATTCGATTGACAATGCGATGAGCATCAGACCAGATATCTAAACACTTATTTAGGGTGTTGTTCCGGCAGGATTTTCTTTCGGGAGCAACACCCTTATAATATATTATAAATCCAATTTAAAGTATTTCATCATGAAAAGACCTAACAATGGCCCTCTCTCTTTTTGGAGGGAAGAAACATCTGCACCATTTTGTTGCAGAACAGGATGTAGCGAAAGAATTTTTCGCATTGCTCGTTGAAGCAAAAACAATGTATCTCCGTGATGTCGTGGCGGGTAGTAAGCAGTACCACCGTTACGTGGAGGATTTTGTAAACAGCCACCGGTATATCGACTGCAACCATGCGGTCTGCCGGAACTGCCATGAAATGAACATTCATATCGTCAAAGGATTATTAAACGATTGTTCCAATCTTATCCGATCACTTTTTACCGAAGCAGACTTCTCGTTCGAGAAGTGTATGGAACTGAAACGAATGTATGATATGTTTGTGCCACCATCACAGTCCATCACGTGCTGCAAAGACGGCCCGACAAGGATTTATCCTCTTTCTTTTGGATGCAATCTCACTCGTAAACAGATGATAGGTATTACGGCTTGTGCCAATGCTTATCATCTGTTTTGCGTTTCTACCCTACACGTGGAAGATATGGAAGCCCTGCTTTCCTGCAAGGAAGGATTCTGTATTCGTGTAAACAATATCCGTCATGTGGCCATCCTGTTCGATACACTCCTTGAGCACTCGTTCATCCAAGCCAAATGGCAGACCGTTCTCAGTAATGGACGGTTCTTACAAACCAAGGACGGAAAAGGATTCGTTTCAGCTTCAAGCCTTTCATCCGCTCTGTCTGCTCTACGCAACAACATGACATCAGCAGGTTACGGTATCAGGCGAGCCATTGATGAACTGAGAGAGTGGTAAGAAGTGCCAATAAGCGAAGTATGTGAAAGGTAAAAGCGTGATAGTTGCCGTGATACGTGGTTACTATCACGGTGCAAATTCATGCTGCCCTTTTGGGTTGTCCTATCTTTGCCCTCCGTTAGCGCGCTACATAACGGAGGGCATACTTCCATTGTCTAATTTTATAATAACTCATTTATGCAAAATAATAGATTGACATTCATGGAACGGCTGAGTGAACGGCTTACAAGCGTCGAAGCCATCCTAAAGAAATTAGATCCGATAGAGGGTCTGTTGGAACGCATCGCATTGCTGGAAAAAAATATATATACCACCAAACAGGTGTTTACCTTCCAAGAGGCTTGTATGTATATCGGAATATCCGAGAGTATGCTGTACAAGCTAACATCAGGCAAGGAGATTCCGCACTACAAGCCACGTGGCAAAATGATATATTTCGCCAAAGAAGATCTGGACGAATGGCTTTTGCAGAATTATGAACCAACCGTAGATGAAGCAGCACGTATGGCAAACGAGGCCGCTGCCACACAACCTTTCTTTAATCAAAGACGCCATGGAAAACGAAAGAAGAACTGAATATAATGTGGATATGAGGCCGGAGGAGGATTTCTTATCGGATATCCTCTCCGCCTCGCAGATTCGGGCGACGGATACCTATGAAACGCCGCCACAGATTATCTGGATAGACAACTCGACCATTGCTACGCTCGGCAACTTCAGCGCATCAACCGGCAAGGCGAAATCAAAAAAAACATTTAACGTTTCGGCCATTGTCGCTGCATCGCTGGCAGGGAAACAAGTGCTGAACTACCGGGCGCACCTCCCGGAAGGTAAACGCAAGATTCTGTACGTGGACACGGAGCAGAGCCGCTTCCATTGTCATAATGTACTGGAACGCATCTTGCGGCTTGCCGGACTGCCCACTACAACCGACAGTGAAAACCTCGACTTTATTTGCTTGCGCGAATACTCTCCGGCCATACGCATTGGGGTCATCGACTACGCCTTACGCCAAAGAAAAGGATACGGACTTGTAATTATCGATGGTATCCGTGACCTGATGCTTGATATAAACAGTACCGGTGAGTCTGTGGAAGTCATTAACAAGATGATGGAATGGTCATCAAAGTATGACCTGCATATCCACTGTGTGCTACACTTGAATAAAGGAGATAACAATGTACGCGGGCATATCGGTACGGAAATGAGCAACAAAGCGGAAACCGTACTGGTCATCAGCAAAAACAATGATTGTCCCAACATCAGCGAGGTCCATGCGTTACATATCCGTGAGAAAGAGTTTAAACCTTTTGCTTTCACTGTCAATGAGGGTGGGCTCCCGGTTCTCGCAGAAGGGCATTTGTTTGAGAATGCCCCACATCAGAAACCGAAACAACGGACGGGTTTTATGGAACTAAGCATCGAACAGCACCGTGAAGCCCTTTCCGCTGCGTTTGGAGACAAACCTATCCGTGGGTTTGAAAATATGCTGCAAGCCATGATGACTGCTTACGAGGCAATCGGATTTAAGCGTGGGAGAAACGTAATGGTCAAACTGCTGCAATATTTGACTGACACCTTAAAACTGGTTATCAAACGAGATAAACTTTTTTATTATGACATGACACAGGCAGAAACCATGCTTTTCGATGAAGAATGAGAGCGGGCGCGGGCCTATATAATTCAGTTTAATTTAGTATTTATATATATAGGGGCGCAAACTAAACTAAACCGCTTTTGTACAAACAAGTGAAAAGAAATTTAATATGACCATAGACGAAGCAAAACGAGTGCGTATCGTGGACTTTTTGGCCCAGCTCGGCCACCGTGCGCAGTATATGAAATCAGAGCAATATTGGTATCTTTCGCCTCTCAGGAAAGAGGTGACGCCATCGTTCAAAGTCAATGACCGGCTGAATGAATGGTATGATTTTGGTGAGGCCACCGGAGGCGACCTTGTGGAACTGGGTAAGTACCTTTGCGGAACTAAAAGTGTGAGTGAAGCATTAGCATACATCAAACGGTATGTCAATGGTGTGTCGCTGCCGAAAACCCGGGCGTTGCCCGCAACCTCTCGACCAGTGGAAGCCGACATGAAGAATTTGATTATCGTGCCGCTGCGACACCACGCACTGCTCTCATATCTCCATTCACGTATGATTGATTCGGATATCGGACGAATGTTCTGCAAGGAAGTGCATTACGAACTGCGCCAGAGACGTTACTTTGCACTGGCCTTTGGCAATATATCCGGTGGATACGAGGTACGAAACCCTTATTACAAAGGATGTATCAAGAACAAGGACATTTCCTTGATACCCCAATCGCGTGGTGAGGCACAGAGCCGTGTCTGCCTATTTGAAGGATTCATGGACTTTCTGTCCTATCTAACCCTAAAACAGACGGACGATAGTGCCATTTGCATTAATGCCCCCTGTGACTACCTTGTTATGAACTCGGTCAGTAATCTGAAAAGGACATTGACGTATTTGCAAAAATACACGTATATTCACTGTTACCTTGACAATGACCTTGCCGGACAAAAGACAGTGGAAACCATAGCCGGGATGTATGGCAGATGCGTCTATAACGAGTCCAACCGTTATGCCGGTTACAAAGACCTGAACGACTACTTACGTGGGAAGAAACAATGAAAAAACCGCTCCCTAAGCCCTCCTTCATCACGGAGGGCTTTTTTTTATATCCCGACTTTTCCTGTTTTCTTATCCAAAATCATATTTGAATATGATTTTGAAATATGATTTTTAGATTTTGAAAAAATATTATATTGAAACGATACGTTTTATAATCAATAATTTTATCTTTCAAATTATCCATTCTTATTTTGCACATACAACAAAATATAAAAATCATATTATACAAAAATATATGAAATCATATTTTATTTTCACCATTGTCCTGACGGTTGCCTATCTCGTCTATTATGCAGTTATCATCGTGCAGGACCTTTATGGAAAAAAAGGAAATGGCAAGCCGGAAGAAGAGGTATTTGACCTCGGTGCGCCAGAAGATGAACAGAGTGTGTACGTGACGGAGAGCGATACGGGATTCAATGTGGGTAATGAGAAATATGAAACAGATGTTGCCCCTACCGCTTCGCCTGCACCACAGGAGACGGAAACCGCAGACAATAATGGCGAGATAGCCGTGGCGGAGAAGCTAAAACGCCTGAAAGCCCAAGCGGAGGAACAGATGGAAGAAACCGAGACCTACCTGTCGGACGCATACACGGCAGACGAACTGTACAAAGCGATGCTTGCCAAAGGAAAGACGGGCAACCGTCCGGAACTGGTGTGGAAACCTCTCAAAGACCGATTGTAAAATGTCGAAAGCAAAAAAAATATTATGTGCATTGTGCTTTGTCCCTTATGCGGCATTCGCCAAAAGTGGCAGCGTAAACTACAGTTGGGGTGCAGACGCACTGGCAACGATGCACGACTTCGTGGTGACGATGATGCTGTACGTGCTGTACATCTGCTACGCTGTCGCCTCGGTTTTCGTAGTCGTTGCCGCGCTCCAGATCTATATCAAAATGAACACAGGCGAGGACGGCGTGGTGAAGTCTATCGTATCACTTGTCGGTGCGTGCCTCTTCATCATTGGAGCTTCAATCGTGTTCCCTGCTTTCTTCGGCTACCGCATATAGGTGGCTGATAGAAGTGTAAAATAAATTCAAAAACAAGAGTACCACAAAAATGTAATAAATATGTTTCAGAAATTTAAAAGAATGTGCCGAAAGGCAAAGAAAACTATCATGCAAGTTTCCACCAAAGTAAGAATGTTAATCATTGCCCTGTTGGGAGGCATACCTGCTATGGCTCAAAGTACGGCAGGCGATTACTCGGCCGGTACGACAGCTCTATCAACCGTAGCGGAGGAAATCGTGAAATACGTTCCTGTCATGGTCAAACTCTGCTATGCCATTGCTGGTGTCGTGGCCATCATCGGAGCCATTTCGGTGTATATCGCCATGAACAACGAGGAACAGGATGTCAAGAAGAAGATTATGATGGTAGTTGGGGCGTGCCTTTTCCTGATTGCGGCAGCCCAAGCATTACCTCTATTCTTCGGAATTAACGCATAAACAGCCAGGAGGAATGACTAAAAACGGACGTTATCCGGATTACCCGCTGTTCAAAGGACTGCAACGGCCTTTGGAACTGATGGGATTACAAGGTCGCTACATCTATTGGGCGGCAGGCGTGGCTGGTGGGGCCATTGTGGGCTTCATCGCCGCCTACTGTCTTATGGGCTTTGTGGCCGGACTGGTCGTATTGGCAACTGTCTTATCTGCGGGAATCGTGCTTATCATCCTCAAACAGCGAAAGGGGCTGCACAGTAAAAATGTAAAACGTGGAGTGTATGTGTATGCCTATTCGCACAAAGTATGACTATAAGAAAAACCATCACGGCAATGTGTGTGGCTGATTGATTGTTGAACGCGGGCGGGTCCGTCTCCAGCCGAGGCAGACCTGCCCCTATTTAATGAACGAATATCGGAATGACCCTATATATCATTTTATTTTTCATCGCTCTATGTACGGGTATGGCCTTGTCAGTCTATACGTTCGGTACGGGCGGCAAGCGCAAGCATATCTTTCAGAACATCTATTTCTCTGTGGAAGATACAGACGGTGTGGGTGTGCTGTACACCAAGACGGGTGAATATTCCGCCGTCTTGAAAATCGAAAATCCGGTACAGAAGTATTCGGCGGACATTGACAGCTATTACGACTTCACGCATCTATTCTCTGCCCTTGTGCAGACGCTGGGCGAAGGGTATGCTTTGCACAAACAGGACATCTTCGTAAGGAAACAGTTCGCGAACGAACCGGAGCATAATCAAGAATTTCTCTCGTCATCGTACTTCCGTTATTTTAATGGGCGTCCGTACACGGACAGCCTTTGCTATCTGACTATCACACAAGAAGCCAAGAAGAGCCGTCTTTTCTCTTACGATAGCAAGAAATGGCGCGATTTCCTCGTGAAAATTTATAAGGTTCGAGACCTACTACGCGACAGCGGTGTACAAGTGAAATTCCTGAACAAAGCCGAGGCAAGCGAATATGTGGACCGTTACTTTGCGATGAACTTCAAAGACCGTATGGTCTCGATGACGAATGTCAAGGCTGACGACGAAACGGTATCTATGGGTGACAAACGCTGTAAGGTGTACAGCCTCGTGGACGTAGACTGCGCCGCGCTCCCCTCGCTGATACGTCCCTATACCAATATCGAGGTGAATAATACCGAGATGCCAGTGGATCTTGTCTCGGTGGTGGATAATATTCCGAACGCAGAAACGGTGGTGTACAACCAAATTATTTTCCTGCCCAGCCAGAAGCGGGAACTGGCATTACTCGATAAAAAGAAGAACCGGCACGCAAGCATCCCCAATCCGAGTAACCAAATGGCTGTAGAGGACATCAAACAGGTACAGGACGTAATAGCCCGTGAAAGCAAACTGCTCGTGTACACGCACTTCAACATGGTGGTGGGCGTGCCTGCGGACACCGAGCTTCAAAAATGCACGAATCACTTGGAAAACGCTTTTGGGCGCATGGGCATACACATCAGTAAGCGTGCATACAACCAACTGGAACTGTTCGTCAGTTCGTTTCCGGGCAACTGTTACAGCCTGAACGAGGAATATGACCGTTTTCTGACCCTCTCCGACGCTGCGGTATGCCTGATGTACAAAGAACGGGTGCAGCATAGTGAGGAAACACCGCTAAAAGTTTATTACACTGACCGCCAAGGTGTTCCGGTAGCTATCGACATCACGGGAAAAGAGGGAAAGAACAAGCTGACCGACAACTCGAATTTTTTCTGCCTGGGGCCTTCGGGCAGCGGAAAGAGTTTCCACATGAATTCCGTCGTGCGCCAGTTACATGAACAGGGGACGGACGTGGTAATGGTCGATACGGGTAACTCATACGAGGGGCTATGCGAGTATTTCGGCGGCAAGTATATCAGCTATACCGAGGAACGGCCCATCACGATGAATCCGTTCCGCATCAATCGAGAAGAGATGAACGTAGAAAAAACGGGATTCCTGAAAAACCTCGTCTTGCTTATCTGGAAAGGTACGCAGGGAACGGTCACAAAGACGGAAGACCGTCTGATAGAGCACGTCATCACGGAATATTACGACGCCTACTTCAACGGTTTCGAGAGCTTCACACCCCAACAGCGTGAGGACTTGCGTAAGAGCCTCGTTATTGATGACCGCAACAGCAGTGAGAAGCGGCACGAAAGCGAACGGGAACGCGCGGCCCGCATCGAGGGTATCATTGACGAGATAGAGGGTCGGCGCAAGGAACTGAAAGTGGAGGAACTGTCATTCAACTCTTTCTATGAATATTCCGTGCAGCGCATCCCGGATATCTGTGAGGAGAACCGTATCACGGGCATCGACCTCTCGACATACCGCTATATGATGAAGGACTTTTATTTGGGCGGCAACCACGAAAAAACGCTGAACGAAAACATGGACAGCTCGCTGTTCGACGAGACGTTCGTGGTCTTCGAAATCGACAGTATAAAAGATGACCCGCTGCTTTTTCCTTTGGTCACGCTGATTATCATGGATGTTTTCTTACAGAAAATGCGCATCAAAAAGAACCGCAAAGTCCTTGTCATCGAGGAAGCGTGGAAAGCCATCGCCAGCCCGCTGATGGCGGAATACATCAAATTTATGTACAAAACGGCACGTAAATTCTGGGCCAGTGTAGGTGTGGTGACACAGGAGATACAGGACATCATCGGCAGCGAAATCGTGAAAGAGGCCATCATCAACAACTCGGATGTGGTGATGCTGCTTGACCAAAGCAAATTCAAGGAACGTTTCGACACCATCAAGGCGATTCTTGGCCTAACGGACGTGGACTGTAAGAAAATTTTCACCATCAACCGCCTCGAAAACAAGGAAGGACGCAGCTTCTTCCGCGAGGTATTTATCCGCCGGGGCACGACCAGCGGTGTTTATGGCGTGGAGGAACCGCACGAGTGCTACATGACCTACACGACTGAACGGGCAGAGAAAGAGGCTCTGAAACTTTACAAGCGCGAGCTACAATGCAGCCACCAAAAGGCTATCGAGGCATATTGCCGTGACTGGGATGCCAGCGGTATCGGCAAGGCATTGCCGTTTGCACAGAAAGTTAATGAAGCGGGACGTGTACTGAACTTAACCACTAAAATAACATCATAATGAAAACGAAAAGGATTTTAATCACCCTGTCACTGGACTACGGAATAAATATGATGGGGTTTGAAAGCAGCTTGACGCGCGAACAAATTTCTGTCAATAATCCGGAACTCACTGTTTTGTCCCTCCGGGAGTTTTGTATGCTATCCAAGGAGAACCTGCTCCGTATGGATGACATGACACCGGACAAGGTAGCTGCCATCGAACGGCTATTGGCGGAGTATTCCCTTCGGTTGGGTATGTCCGATGTAGAACTGGAAACGTACTTGAACCGATATTATGAAGAAAACCCCAAAGAAAAGGAGTTTTACGATATGTGCGACAGGCTGTGTAGCAGCAAACCTGCCTTCGATGAAAACAGATTTCGTGAAGAACTATTCCGGGAACTGAACAGCAGTCCGATGAGTGAAAAAAGACTGAGTGACTTAGGATGGCTACGCTATCAGACCGTGCGCGAAACTTATCTAAACCAGCCTTTCTTCTTGAGATGGTTCGGCTCCCAAGAAGCCCGGATCAAAAGGGCCATCAAGGATACTACCATCATACATGATATGTTCTGCCGACTTGTCACGGAGAATTGTATCGAATCTGAGCGGTGGTATTTCAATCACAAGGAACCGGAATACATAAAAGAGGTCTGAAACGATGAAACGGCTGTTTATCTTTTGGGTTATCCTATTGCCTGCCCTGACACAGCACGTTCACGCACAATATTACAGCGTGAACTATGACGCACGTACCGTGGCGGCCATGGCCGCCGCATTCGGCACGGAGGTAGTGGCTGAAAGCTACTACCGCGAGCAGGTGGATGATATTCTGAAACACTATACGGCAGCAGAGGTGGCAGCAGCAGGGATATTTTCTTCCAAATTTTTGGAACACAAGGCTCTGTCCGACCTTGGCATCTGGTGCAGCAGCACGGAAAATTACTACTATCGTCGAATTTATCATATGGTGGCGGAGAAAATCATGCCGAAAATATGGGTGGTAGCGAAACTGATGCTACGCTCACCACAAACAGCCATCCACTGGGGCAGTTACCTGATGAAAGTCTGCGATGATACGAAGAGCCTGTGTATGCAGTTCGAAAGCGTTGTGACCAACAGCACACTGACGTTCTCGGACATCGCTTTTCTGGAGATTGACCGCGACATCGCCAGTTTGCTGAACCTCGCAGAACTGGGCGGTACCGATTGGCAACGGATGTTGGACAACTTGGCCAAAGTGCCGGGCAATTTCACCATCGAGAACTTGAAAGGCGATATCGACAACCTTTATAACATGGGCGTAGGGCTGGCAACATCTGGTATGGAGAACCTCGGTGACGCTCTACTGCAAAGCAGTGCGTTCCATGACCTGTTGGGCGGCAAAGCCAATGAAATCGGCAACCTGTATGAACACTACGGTACTCTCTTCGAGCAGGCGGAACATGACATCGGTAGTCTGCTAATCGACATGGTGGGCGGTCAGGATAGCGTGGCCGCATTGTTCAATTTCAGCAACTACGACCTCACATCGTGGATGACCGACTACATGGACAATGCAATCGGGAACTATTACACGCAGCGGTGGTACATCGCACGGCGTGAGCAAGGAAGCATTTCTCTATGCGACTACTACCCACCGACAGACGACAACAGCATATTGAACGGGGGCGCATGGACACGCTTTAACACGAGTGAACCGGGATTTTATCCGAACGCTTCGCAACGGGAGCAGGCCCTCGCCAATTCAGAACGGTATGCCGGATGGTCAAGAAGTCGAGTACAACAGCTCAACAATAGCAACGATGGCTACACCTATACTATCAATACCCGACAACAGGCCTATATCATCAGTAAGGGTAACAAGCAGACAAAGAAGGCATACGCCTACGAGATACACGTGACACAGAGTTGGAATCGGACGGAGGTGGTCTATGAGGATGTCTTCGACTCCTATTCGATGGATTTGAATACGTTCAAAGCGCAGCTCAATGCCCGCCTCTCGGAGTTCAATGACAACGAGGAAGGCTATGTCTATTACATAGCATCCGATGCACGGAACTATTATCAGGCGACGGATGCCGCAAAATTGCAGGGATGCGAAAGCGTGACCATCAGTGTAACCTGTTCAGACGGGGCGACGCTGGGACAAGGCTCGACACAATACAAGTGTCGCAAGTGTGGCAGCTCACTGGATGCCCACTCCAAAGAGTGCGTCATGCAGACCTCGGTAACGGAGAACGAACTGGATCTTTCAGAACTGGACGCACTGATACGGGAAGCGGACAATCAAGTCGCCGTTCTTCAATCTCAGATTAGTGCCTTGGAAAAGGAAAACGCCGACCTTCTGAAAAAAATTGCCGAGGCGAGCGTGGAAGACGCAGCAGCTTACCGGCAACAATATAACTCCAACCGGACACGTATCGAGGAACTGAAAAGCGAACTTGCCGAGTGGCAACAAAAACAGAAGGAGTACGCAGATGCGAAGCAGGAAGCGGAAGCAGAGAACGATGTGCCGACAGATGATTACTACCGCCTACCGGCTATCATGCAGGATTGCAAGACAGCCTATAGCCTCACTTGGCAGGACGGAGGTACATGGAGCGGCTATACGTTCGTCCGTAAGGCGACGATGCCGAACATCAATGGTATCATTACGTTCCGTGCGACTATTTCTATCGCACGGAAGCCGAAATACTTTCTGGGTATCAAGATTCACCGTGCCATTATCCAAATCAGTTGGGAATTGACTTCGGCATACACAGACACGCACGTTGCCGATGTACTGACACTCGATCCGAACCTGCCGAACGAGGAAAAGACTAAAATCGTGAATAATCGCATATCGGAAATCGCACGGGAATATCCCAACTGTAAAATCACTACCGAGTATGCCCGTACAGAACCTATGGAAGAAGTACCGAACAGCGACGTGTACCACCTGCTTTGGTCAAGTGACCGCCTCGAAATCGCACGAGAAGTGGATTCACGTATCACGAAAATATACGCCGACCTCGTATCCTTGGAGAAGATGATGCACTACAAGCGGAACATCATCGACGTACTGAAGGATGTGCTACCGGGACTCGATACGGACGAGGGTCGTAGGCTGACACTCGTGGAAGAGTGCCATGACCGCTGGGTAGAAAACGCACGGACATCCCGAAGTGGCAGAAAGGAGGTACGGCCATGAAACGCACTATACTGATAGCCATTACGTTGCTTGCGCTACTACCCGATGTCGCCAAGGGCCAATGGACATTCGATATCGTGTCGGTGGAAGCGTACATAAATGACCACAAAAAACAACGCAGCCTGTTGCTGGCCCGAAGCACGCTGGAATACAGCAACCAACTGCTGCATGAGTACAGCCGTGAGGAGACGGGCAAATACAAGGAAGTAAATATCGACCTTGACCGCTATACCCGTGCCTTTGATGTCATCGACGTGATGTACCAATCCCTGCGGACGGTGCTGAACGTGAAGGATACCTACAGCTCGGTAAGTGACCGTATCGGTGACTATAAGACCATGCTGGAGGCTTTCCATGAGAAAATCCTGAAACATGGGAACATCGAGCCGTCAGACGCACTGATACTGACTATCAATGAAAAAGCAATACGGGACATCGCCAACGAGGGAGAACACCTCTATAAGTCGGTGAGCGACCTCGTACTGTATACCACGGGCGCAGCGGCCTGCTCGACCAGCGACCTGCTGATGGTACTGGAGTTCGTGAACAAGTCGCTGGACAGCATTGAGCAACACTTGAACCGGGCATACATCGAGACATGGAGATACATACAGGTACGTATCGGCTACTGGAAATCGAAGATTTACCGGGAACGTACCAAACGGGAAATTATTGACGGTGCTTTCGGACGATGGCGCAATGCGGGGCGACTGGATTATTGACGGTAAAAGAGGAAGGAGGTAAATAATGCCACAAGTTAGATTATGACTTCTATGTACCGAAATTGATAAGGAATATCTTAAAACGCAGGAAAAGCGTTTCGTCCTGAATGTTCGGAGAAGTACAAACAGAGAAAGAAACTTTAAGTACAAACAAGTCTATCTGGCCTATAACCAAGAGGCAAATGGACATTTGGATTAATAAAAGATGTAATGAAAAAGATCGTTTTTGAAAAAGACATTACGCTATATAAAGCCGATTGCCTTGAAGTAATGCCTCTTCTCCCAGAATCAAGTATTGATTTAGTTCTATGCGACCCACCTTTTGGAATTACAGCCTCGCAATGGGATAAGATAATACCATTCTCGAAAATGTGGGAGGAGATTAGAAGAGTGAGAAAGGATAATGCGCCTACGGCTTTATTTGGCAGCGAACCGTTCAGCAGCCTTTTACGCTGTGGCAATTTAGCCGAATTTAAATATGACTGGGTATGGGAAAAGTCAAAAGCAAGCAATTTCCTTCTTGCTAAAAAGCAACCTCTAAAAGCACATGAGCTAATCAGTATCTTTTGTAACGGCAGAACTCCTTATTATCCAATCATGGAGGAAGGTGAGCCTTATGAGAATCGTACAAAGAGAGGAAGTAACTGGACAGGAGTAAACAAGGTACCAAATCCTACATTCAGAAATGAAAACAAAGGAACGAGATACCCACGAAGTGTGAAATATTTTAAAACTGCGGAATCAGAGGGCAAAACGATTCATGTTAATCAAAAGCCAATCGCATTATTGAAATATCTGATAAAAACATACACGAAAGAGGGTGACACAGTCCTTGATTTTGCCTCTGGAAGCATGAGCACTGCAATCGCCTGTATTCATACGAATAGAAAATGTATTTGTATTGAAAAGGATGATATGCACTTCTTGCGGGGAGAGGAAAGGATTAGAAATGAATATAATATAAAAAGAAATGTGGAATAATCCTGGTGATTAACTGATTGAAACACATTGAGTATTAAAAGATTAATAACAAATAACCGAAAGTAAATATGGACAGAATACTCTTACTCGTGACGGTTACAATAATTGCAACCACGGCGGCAAAGGCACAATCCGTGACCTATAACCACGATTCGCCGAAACAAAACCAAGTAACAGTAATGGAAACCGGTACGGGAGCACTCTCGCCCGACCTCTACTATTCCATACTGCACAACAAGTATAAGAAGTCGGCAGCAGTCAAGAACAAACTGTCATTCCGCACACTGGCGGGCGTCAACCTATACAACCAAACGGACGAAGCTGAAGCCATCGACTCGGCATTGGTGAGCCGGGCAAAGATAGAAGCCTTGAACGTGGCTGACCGTCAAGCGGACATCGCATGGGTCGCTGAAGGCGATAAGGTCAACGGACAGATGGTACGGTTCAAACGAAACATAGACCGCATCTTGCCTGTCGGGGGGACACCGGAGGATAAAGACAGATGGACGGAATATTACCATATCTACCAGTGCGCCATTGATGCAACGAAAGATGCCTATATGCCCAACGCACAGCGGAAGAAAGAGTATCTGCGCATCTACGAGGATATAACTCGACAGAACGAAATCCTTGTCGGCTACCTTGCCAAACGGCAGAATACTACGATAACAAGTACGCTACTGAATGCTACCGCTGACCGTACTCTGGATAAGGAGAGTATTGTCCGCGATGCGGTGAACCGATGGCACGAATCGCGCTTTGCCGTGCGCGGCCCGCAATCAGGCAATAACACGGGTGGCAACGGCGACGGAGATGAAACAGTAAACAAAGGGAACTGAAAAAACAAAAACGTATGGCAGACGGAAATATACTCTCGGATTTCGGTATTAATATCCTTGAAGAAGAAATTGACGATGTGATTTTTCAAACGAACGAGTTCCTGACTGATGCGACTTTTACCGGCTCGCAGGGACCGTTCTGGTGGATACTACAAATGTGCATGGCACTGGCTGCCCTGTTCGCTATTGTGATGGCAGCGGGAATGGCGTACAAGATGATGGTGAAACATGAGCCACTGGATGTGCTGAAGCTGTTCCGTCCTTTGGCTGTTTCAATCATCCTCTGTTGGTGGTATCCGCCAGCAGACACGGGTATGGCTGGCAGTGGGAGCAGTTGGTGTTTCCTTGACTTCCTGTCTTACATCCCGAACTGCATCGGCTCGTACACGCATGACCTGTACGAGGCAGAAGCCACCCAAATAGCGGACAAATTCGAGGAAGTGCAGCAACTTATCCATGTACGTGACACGATGTACCAAAGCTTGCAAGCACAGGCAGATGTCGCTCACACGGGTACCTCCGACCCGAACCTGGTAGAAGCGACCATGGAACAAACCGGAGTGGACGAAGTGACGAAGATGGAGAAAGACGCAGCCGAACTGTGGTTTACCTCACTGACGGCAGGAGTCATCGTAGGTATCGACAAAATCATCATGCTTATCGCTCTGATTGTGTATCGTATCGGATGGTGGGCGACCATCTATTGCCAGCAAATCCTACTGGGCATGTTAACAATATTCGGACCTATACAATGGGCGTTCTCGCTGTTGCCCAAATGGGAAGGTGCATGGGCGAAGTGGCTTATAAGGTATCTGACAGTACATTTCTATGGTGCAATGCTCTACTTCGTCGGCTTCTATGTGCTACTGTTATTCGACATTGTACTGTGCATACAGGTAGAAAACCTGACGGCAATCACAGCAAGCGAACAGACAATGGCGGCCTACTTGCAAAACAGCTTCTTCTCCGCCGGCTACTTGATGGCGGCAAGTATCGTGGCACTGAAATGCCTAAACCTCGTGCCGGACTTGGCAGCATGGATGATACCTGAAGGCGACACGGCCTTCTCTACACGGAACTTTGGAGAAGGTGTGGCGCAGCAGGCCAAAATGACGGCTACAGGCGGTATCGGCTCGATGATGAGATAATGATAAACCTAATATTAAATATCCAAAAGATGAATGTACAACAGAAAATTGAGAAATGGTGCAGGAACGAGCGTTTCGTGCACTATGCAAATGAACGCATAAGCGAAGAACTCGTTTATGCACCTAACCACCGAATTGATCCGGAATATGAAGAACTGGACGAAGCCATTACATGGGACAACCGATATATTGTCCCTATGATGACTTACCTTACCTATCGTCTGCAACTGGTCAAATTGCAGAAAAATGCCAAGAATCGAAACCGCCGTGTCTGGTGGATATTCGTGCATGTAATCATGCGGGAAGATTACACACAGCTTTTTGACGGGAAGTTCGAAAAATTTCTGACGGAGTTGCATGATACAGTCATGACAATGTTACATGACGAATACACACGATTGTCTAACAAGTAAAAATAGAGGTATATGGTCATCAAACATTTGGAGAATAAAATCCGACTGGTGGGCATCATCTGCACTGCTTTTCTTGCAGGGTGTATCATCATCAGCGTATCAAGTATCTGGACTGCCCGGACAATGGTGACGGACGCGCAGAAAAAGGTGTATGTGCTGGACGGAAATGTACCTATACTCGTAACCCGCACGACGATGGACGAAACACTGGACGTGGAGGCCAAGAGCCACGTAGAAATGTTCCACCATTACTTTTTTACTCTCGCACCGGACGACAAATACATCCGCTATACGATGGAAAAAGCGATGTACCTGGTCGATGAGACGGGACTGGCACAGTACAATACCCTCAAGGAAAAGGGATTTTACTCCAATATATTGGGTACGAGCGCGGTGTTCTCGATATTCTGTGACAGTATCTCCTTTGACAAAAAGAATATGGAGTTCACCTACTATGGTCGGCAGCGAATCGAGCGCCGGAGTAATATCCTGATGCGCGAACTGGTTACGGCAGGGCAACTTAAACGTGTGCCGAGAACGGACAACAATCCGCATGGACTGCTCATAGTAAACTGGCGCACATTGCTGAACAAAGATATCGAGCAAAAAACAAAGAGTAACTATTAAATCACCAAAGATATGAATATCAAAGGATTCAAACGGATGTTGTTCGGCGAGAAGATGCCGGACAAAGATGACCCGCAGTACAAGGAACGCTACGAGCGAGAGGTGCAGGCCGGGCATAAATTCGCCAAGGCGACACGCATCGACCAAGCGGCGGCCAAGGTGCAGGGCTTTGCCAACGCACACCGGACGCTGTTTCTGGTCATCGTCTTTACATTCGTCATCGGAGCTTTCGTATGGAACGCCTACCGCTTGGTAACTGTGTACAGACACAGTCCGGTAAGTCGCACGGCGACGGAAAAGCAGGATTCAGTGCTTCGGGAACGGCACAAGCTGTTGCAGGAAGTCGAAATAAGGGAACATAAAAACAGAGGGGACAAACCACAATAAAAGAATACTTATGAATACACGGCTTGGAAAATCAGTCCGTTCGTCAGACGAATGGTACACGCCAAAGGAGATACTGGACGCATTGGGCAAATTCGACCTTGACCCTTGCGCTCCCATCCATCCGTTGTGGCCGACTGCCGAGGTCATGTATGACCAGAACATAGATGGGTTGTCCCAGATATGGGAAGGGCGTGTGTGGCTCAATCCTCCCTATTCGCGTCCTCTTATCGAGCTATTCGTCCGGAAATTGGCAGAACATGGCAACGGCATTGCATTATTATTCAACCGTTGCGATTCCAAAATGTTTCAGGACGTCATCTTTCCAAAAGCGACGGGAATGAAATTCCTACGCCACCGCATCCGATTCTACCGACCAGGCGGAGCACGAGGTGACTCTCCCAGTCGCGGTAGCATCCTATTAGCTTTCGGAGAAGACAACGCAGAGATACTGAGAAATTGTGCCATTGAAGGCAAATATGTACAACTCAATTAAAAGATGTATAATGAAGATATTGGAGAAAATCAATTTTCGCCAGCCGAAATATATGCTTCCCGCCATCCTTTATTTCCCCCTGCTCGGCACGTCTTATTTCATCTTCGACCTGTTTCAGACAGAAACGATAGAAATACAAGACAAGGCGTTGCAGACGACGGAGTTCCTGAACCCCGAATTGCCGGGGGCACAGATCAAGGACGATGGCATAGGCAGCAAATACGAGAATATGGCGAAATCATGGGGTAAGATACAGGACTACTCCGCTGTAGATAACATAGACCGGGAAGAACCCGATAAAAACAAGGAAGAGTATGAATCGAAATACACGCAGGACGACATCGACCTGCTCACGGAAGAACAACAGGAAAAAGCTGCGGCAGCGGAAATTGCCTCTGCCAAGACACGAGAACAGGAAGCACTTGCCGAACTGGAAAAAGCACTCGCAGAGGCGAGACTGAGAGGGCAAAACGCGACTGTACCCCCGGCAGAAACGGACACGGCCAACATTGCTCCACCACAAGGAGCAGCAGCCTCCGGAACCATCAACGAAGAGAGCCGGGCTGTGAAAACGCCATCAGCGGACGAACCGCCCAGCGAGGTGGTACGCAAGGTGAAGACAACCTCGGACTACTTTAACACACTGTCGAAGAATGTCCGTGAACCGAAACTCATCCAAGCCATCATTGACGAGAACATCAAAGCGGTGGACGGCTCGCGCGTGAGGTTGCGCCTGCTTGACGATGTGGAGATCGGCGAGTGTGTGATAGCAAGGGGAACATACCTGTACGCTACGGTAAGCGGATTCTCATCCGGGCGCGTGAAAGGTAATATCAGCAGCATCCTCGTGAATGACGAATTGGTGAAAGTGAGTCTCTCACTCTATGATACAGATGGCATGGAGGGGCTGTATGTGCCCAACAGCCAATTCCGGGAAACGAGCAAGGATGTAGCAAGCGGGGCAATGTCGGGCAATATGAACATGAGTATGGGAAGTACAACAGGAAACAGCCTTGCACAATGGGGGATGCAGGCGGTGAACAATGCCTACCAGAAAACAAGCAATGCCATTAGCAAAGCTATCAAGAAAAACAAAGTCAAGTTGAAATACGGAACTTTCGTGTATTTAGTGAACGGACAGGAAAAAAGGAATTAAAACGATGATGACATGGAAACAGATTTATCAGAATATCACAAAGGTACGGATGGGCTTTATTATGCGGACTATATAGCCCCCAATAAAGCCGAAACATTTATCGGAAAACTTGTGAGTACCGAATGGTGGCATCACAGAGGGCAGTTTGCCCTAATATGCAACTTCCGAACAGAAGACAGACGGAGGATTGCCTTATTCGCTTTTCAAAAACATACCGGTTTTTACGGACCAAGATACGGGAATGTTAATTTCAAAACAGTGGAGAAGGGCACTCTTTGGCAATGTGAAATCCAAATGACCCGGACGGGACGTTGTACTTGGGCGCGTGCCAGGCAGATAAAGAAATGAAGCGAAATAGGGAAAAGAAATCAATATAAATATTTTTAATCATGTGCCTATGAAATCTTCAAACTACTTAAAAAAATTATACGGGAATCCGACAGATGAAAAATATACACCGGGATATGGTGTATTACCCATTATCAAATATATACCCGAAGGCAAGATAGTCTGGTGTCCTTTCGATACGAAGCGCAGTGAGTTTGTGCAGAAATTCAAGGATGCCGGTTTCCATGTCGTGTATTCCCATATCTATAACGGACAGGATTTTTTCAACTATGAACCGTCCCAATGGGATATACTCGTATCCAATCCTCCTTTCAGCCGGAAGGTGGAAGTCTTTGAACGCTGTCTGAAACTCGGAAAACCATTCGTCTTGCTGATGTCCAACTATTGGCTGAACAACGTAGCACCCTGCCGACTTTTCCAGAATACTGATCTGGAATTACTCATGTTCGATAAACGTATTCAGTTCGGAAAAGGGAAAAACGTACCGTTCAACAGCAGCTATTTCTGCCATAAAATACTTCCGAAACAAATCATATTCGAACAGATAGATGTTACGGACAAATCTCCAAGTTGTATGCAGGATGACATCCCAGATAAGGCAAATATCAATTCGCAAGAGAATAAAGCAATCATGAATTTTCAATTATAACTCTGTATTTCAATGAAAAGGAATTTATTTGGCATTATGCTTCTATCAGGTATTTCCATTTTACCGAAAGCTAACGCACAAACTACCTACGAAGAAATGGAACAACTGACGGTGAACGAACAGATAACAACTGTCATCACGGCATCGGAACCGGTGCGTTTCGTGGATATTTCCACTGACAAGGTGGCGGGCGATCAGCCCATTGACAACATCATTCGCCTAAAGCCCAAGGAAAGCGGACACGAGGATGGTGAAATACTCGCCATCGTCACCATTGTGACGGAACGATACCGCACACAATACGCACTGATTTATACCACAAGGATGAAAGAGGCAGTAACAGATAAGGAGATATTGCTACAAGAGCGTAATGCGTACAACAATCCGGCAGTCTCAATGTCCACTGCCGACATGACACATCATGCACGGCGCATCTGGAACTCACCTGCAAAAATCCGCAACGTAGCTACCAAAGCACACCGCATGGTGATGCGTCTGAACAATATCTACTCGGTGGGTGACTACTTCTTCATAGACTTTTCCATCGAGAACAAGACGAACATCCGTTTTGACATTGATGAGATACGGATAAAGCTGACAGACAAGAAACTCGCCAAGGCAACCAACGCACAGACTATCGAACTGACACCTGCCCTGGTTCTGGAATCGGGCAAGACATTCAGACACGGCTATCGGAATGTGATTGTCGTGAAAAAGATGACCTTTCCCAATGACAAGCTACTGACCATCGAAATGACGGAGAAACAGATTAGTGGCCGTAACATCAGTCTGAACATCGACTATGAGGATATACTGGCGGCAGATTCGTTCCATGCAGATTTATTGGAGGAGGAATGACTATGAAAAAGACAATCATCGTGATAATTACCTGCGTGTGTATCGCTGCAAGTGCAAATGCACAACAAGGTAGCGGACGCCTCTCGCTTGGCACAGGGCTACTCTACAAGAACGGCATGGATATAACGCTCGCCTACGAACACGAAATGAACTATCGCCATATGTGGGAGTTTTTCGTCAACGGCTATCTACAATGGGCAGAGTGCGCTTCGTGCGGGCATATCTGCCCGGAATCATTTTGGCGAAACTACCGCAGCTACGGTTTTGGCGTGGCCTACAAGCCGTGCATGACGCGGGGACGCAACCACTATGGCAGTCTGCGTATCGGAGCTTCAGCCGGAAGCGACATGAATAAGTTCCTCGGTGGCCTGCACTTCGGTTACGAACACAACTATGTGCTACGGGCCGGATGGACACTGTATTGGCAAGTGAAAAGCGATGTGATGATAAAAGGTGCGGACGTGCTGCGAGCAGGTGTCGTGCTGGGTGTGAAACTACCTATAAAATAGGGAAACAAAAAAGAAAGCAATATGATACGAAAGATACATTTGGTGGCAGCGGCAACGGCTGCCGTGCTTTGCGCTGCCTGTGACACGCATATAGACGTACCCGATACAGCAGTTCGTCCAGGACATATCCTCTGCGAGGATGGAACAGCCTTGCCTTACGCACAATATGAACAATCGGGGAAAAAAGCGATAGCGGTGGTCTTCGATACCGAAAAACGCGGAGATACGGAGGGGGACGGTTATGCAGTTTACCTGTGGGACATTGCTCCACAGGCATTCGCCGACAGCCTCGGCATCGCACAAGGCACATCGGCTGACATCATGGCTTATGATGGCAATGAGAATACATTCGCACTGTATGATACACAAGAAACCGCTTCGCCAATGGCAGAAGCGGTTTTCGGCCTATGGCGGTACGGGCAGAGTGCCTATGTACCGTCCGTGGCAGAGATGCGGCTGCTCTACACCATGCGAAAGATAATCAACCCTGTCATCGAACAATGTGGCGGTGAGCCGTTACCACTGGATGAAAACGACTGTTGGTACTGGACATCCACAGAAGTCGAAAAGCAACAGACAGCCAAGGCATGGCTCTATTCCATGGGGAGCGGCGCAATGCAGGAAACACCTAAAGTACAGGCGCACAGAGTACGCCCCATAATTACCATAAACGAATAAAAGATAGAAAGATATGAAAGATACGGATATATTTTTCAGCATAGCATTGATGATATTGGGAATTGTCCTCATGTATAAGTCCATGAAAGGTAATTCATGCCGACAAATACTGGCAAAACTCGCAGATTCCATAGCATCGGATAAAGAAGATATTAATTTTCAAATTAAAAGGTTCGGCTACCTTTTGGACGAAATGGCTGCCGATAATGAAAAAAATTCAATCTTGAAGTGTCATGCCGACAGACTGGAGGAACTTGTCACGCAATTAGACCGCACACGAAACGAACTTGAAACAAGTAATCTGTCAATGGCGGATATTAACGGAGAGTTGAAAAGAAGTAATGCCGAACTTGTAAAGAGAGCAACCCAATTACGCAATGAGATACAGCAAAACGAGCTTGTCATCCAAAAGATGCAAGAACGCCTTGATTCTCTCAAAAGAATCAAAGTGGGGCTTGAAATAGCCCTGAATAACATTCAGGCAGAAGAAGTACATTATCTCTCGGAACCGGTATTCAGTTTGGGTATTACCCCATCCATCAAAAGGCATCTTGAATCTCATGGAATATTATATATCGGGGACCTGATTCATCTTAACGAGCAATATCTCATGGAAATCTGGGGTATCGGTCCGGTAACACTTGATAAGATAAAAACAAAACTGAACGAGAATGGTACATGGTTCGGTATGGATGTAATCAGAGTAGGTAATCATTGGTATCGTAGAAAACAAGGACTAATAACAGACTGACTTATGGAAGAAAGTAAGGAATTGCAAGGGTTCTATAAAATATTCCGCACAGTGGTATATGTGTCCGTACTGCTGGAGTTCTTTGAATATGCCATTGACCCTGCAATGCTCGACCACTGGGGCGGCATACTGACCGACATTCACGGACGCATCAAACAATGGATGATTTACCACGACGGCAATCTTGTGTACAGCAAAATCGTAACGGTACTGCTTATCTGCATCACTTGTGTCGGAACGCGGAACAAGAAGCATCTGGAGTTCAACGCACGCCGGCAGGTGGTGTATCCATTGACGAGTGGGTTATTGCTGCTCGTACTCTCCGTATGGATGTTCGGCCATACGATGGAAACAAGGCTTTATACCTTACCTCTGAATATCATTCTCTATATGATTGCCTCCATTGCTGGCGTAGTACCGGTACATATTGCATTAGACAACATTTCAAAGTTCATCAAGGAGGGACTGATGAAAGACCGTTTCAACTTCGAGAATGAAAGTTTTGAACAATGTGAAGAAAAAGTCGAGAATGAATACAGCGTAAATATCCCCATGCGATACTACTATAAGGGTAAATTCCGTAAGGGGTGGATTTCTGTAAGCAACTGCTTTCGAGGAACATGGGTAGTTGGAACACCGGGATCGGGTAAGACCTTCAGTATCATAGAGCCGTTTATCCGACAGCATTCGGCCAAAGGTTTCGCCATGGTGGTGTATGACTACAAGTTTCCTACATTGGCGACCAAGCTCTACTACCATTACAAGAAGAACGAGAAACTGGGCAGAGTACCCCAAGGGTGCAAGTTCAACATGATTAATTTTGTGGATGTGGAGTACAGCCGTCGGGTGAATCCAATTCAGGCAAAGTACATCAACAATCTTGCGGCGGCCAGCGAAACGGCGGAAACATTATTGGAAAGCCTACAAAAGGGTAAGAAAGAGGGAGGTGGCGGAAGCGACCAGTTCTTCCAAACCTCGGCGGTAAACTTCCTTGCCGCTTGTATCTACTTCTTCGTGAATTATGAACGTGAACCCTACGATGCCAACGGCAAGCCTCTATATGCGGAAAGACAGCAAGATCCGCAGACTAAATTCTGGAAACCGACAGGTATCGTGCGTGACCGTGAAGGCGGCAATATCGTGAAACCTGCCTACTGGCTGGGAAAGTATTCGGACATGCCACATATTCTGTCATTCTTGAATGAAAGTTATCAGACGATTTTCGAGGTACTGGAAACTGACAATGAGGTTGCTCCGCTGCTTGGCCCATTCCAGACAGCTTTCAAAAATAAGGCAATGGAACAACTGGAGGGTATGATTGGCACGTTACGTGTTTATACCTCGCGTCTGGCAACCAAAGAGAGCTACTGGATATTCCACCGGGATGGCGATGACTTCGACCTGAAGGTGAGTGACCCGAAGAATCCGAGTTACCTGCTGATTGCAAATGACCCGGAAATGGAATCCATCATCGGTGCATTGAACGCTCTTATTCTAAACCGTCTCGTTACCCGTGTGAATACCGGGCAGGGGAAAAATATTCCTGTGAGTATTATAGTGGACGAGTTACCGACACTCTACTTTCACAAAATAGACCGTCTGATAGGTACGGCGCGAAGCAATAAGGTGAGTGTAACGCTCGGCTTTCAGGAACTACCGCAACTGGAAGCCGATTATGGTAAGGTAGGTATGCAAAAGATCATTACGACGGTAGGTAATGTGGTAAGCGGCTCGGCACGTGCCAAAGAAACGCTGGAATGGTTGTCAAATGACATCTTCGGCAAGGTGGTCCAGATCAAAAAAGGCGTGACTATTGACCGGGACAAAACAAGTATCAATCTCAATGAGAATATGGATAACCTTGTGCCTGCCTCGAAAATCTCGGATATGGCAACCGGATGGATATGCGGTCAGACGGCACGGGACTTTGTGAAGACGAAAACAGGTATGGGCGGTTCAATGAATATTCAAGAATCGGAAGAGTTCAAGACGACAAAGTTCTTCTGCAAAACAGATTTTGATATGGCAGAAATCAAGAAAGAAGAAGCGGCGTATGTGCCGCTGCCGAAGTTCTACACTTTCAAGTCGAGAGAGGAACGGGAGCGCATCCTATATAAAAACTTCGTACAAGTGGGACAAGATGTGAAAGAGATGATAAAAGACGTTCAGAATAAGCGCAACGCGAAATAAAAATCCGGCTGTCTGATATAATGTAATATGTAATAAAAAGAACAAAAACCGCCAGTACGATTGTACTGACGGTTTACTTACTACTAACTAATCTCTTTTTCTGGTTTATCAGGAGAGCTACCTGCTTAATAATTGGGTGAGTTGCTGATGGCATTTTTTTTCGTATTCCTCTTTGTCAGTACCGCATTCAATTGCCCTGTCAATGACATCCCCTAACTCGTTGTAACAAACTTCTTCATTGACACACTCTGCATCTTTGCCTTTCAACAGATATACCTCATAATAGTCCGACCCATTAAGTGCAATAATGACGTATCCGGTGTGTAACAGTCCGTTTACTTTGATACGAAGTGCAGGCAGGTCTTTGAAGATGGTGGCTGCAAACTCTGCGATACCCCATGACATGAGGACGGGCATAGGGGTAAGTCCTATCAACTGCTCTTGAATGGTCTGTGCTATTTGCATTACATACTCTTTTTCCATAACTATGCTATTTTTAAGATGATTATTGTTTTTTATTCGAACCATTCCGGGTTGTCCTTTTTCAGTTCGGCAACCAATTCTACGTCTGTCAGTCGCAGGTTTGCCATGTCGGTAAAGAAGAAAACCTCGTCATAGATTCTTTCGGCTTCCTTGCTTGCGAAGCCTTCGTTTTCATCGTTGAAACTACCGGGCTGAAGGGCATCGAGCAAGGTAATCGAGCCGATAAGGAGTTCTTCACCCTCGTTGGATTCCACCACACGGCAAGGATAGTTATTGCCGCCAAATTGTACTTCTTGTGTTTTCATACGCTTGTTATTTTATTATTTTAATGGGATATGCTTTCCATTTGTCTTGAGGTATTCCATAAGACACTTTGCTTCTTCATGTGATGCACGATTGCGGTCATCATAGCGACGTGTCTCATCCGCCATCACAATGATGCACTCCTTAAACAACCTATAGAGGCTCTGTTGCAGTGTGGGGTGCATATCAGGTATAGCGGCTGCAAAACGCTTGGGATTGAAACTAAAACTATTCACTGCCATTTCCCATTCTTTGGCAAGTTTGTACTCTTTGCTTTCTTTGATGTTGTCCATTGTCATGAAATTTTAATGATTTATTTTTCTTCCCTCTGTTCGGTTCTATATTCTGTCTGAACCGCTTGGGATTTACAGATGCTTTACAGGACTGACGAACAAGCTACTTCCAACGCTTTTTTTGGAAAATTACTCATTCACAGAAAGGAAGAATTTTATAAAAATGCACTTCAAAGCGATGGAATCAAGCGCGGCAGTCCACCTTCGCGTCTGGAAAACCAACCGGCGAGGACAGGAAGGGACCGGAGAAGGAATAAGATAGAAAAGATAAAAAGGAGGAAACTGATAGGTATAAATGGAGACGGGTGGCGGCGGGGTATCGGGAGGTAGCTATAAATGGGATAGAAAAGGCATAATTGCGCGGATGGCGGGTTTGCCCGGCAGACGCGCCGCCCGACAACGGTTTGGAGCAGTTGTCCGTGAACATCTTCACCTTAATCTAATTACAAATTAGGAACGAATAGAGGACAGATAACTCTACCCTCTATTCGTTGGTTACTGATTATGGTTAAGCTGCAATATCTTCCTCTTGTGGCTGTTCTTCGGTCTGCATCCCTACTTCGGATTGCTGTTTGTCAGATTGCTCCGCTTCCTGCTTTGCTTGTTCCTGCACCAAAAGAACGGCTTTTTTCTCTTCGATACGTTGGTGACGCTTCTCATACACTTCATTATGTCCGTTCTTGATGTCTGCCAACAGGTCGGGCATATGTTTTTGTGCGAAGTCAAGCAAGAGGGATGCAATGGCATTGTTGCCGTATGCGTTCTTGAAATTAGCAATTAGAAAATCCCTGCGAATAATCGCTTTCTGCTTGCTCGTGAGGTTGGCAATGATATTTATCTTTTCTTCATCTGTAAGGTAGGAATAAGGCTTTTTTTCCTCGATACCTACCGCTTCGAAATGCTCTTTGCGGAGGGATGATAGCAAGAAGAAATAAATCATCTTGTCCTCGTCTTGCCCAAACTTGCAATCGGACATATCAACCTCCAAAATCTGTTTTTTTGTGTCCTCTACAGTTTTTTCAAGAGCAATTTCCCTGTTGCGTTTGTCTTGCTTTTCCAACTTCTCTACCGGTGAAAGCGTCTGCTCCTGTTTTGTGTCATTGGTAGTACAGGTAACTTTCGGAACATAACAGAGTACGATGTCCTTGCTCTCAATACGGAAATAAAGGATGATTTCACCTGCTTCACTTCGGGTACGGATTTCTTCGCATTCTTCTGTGTAATCGTTCAAATCCTGTTCGAACTCGCTCTGTGCCTGTTCGTATTCTTCGGTGGTGTCGTACTCCTCTTTTCGAGGTGCTTCGGGCTGTTCGGGATATGCCTTTGCATAATAGTTAAGGCTTTCCACTTCGTAACCCATGGCGGTAAGACGTTCTACTACGGCTTCATTGCTGTTGAAGCTTTCATGGCAAAGGGATACCTCAGGGCGTTCTTCCATAAGGCGCACGGCTTTCTCCGTGAGATATGCCGCATTCATTTCAGCAAGGCAAGTACGATTGGCGCAATTTCCGCAACCACCCTCGCAAAATAACATCATATTATTTGTATTGTGAGGACAGGACAGACAGAGGGTCTTGTCAAATGCGTATCGCTCCAAGTCGGTGGTATATTGCCGTTCGATGTTCCGTGCAACATCAGAGGCTTTCATTCCTCGCCAACTATTGTACTGCACCCCCTCTTTAAGATGCTTGTTGTACACCTCTTTCTGAATATCTTCCCCATAACGGCAAATTTCGCTCGCTACGCTGATTGTGATTTCGTCCTGTTCCAAAAGCTGTGCGATTTCGGGCATTAAGGAAACGAATTTAAGCCGTGTGCGGATATAGCTTTCGTTTTTACCGAACTGCACCGCCAAAGACTGCACATCATGGCGACCACTGTCAATAAGCTTTTGGTAGGCATTTGCTTCCTCTATCGGGGTAACATCCTTGCGCTGGAGGTTTTCAGTTACCGCCATTTCTTCGGCAACTTCGTCTGAAATTTCCATAACGACAGCCGGAATGTCTTCCAATCCTGCCATGAGGGAGGCACGATATCGGCGTTCTCCAAAAACAATCTCAAAGCGGTTGTCTTCTATCGGGCGTACTCCAATAGGCTGTAACACACCCTGCTGACGAATGCTCTCGGAAAGTTCTGCAAGGCTCGCTTCGTCAAAATTCTTACGTGGGTTGTAATTGCTCGGCTGCACGTTTGCCAATGCTACCATTGTGATGTTTTTCTCTACTGATTGAATTGCTGTTGCTTCCATAATCATAAAAATTTAATTGGTTTAATATTTAATTTTTTATTTTCCCTTTGTTCGGTTCTCTTTTCTGCCTGAACCGCTTGGGATTTACAGATGCTTTACAAGGACTGACGAATAAGCGATTTCCGACGCTTTTTCCGGAAAATTACTCTTTCGCAGAAAGGAAGAATTTTATAGGAAATGTACTTCAAAGCGACGGAATCAAGCGCGGCAGTCCACCTTTGCGTCTGGAAAACCAACCGGTGATGGCAGGAATGGACCGGATGAGTGGCATTAAAAGAATATAGAAAAGGAAGAATACGCTGAAAGGCGGATGATAAAACGGATGGAACTATAAAGGGATGATTAACGATACAACGGGACAAGCGGAAGGACGTAAGACCAGACGGTGTAAAACAGGAATGGAGCTTACCAGATAAAAATCCTTTGAGCCATTTCGCTAAATAAATCTGTATCAATTGCCTGTTTTACCAGAAATTTGCATTATTTTTGCAGTAACGAAACAGCCGTTTCGGAAACAGCCGTTTCGGAAACAGCAATAAAAAAGGATAAGGATATGAGATTTTTTGACAGGACAGAAGAAATAGCCTCTCTTCGCAAGATTCGCGAAATGGCCAAAAACAATGCTCAGTTTACAGTGGTAACGGGACGTCGCCGTATCGGTAAGACATCACTCGTGTGGAAGGCATACGAGGACGAACCGATTCTCTATTTCTTTGTTGCCCGGAAAGCCGAAGGCGATTTGTGTGAGGACTACCGGCTTGAAATAGAGAACAAGTTGGGGGTCCCAACCATGGGGCGGGCCGAACACTTCACCGATGTGTTCGAGTATCTGATGAAACTTTCGGCAGAACGTCCCATCACACTCTTTATCGACGAGTTCCAGGAGTTTTTCCGTGTGAACAAATCGGTGTTCAGCGATATGCAGCGCATCTGGGATCTATACAGCCCGAAGTCCCGTATTAACCTGATTGTCTGTGGTTCGATTTATTCCATGATGACAAAGATATTCAAGGATAAGAAAGAGCCGTTGTATAACCGGCAGTCGCGCTTTATGACTGTGCGTCCGTTTACCCCAACTGTTCTGAAAGATATTCTTTCGGAATACAACCCCGGCTACACGGCGGAAGATCTGCTGGCCTTGTACGCTTTCACGGGCGGTGTGGCGAAGTATGTACAACTACTCATGGATGCAGGAGCAACAACCAAAACGACTATGCTCGACCAGATTATAAAGGCCGACTCCATATTTTTGGGCGAGGGTAAAGCGATTCTTATCGAAGAGTTCGGCAAGGATTACGGAATCTATTTCTCCATACTATCGGCCATTGCACGAGGAAAAACATCCCGTTCGGAAATTGAAAACGTGGTAGGCAAGGAAATCGGCGGTTATCTTACCAAGCTGGAGAAAGAATACGAAATCATATCGAAGAAGCAGCCGCTGTTCGAGAAGAGTTCAGCCAAGAATGTCCGGTATGTCATCGAGGACAATTTCTTCACGTTCTGGTTCCGCTTCATCTACAAGTACAGCTATATGCTGGAGATAGAGAACTATGGAAGTGTGAAGATGATTATAGGTCGGGATTATGAAACTTTCAGCGGTCTGATGCTTGAACGTTACTTTAAGCGTGTACTGATAGAACGGCAAGTCTATACGCGTATCGGAGGCTGGTGGGACCGCAAGGGTGAGAACGAAATAGACATAGTAGCTGAAAACGAACTGGACGATACGGCGACATTTTTCGAAGTCAAACGCAAGGCCGAAAATATCGACATGGAAAAACTGGAAGCGAAAGCAGCCGCTTTCATGCGTGCAACGGGAGAGTTCAAAGGTTATTCCCTGTCATACAAAGGGTTGTCAATGACTGATATGTAGCAATACATATCGGCATAACGTACTAACAGAAGTCACAGATTTAAAAGAACGGGAAGCGAGGAACATACCCTCACTTACCGTTGTTTTCCAAATACTCCTTCATCGCCTCATTTACAATGTCTCTCAATGACATATTCTTCTCAATAGCAAGGAATTTCATACGCGTATGAACACTCTTGTCAATAACAAAATTGCAATGTACAGCAGGCTCTTTTTCTGTCTTAACTGATGTAGTTTCCTTCTTTTGCGGAGATTTCTTCGTGGATGACAGCAATCCGTCCAGTCCGCTTTTCATGCTGTCTTTCAATAAATCACTCTTGCCCATATTGTCTTATTTTAATTTCAAAACCTCTTGTGCCAAAGCCATATAATCTTTGGCTCCGTTGCAGTTCTTATTGTATTCAAAGACATTCTTTCCCTTTATAGGAGCTTCGGCCAGTGCCACATTGTCCCGCACAATCGTTTTGAAGACTTTGTCACAGAAAGAGTCATTGATAATTTCAGCTACACTCTTGTTGAGTGTCTTGCGCTTGTCGAACTGAGTAATAACAATGCCGCCAATACTCAGGTTCGGGTTCAGGCGTTCCTTAACAATCTCAATCACGCTTGTAATCTTCGCCATTCCGCGCATAGCGAGGAATTGTGCCTGTACCGGAATAATCAGAAAGTCCGCCGTGGTAAGGGCGTTGAGTGTCAGCAAACCCAGTGAGGGCGGACAATCAATCAGGATGTAGTCAAACTTCCGACTGTCAAGCAATTTCGTAATCAGGCCTTTCAGTATCAACTCACGTCCCGGCTCGTTTATCAGTTCGGATTCTGCCGCCGACAGGTCGAGACAGGACGGCACAACAGCAAATCCGTTCTCCAATTCGATAACCGGCAAGGGATATTCACCTCTCATTGCCCCATACACCGTTTGTTCTTCCTCAATGGAGAGACCACACGATTCTGTAAGATTTGCCTGCCCGTCCATGTCGATAGCCAGTACACGCTTTTTCTTCTGTCGCAAAGCAGCGGCAAGATTGATGGTGGTAGTTGTCTTGCCAACCCCACCCTTATGATTCAAAACAGCTATAATTTTTGTCATAATTTGATGTCTTTATATGCGATACAAAGATAATACTATTCTTAGTAAATACTATAATTAGTATATACTATTTTACTAAAAAGAGTATTTTAGTATTTACTACTATACTAAAATACTAATAAACTAAATGTAGTAAATACTACTTTCAGTAATAGCTAACTTACTACTTTACTATAATTAGTAAATACTACATTTAGTATTTGTTGTTTTTCAATACTATATGCACATCATCAGAACGGCAAGTCTTCCTTGTCCTCTTGCGGCATAGCTACCGGTGGTACAGGTACATTGCTTGCGGCATCTGTCGGACTCTCTGCTTCTGAAGTTGTACCCTCCCGTTTTCCGGTATTGATGAACTCCAATGTGTCTGCCGTAATGGATAGTTGAATCTGGGAGTTTTCATCTTTATCCTTCCATAGAGAAGCCGATAATGTCCCCTCAATGAGCAATAACCGTCCTTTGGTCAGGTATTCGGATAGCCGAATGTGGTTCTCTTTCTTACTCCGTACCCTTATCCAAGTAGTAACGCTGTTTCCGTGTGAATAGTCATCTACCGCCATATCAAATGCGATGAATGAACCGTGTGTTCCAGTAATAACCTGGCAATCCTTACCAATGCGACCAATTGTGTGAACGTATAACATAATAAATTCTTTTTGTGGCAGGTGGTTAGTCCTACCGTTACCTTAGTTTATCATTTTTTTATTTTCCCTCTATTCGGCCTGTTTGCGACCTCCGGGATGATTTTTTCTGCATCCAAAGGTGGCAGGAACAATCTGGCAAGGCTGAAGAGGAAAAATACGCTCACCAGCGGAGAGGAAGATTTTTGCGCTTCACTTGCGGCTGAATGCCGGCATTGACACGACTGGGACTGGCGATTACCTTTGCGGAAAAATTCAATCCACGGCAGGTTGCACGGCAGCAGAAAAGCGATAAATAGAAGTATATAAAAAAGGAATAGAAAACGCTAAAGCAGGGAATAATAAAACAGGAGAACGGACATGCAGGACTAAGCTCCAAAGACTACCTTGAAACTGTGAATAGTGATATAGTTATATCATTATCCGCAATTTCAAGTCTGTTCGTGTACCCTTTGAAAAATAACTTGACGCACTTTATGTAATGCGCTACACAAAGCGTGTCAGATTTTTCTTGTAGCAGGCTATCAGTCCTTATACAGATGGATATAGAAAAAAATATAAAAGTAACCGACAATAGCTAATGTCAAATACCCCTTGCTCCAATGGCCTGATTAGACTATTAAGTCCATAATCACTTATATGTACTTTTTAGACTCTTTTGAAAGTTCTCGTGAATTTCTATGGTTATTTTGAAAGCAGTATTCTCAAGTCATTTTTATTGATACCCATATATTTGCATATTTTAAACTCACTTATGCCGTCAGATAACATTTCTTGAGCTGCTTTTCTATTCCTTTCATACGCTTCCAGTTTGTCAAAAATGGTATCTGTTAGATAATCTATCCATTCGAAAAAGACCTTTTCCCCTTCTTGAGTACTAAAATCTATTGTACAGGTTTTCGCACACCTCCTATGAAGTATCAGATAATAAATTCCTCCAATCAGATTCGCCATAATAGCTTTAATATTGATTTTCGCCGGTTTAAACAGATTGTCATAAAACGCAATCAAATTTAGATTCATAATATCCCGTGTTTCTGCTGTTCTCTTTGTCGTTTCATTGATAACCGACATTTCATAAAGTAACAACTTTTGCATTACAGTGTTATCAGACAAGTTCCTATAAAGGGTCTTGAATGTTTCCGCAAAAAACTTTTTAGGTCCCAATATGTTCAGGCTGGAAACGTCAATAGCATCATTGATCCAGAAATCATACTGCTTGGCAAGCCTGTCGTAAAGATTGTCCATCGAGCCGTATCTTCTATAAAACACATTAGCTTCTATGTTTGCAGCTTTCATCAATGCACTCAAATTGACATTACCAAAACCATATTCAGCTACAAGCTTTTCAAGTTCGGATATTACCTCCTTGTCTATTTGTTCATTTGTCCTCCTATTTCGAGCTTTCTTTTCTTTCTGTTTCACTATTATATAGTATGTTATAAAAATAAATCTGCAAAAATCAGTAAAAGGAAATATTTTTATTTTAGCTTTCGATAAACTTCTTCTTTTCTGAATTGACGATAATATCCCAAGGTAGGCTGTAAGTATTTATGCAGCTATTCCATTCTCTTTTCATTTGTTTTGATATAGAGCAATTGGGTCTGTTGCAAATATACATTTTTATGCTTTACAAACAATAGACAGAATATAAAAACTACGTTGCCAATAAATTTGCATTTCAATAATAGACGTATTAATTTGCTTATTTATTGCTATATTATGGGAAAAAATCTCCAATTTGAAAAAAAGAACACTTTCTACATGAAGAAAACTTACAGCACATCTACATCAAACCCCTGATAGTTTCCGATTGCGATAAGAGAAGTCAATTTAAATGAGACCCTAATGATTTCATATAAAGAAAACTTCATGTTAGATTATTCATGTGAGAATTATAAGAATAAAGAAGCATTATATCAACTAATATAACTAATATGGTAGTCAACAAGAAAAGAAAAAAAATATTTTTATATTTTTTTCTTTGTGGAACAGACATCAGTCTAAAGTCATGTTCCAATTTTTGATATTTTTTCTCATCATATATTTTTAAATTGATAAAAGATAATATTATCAACAATATAAGCATGGGAATAGCTATAGGTTCTGGTTTGTCATATATGCAAAGTTGAACTTGGTCATCAAATAGAGTCAACAAAATAGAAACAAAAAGCAACACATAAGAAAATTGACATACCGTAACAACTACAAAAGAACGGTCAGGAAACCCCTTTGACGGTACAGTTGTCCAAATCCAATAAAATATATTATCGAAAAATGAAACTCTATTTTTTTCTTTGAAAGAGGATGTATTACGTTTTATATTCATTGTATTGTGGTATCATTTTCCTTGTCTTAATATATGTTTTTTATGATTGGGCCTGACTCTCATTGGTTCACAATAATAAGGACGGTCAACTCTTGTTGCATCTGCGGGAGTAATAGTACCATGTATTTCTTCATAACTTGGCGGGGAAATATATGGACGTTTTGAAACACTGGTTATGAACCATAAAATACCAAGAGCAATTCCAACTGGAGGGCAATAAGCACCGATAATATAAATACCCGTGTTCACTCCCATATTTAATGCCGCCTCGGAAAAAGTCTGTTTACCAGAAATCCATAGTGCTGTATCAATAATAAGCCCTGCAAAATAGATTTTCCTACCTACACCTTTCGCAACTTCACCTTTTGTTGTATATACTCTATTGGGATTACGAACCAAAGTACCTTGTCTGTTTATCTGAATATACTTTTCTCCAATGACAATAGGTTTTTGAGATAATTGCTCAAAAGAATTTGCAATACCATATAAAGACAAAGCAGTAGTTCCCTTGTCTATCAGCCCCTCTAATGGTTGCAATCCACTTTCAATATTTTTCTCATCCTTTATCACTACCAATTCATAGAAAGGTGTGGAAAATGATTCAGTAGATGTGGTATCAGATGATATGACATAGCGAGACCGCCAAAATACACATCCTAAACCTTCAACATAACCATTATGTAATTGTCGATTTTGGCACATTGCCTCAAATTGCTGCAAAGTAATTTCCATTTCAGACCTTTTTATTATATGAACGAGAAATATTTGTCTAAAGTGGCAAATATACAACTCGTTAATGTTTTACTTATTCTTGATGATATTTACCGTCCAGTATTGTACCTTCATAGCAACCAATCCTTATGGCAAGCTGCATAAATAATGCTTTTTCTGTGAATATGCGATATAGCATGAGGCTAAAAGAGTATGGCTCCTTTGGCTTAACCCTCGTTCACTTTTACATTAAAGTGTGCAAGAGCTTGTCCGATTTCGCCACGCTATTGAGGATACTCATCTGATCGGACACCTATTCTTATCCAATACTCTTTCTTTTCTTTATTCAAATAAGTGAATAAATGATTTACAGATGGACATACATTATGCCCATCTGTAAATTCAAAATTATTCAATACTATTCTTGATGATATTCGCTTTCCCAAATAGCATCTTCCGGATTATCGCCTTTATGACCGGCAAGCTGTATCACGAAGCTTTTTGCCGGGAAATACGGTGTGATGTGGATGTCAAGAAGCACACGGTCTTTCTGATTCGGGTCTTGTTCAATCTTCATAACCTTGAAGCGTTCGATGAGCTTGTTCGGGCCCATTACACTATCGAGGAATTTCACAACCTGACCACGTAGATCTGCTTCCGTGCGAGTAGTCCAATTTTCAAATGCCCGACGGTTCAGGAAGTCAATCAGTACCTTCGTTATATAGTCGAATACACGAACTACGGAGTAGGTCTGCAAGCCAAGATTATCTCCATTAAATAATGTCTTGGCAGAGAAAGCCATAACCTTGCTGTACTCGTTCACCATCGGCACAAGACCCATACGTTCAAGCTCGGAAATCTCGCTCTTGCGAAGGTCGAAGCGTACACTTTCTACTTCATTAAGTCCACCAAATTTCTTTCCGGCTACTACCTGAGACATTAAGGTGTTGTATATTTTTCCGGCAAGTGAAGAAGATGGCGGAATATAAAGATTTTCTTCTTCTCCAACGCTTTCCTCTCTTTGACGACCAAGCAACCAGTTACAGGTCATAATAGTATTCGATTTGAACACATCTCCACTCGTATGATTGGCATTGAAGAATATATCTACTACATCGTCCGGAGTTTCAAGGTCTTGGAAGTCTGTAACAAGAAAAACCTTGTTCTCGTATGCCATTTTAGACCACTTATCCAAAATGGCATTTGAGCCTATATATCCAGGAACGACAAGCAAGGAGTAGTTGCGACGCAGGTCAAGACGGTCAAAATTCTGTTTGAGTTCGTTGCTAATGTGGTCAGCGAAAATGGTATTGTCCAAATCCTGAAGCTGCTCCATGGTCGCATTGACAATGGTGACATTCTTCACCTTATCACTTTCCGTGTTCTTGTAAAAGAACGCAATAGTGCGATATGCGCTTTCAAGTTCCCGTGTCCTGGCAAGAGCATTCTTCAAGTTATGATTAAGAAGGTTCTCGGCGTTTTCTGCGGTTTCTTTGGCCTTGTCCCGCATTTGTTCGGCAGTGTCATTCTCACGTAAGAGTTTGAGCCATACGCTTAAGCGATTAACCAAGGCCTTACGTTCATTTTCCCACTGTTCATCCGTGAGGAAGATGTTGCGACGGGCCTTTCGTGCCGGATTAAGATTGGAATACCCATCTATGATATTTTCAAGAAAAGCGAAGCCACCAAATTCTTTGAGTTTGTCTATTGCCGATGCAGATGACTTTTGCGCCTGTTGTGATACGACTTTCTGTGAGGTTGTCGTACTGGCTGTCTGTTGTTGAGTTTCCTGCTTCATCTTAGTAAAAGATTAAAGTTCTACTTTCTTTTGATTTGCCAGAATCTCCTCGATTGATGATTCAATCACGTCCATAATGGCATTTTTGACTTCCGGATTTTCAAGTGCTTTCTGTAAAGCGCGGTTGGAAGTAAGCTGGCGAGTTATTCTGACACCCTGCTCTTTCTCAATGTCAAGTTTACTCAAGAAATCACTCTTCTCTTTAATCTTCTTGGCTCCGAAGTCTCCAAGTCCGGTGAATGTCATAATTTCCTTGATTTCATTACCTTCCGCATCCACGTGGCATAAGTCAACTGTTGGTTCAAAACGTTGGAACACATCTTCAATGGTTTCCAAACCATACACGCTTTCCGGAGCCGCAGGAGCTTCATCTGTCAGTTTTTGAACTATCAAAGTTCGGTTGGAGGGGATTTCCGCGATGGATTCGTTCGCATCGACTTTTACTTCGTTGCCTCCAATTCCATAATTGTAGATTGCCATAGAATTTACTTTTTAATATCATACTTTTTTTATAGCTCTCTTTTGGTTTTGTGACCGTGCGCAATATATGAATTATTTCTGAAACCGTCAAATTTTTAGGAGCATTTTATTGGCATCTAACAAGGAAAAGAGTATATTTGCGAAATAGAATAAAATAAAAGAATAGTATGACTTACCTGAAAATGCCATTACAATTGCAATCGGCTGTTGCCAAGAAATTGCAAAGGTGTTCCTATCAGGAATCGATAGCCCAACACATCATGCTACTGATTCTTTCTCACCATGGGGAAGTTATCGGCCGAGAAGACTTTGGTTCCATGATATGGGACCTTGAGTTCAACCAACTTGTGAAAATCAGCGATTGGGAGGAAGGAGTAAAAAACTCCTTAATAAAAACGATAGAGAAATATGAAAAGAGACTACGGAATGTAGATGTGAACGTCACCCTTTTGGAAATAGAAGAAGAAAATATAGATAAAGTATCTCATATCCGAAGAAAGGCACAAATAACCGTGACCGGAATAATGGATAGAACCAACGAGAAATTCAGTTTTAACACCTCATTATATATAAGCCCTTTATCACAATAATCGAACTATGTCAGACAAGAAACAAATTGCAATAAAGGAACGAATATTAAAGCAGGCTATGGAGTTTTGGGGTGTATCCGATATACGCGATATGGACCCCGTGATAGATTTGCTGCTTGAAGTTTTTGCCCATGAGTCCAACAAGCTGCATCAAGAAATAGATCAGTCCGATTCACGGATACTTCACCGCCTGTCCAGAATACTCATAGGAAACAAATGGTCGCTGCCAAAGCCGGCCCATGCGCTTATGACTATTACCCCCAATCATGGGGAATGTTGCGAACTTGATGCCGAAGATCATTTTTATGCAGAGAAAAACATATTTGGCAAAGGAGATATTCAAGTCTTTATAACCCCTTTGTTTTCCTATAAACTGGTTGATGCAAAAGTCAAAGCAATCGCATACAACGATAGTATAAGGCATTCAACCGATAGCTTTAGCACTCCAACACGCTTCCTTGGCCCTAAAAACCGGATAGCGGATTATTGCGTCTGGGTCGGGCTGGATGTGTCTAAAGAAGTCCTGCAAAAAATGGACTCTGTAATGTTTTGTATCAAGCCTTCCGATATGGGGTTGCTTCCGTTTATGAATATGGCTTTCTTCTATGACTGCACAGGAAACCGATTGAATACAAAAACAGGCCTTCATGTTGAAGATCCATATAGTAATGCGCACTACTTTGATGAAATCCGCGATTTTTATAGTGACCTATATTTTAATGTGAGTATAAAAGATGCTTCCAAAGAGAAACATTCCTACCGGGAAATGTTTCCCGGTTATGTGGCCGACTGCGAGGTCCCGGATGACTCTGAGAATCTCTTTTGGGTCAAGATAGTCTTTCCGGAAATATTCACGAAAGAAAGTCTTGAAAATCTGGAAGTATATTTGAACACATTTCCGGTTGTAAACAGACAAATCGTTTACAAACAGCATAATTTCCGTTCCACCGGACGAATTATACCCCTGAAATGTCCGGACCGTACACAATTCTTGAACATACGCTCGTTTCAAGACAACAAAGGCCGGGAATATGTAAACCGACTGAACCAGTATGAGGAAAATCCGACAGGTATATTCAGCCTGTATTTTGGCGACCTTGAACGATTTGATTCGGACAGTGCCCGCTCACTAATTTCAAAAGTGTTACAATTAATGAAAGAAGACGGGAGTGCTTTTGCCTCAATGAATCCGGATGCACTTTCGACGCAGCTCAAAGAGTTGTTCAACAAGATAAATGATATAGAGAAAGGATTGGAGGCCACGCTAAAAGGAGATAACAAAATAAAGGCCTTTGTTTTAAGTGTCCCCCAAAAGGATGCGACCAATGCCGAGATAAAATATTGGGTGACTTCCGGTTCTCTGGCGAACGGTTTCAATGAACGCACACTGATACAACAATTCAACATAGAAAAATATGACGCTTCAGGCATCATGTTGCGCACTTGTATGCAAGGAGGAACAACGCATGATAGCGAACAGGAACTTATTAATAGTTTAAGGTACGGTCTGTTGTCCCGGGAACGGATTATATCTAAAGAAGACATCAAAAGCTACTTGTTGCACAAGCTGGGAAAACACGTTGAATCAGTCGAAGTCGGTAATGGCGTGACTATATCTCCTGACAGCAAAAAAGGATTAATCAGAGTGACAGAGGTCAAGATAAAGTTTGGACAATTTGATAAAGATGAAATTCCCAATCTGGAAGAATTGGCCCATTATCTTGAAAAAGATTTGACTGAACGCTCTGTATGTAATTCAAACTATAAAATCAAATTCGTATGAATGATAGCAATTATAGCCCAAGTTTGGTGTCTGCCCTTAAGATAGCAAGAGGAATGGCACTTCAAGACAAGCATAACACGTTCGGCGTGTCACATCTTGTCATGGCCATGTTTGCAGAAAACACGGGTCTAAAGGAAATTTTATCCTCGATGCAGAAGGATGTCGGCTACATAATGGAATGGTTTGACACCCACCGCGAAATGTATAGGTCCAGTGGCACTTCCACAGAAGAAGTGGAACCTGATGAAGAACTGTCAAAGGTTTTGGATGAATCCGAACGGTCTAAAATTAAATTAGGAGCGGATTCCATAGACTCCATCTGTGTGTTTACCGCCATATTGCGTGAAGGTGTCGTGTATTCGCATCAGCAGATAGAGATGCTGGATGTTTCGGAAGATGACATATTGTCCCACTACAATGCCCTTACCCCGTTGCATTCTTATCAAGGAGAGGAAATGCAGATAACAGCAAGCGTTCCTTATGCCGACAACCTAAAAAAGCAAGAAACCATCAATGCCGGTGGCTTTGTCGTCGGTAGGGAAAAAGAGGTCCGTACTATTTTAGAATGCCTCGAACGCTCAGAGAACAAGGGCATACTGATTGTCGGTGAATCCGGTATCGGAAAGAGTTCCATCATCAACGCCTTTGTCAAAGATATTTGTGAGAATGAAGATGAGATGTTAAAGCAAATATCTATTGTCGGACTCAATACGGCAAAACTGCTCGCATCAACCTCGTCTGAAACGGAGATAGCACAAAAAGTTGTCAATCTGATGCACAAGCTCAACCAATTGGAACAAGCTGTGCTGGTGATTGATGATTTACAGGTTCTTTTGGAGAACAGCGTATCAGGCAAAGCATCCACACTTATCAACATATTAAGTGCGCAAATCAGCGAGGGAGCCGCAAATCTTGTTCTCACACTCACGAACGATTCTTACCGGAAGAACATCGAAAAGCATCCGATAGAAGGGCGTCTTGATATCATAAAGATTGAAGAACTGGATACGGCTACACTTGAAAGTGCCATACAATTACATAAAAAAAGGATTGAAAACTATTACGAGCTGAGAATTTCAGATGCGTGTATTAAAGATTCAATCGCACTCTCCAAACGATATTTTAAGGAACGCAGCCTGCCATCTGCCGCCATCGACCTGCTTGACAGAACCGCTGCTGCCGTCCGGCTATGCAATAAGAATGCACGAGCCAGTGTTTCTGATTTGGAAGCGGATTTTGAGGAAATAAAGAGTCTCGACGAAAAAATATCTGAAGGGCCGCTTTACTTACTATACCGTTCTGTATTCAGCAAAATCAGTGTCGTATTGACCACCAAACTGTCAGACAACTATGTATGGGATAAAGAAGATGACATCGCGATAAAAGCAGGACGTTTGTCGGGCATCATCAAAGAATTAAAGGCACTATCCGACCAGTCTATTGAAGAGATACGCTCTTCGGAAATAGAGGCGATTGTAGCGGAGTGCACCAATATACCTATCGGAAAAATACAAGCCCGCGAGAAGGATCGACTTTTGAGCATCGAGAGCAAATTGCAAGAACGGGTCAAAGGACAGAACCGGGCTATTACGACTTTATCAGATGCCATTATAGAATCACGCAGCGGACTGAGTGACCCCAAGAAGCCTATAGGTTCATTCTTCTTCCTTGGCCCTACCGGAACGGGAAAAACAGAACTCACAAAATCACTGGCCGAGTTACTGTTTGATGACGAATCAGCCATGATCAGATTTGACATGTCCGAGTTCAAGGAAGAACATTCGGCTGCATTGCTGTATGGTGCACCTCCGGGATATGTAGGATATGAGGAAGGTGGTTTACTGGTCACTCAAATCAGACAGAAACCTTATTCGGTAGTGTTATTCGATGAGATTGAGAAAGCCCACAGCAGCGTTTATGATGTTTTCCTGCAAATGATGGATGAAGGCAAAATACATGATAAACTGGGCCGGGAAGGAGATTTTTCAAATTCCATAATCATTTTCACCTCCAATATCGGAAGCCAGTGGATTGTGGAACAAATACAATCCGGACATATTCCTGATTCCGGAAAGCTCATCGAGGTTATGGCACAGTATTTCCGACCTGAATTTTTGGGACGTCTCACCGAAGTGGTTCCGTTTGCGCCAATAGATGAAAATGTTGCCAAACAGATATTCAACCTCCATTTTGGAAGATTGCAAGAACAACTGATGAAACAGAAAAATATCCAGTTGAATTTGTCGGATGAAGCATTGCAACATCTGGCAAACAAAGGGTATTCTCCCAAATACGGCGCACGTCCGATTGCTGGAGTCATAAGAACTTATATCAAGAAGTCCGTATCTCGTCTGATTGTCTCAGAACAAATCAGGCCGGGTGACAACATCGTCATAAACTATCGAAACGGTGAACTGATATGGGAACAATGTTAGCGCAAAAGAAACCCTTGGAAAGCATCCAACGAAGTCAGGCAATAAACTTTGTCGCAGAAATCTTTTATGATGAACTTCAGTTTATTCTTGACCGGCGGCTGTTGGACCATACTATGGTTAATTGCCATGGTATGAACAGTCGTGTGAAATCCAGAGATGTATTAAGCGTTTCGGTACAGCATATCGCAACGACAAATGCCGACAAAGAATATATATTGCTGAATCTGGCAAGAAACAGCATCTACCATCAATTGCCGGAATTACTATTTCATCCATTGGTGCTTAGCACACCGGGCATGAGCAACAAGGAGATAGTTGAAGCCATCCGAGCCAATGAAAAACAGGATAAAGAGCTTATACAATTCTTTGCACCCTTTGATACAGAGTTTTTCAAAGAAAAGGTCCGTATCAATAACCGCCATCTGAATTTCTTTTCAGACCCGGACTCCAAGAAGAACTTCATCAAGATGATTGAAGTAATGGAAAATGTCGAACTATCCATTACTTCCCATCAGAAATATAAGCTGTTCCTATTCCTCTGCAATGCAGAACGGTATAAAGAGAACCTGCCTGCTATCGAGCAACTGCTTCTTATCGTTTTGGGATTGAAGGTGAAACTGCGACTGGAAGTCCATGAGATTAATGAAACGGTTTACCTTTCCGTCGGTTCCGGATGTGTCGGACAGACATTAGGCCTTAATGGTCTAATGATAAGTGAAACCGATGATTTGACGGCGACAATCATCCTTGATACTCCGACAGATGACTATGAGGAGGTAAAAACGCATCTATCCAATGTCCGCCGGATACTTGAATTTTTCATCCTTTCAACAAGAAATATCGAAGTTGATTATCTGGTACATGGAGAAACGGATTTTATACTCGGAGAAAACCGATTAGGATATAATATGAACTTATGAAAAATCTAATAATATGAAGATATTGCTATATTTCTTTGCACGTTATTTATTGGCTCCATTATTTGTAGCCGTGATGATATTTGTCTTGACCGGAATAAAAACGATCAAGAGCAAACTTAGCCTGAAGAAATTAATCATATTCATTCTTCTGGCTTCCATTGCTGTCTCTTTACCCAGCCTGTTCGGTTTCCTAAAAAACGAATACGTCTGGGGAGGCTTGACATTCACGATATTGTCCTATATCCTCCTTGGAGCATTGTTCTGCAAACTGTCAACCTCCGATTTGTTCGGAGCAATCGGTATTGGCAGTTCCCGAACAGCGGTCATTCTCACTCTAACCACAATATGCGCTTTAGGCGGATGGTGCTACTATCTGCTGTTTGAACTGATAAGCAAGCTACCTTATTCGCTATGGAACACAACAAATATCCTGTGGTTTGCAATCCCGTATCTGATTATGTACAGCAGAACCCTGTTCCTGGACATCCCGCATCCGATATATACCCCATGGGAATTGAGCTATGGTACCTTTGACCGGAAATATTGGGACAACATAGACAACTTCGGCTTCCGAACGGTCAAAGTCAAGATCAAACGGAATATAAAAGACCCGACATACGCTTCGTTGGTTGTCCGCCTACCCAATGAAATATCCCTTGGGAATTGGTTCAATTGGGTTATCGAAGACCAAAACAGGCGTTTCCCCCAAAACAAGATTGAAACAGAGAAGGAAGATATGCAAATCGGATGGATGTTCTATACCTCAAAATGGTTTAACTTCCCGTTGTTCATAAGAATACTTGACCCCACTCTGACGAGTGAGGGCAATAAGATTAAGAATAATCAAACGATATATATCCGGCGTGTACAAGTAGAAACAAAAACATCATAATATATGAAAACACTAACATATTTGCCTGTAAACTGGGTCAATGGTCTGAAGCTGACCAGCCAGCATTTCTTTGCAAACCAGTATTGCCAAACCGAAGCTCTCAACCGCGAAGCAGGAAGGAGTCTGACCAGTTATAACTATGGTCTTGGAGAGGTCCTTGAAGGGATAGGTGACAATCTTGAAATAGAGATTTCAGGTGATACCATGTCCACTCTCTGTGTCCGCCTGAAAAGCTGCAACGCAATCACCAAAGGCGGTCTGCCCATCGTTTATTACGACGGTTTATACGGGGATGAGAAACCCTGTGCAACCATTTCAGAATCCGGTCTGCAAGCCGAGGACAGCGAGTATATGGTACTAATATCCGTAGATCCGTATCACTTGATACCTGTCGGTGAACCGGACCCGGAAGAGGTGCCTTTGCATCACCCGTATGTCTTGCCGAGCATAAAACTCCATATCGTTCCCAAAAACCAAGTCAACAAATCTTTCTACAGCCAGAATTTTTTGCTGGTGGCAGAGGTATGCAGACAAGGGAATACCTATAAAATCAATCATCAATATATTCCACCGGTACAACATTCCGCTTGCCACGATGGGATTAAAACATTCATTTCCCAATTGGCACGTACCCTACAGTCGATAAAAGAAGACGTGAAACTCATTTACAGCAGGAATGTTGCTGACAAGCGTAGAGATACGCTTGCCAACAATACTTTTGAGCTGTGTAAGGCTTTCTCTGCCTTTTACAACTCAAGAATCTTCTTTATCGAGCAAATTGCCTTAGAGCAACCGCCGATATATCTTGTGCAGGCCGTGAATGAGCTTGCAAACGGTTTGAACTCCGCTCTTCAAAGTCTTTCCGAAACGGAAAGAGAACAATTGCTCCAATACTTCTATGAATGGACCAATGTCACACCCTCTGAATTTATCACGAAGATAGAGAGCGTAACCAAGCTTATGTATGACCATACCAATATAAACCAATCATTGCAGGCGGCAGGGGCATTTGTGACACTGCTCAGCAATATGTTCCACAAAATGAGTGAACTGGAATACATCGGAATGGTTCGTGAGAATATTATAGTAGGAGACGAAAGTCACGAAACAATAGAGGCTCAAAAGAAACGATCATGGTCGTTTATAGGTTGAGCGATTAAATCATAGCAAGTATGGAAGCAGAAAACAAAATAGCTCGTTTGAAAGCGAAACTCCGATTTACTTTGGTATTCGCTATCGCACTGATTGTTACCACAACCGGAGGTATCGTAACGATTGTGACTGCACAAAAGGGAATATCCCTTCTTGAAAGCAAGAAGGCCGAATATGACAATGTGTTCAAGAAACAGGCAGAACTTAACTTCCAGATAGAAGAATTGTTCCGGGACTTGAACAATCTGAAGACCAAGCGGCGAAATTCGAGTGAACACAAGCACATGCAAAAATTGATAACCAAAAAACGGTTATTAATGGAAAATGACATTGCGATGCAGGCCGATAAAAGCAAGTACGAAGTGTATAAAGCTATGCTTGAACAGATCCGTGTCATCCAATCATCAATGGATGACCTTGACCGCGAAAGCAAAAAGCGTGAAAGCAACATGGAGCAACTTGAAAAGTGTAGAATCAAATATCAGGAATTAACCAAGAATAAACTGACGAAGCCATGACAAAAGACGAAATGCTATGGGGAAACATCCGTTTCCTCCTGCTGCTGATTTTCTCAGTAGCCGCAATTTATATCATACTTTGCCGGTATATACTCAACGTACCGACAGAGGACAGTTCGGAGTTGATAAACGAAATCAACCATTCCGAACGCATTTTTGAAATCCAGCATACACATATGCAGCAAGCGCAGAACATCTGGAATGAGATTGACTCTCTGGACTTCAACATTCATCAGGTACAAAAGATGGACGAGGTGAAGGATGGGATTTACCAATTGCAGCATATATACAAGGAAAACAATATGAATACGAAATTCCTTTTCGGCGTGTTGTCCTCCAGAATGCTTAAATGCCAATTCGACATAAAAGAGGAATTGAACAGTCTGGTACATAACAATGCACTGATTGAACGGGATTTGGAAGAATGTAAAGCCAATTTATAAAACATTCGCGATGGATAATAAGAAAACTATAACAATCATCATATTGGGACTGGTTGCCATAGCAGGTATCCTTTTATTTTTGTTCTTGCCTTCGAAGTCGCACCTTGCCAATATTGACTTTTATGTGTATGACACCAATGATAATTTTCATTATGAGGTCAATGAGCGGTTGGAGCTATTAGTCAACGATACGGCAGCGATTAAAGGCAAGCGACTCATTTGGGAAATGGGAAACGGTGATACACTGATGAGAAATACGGATGTGTCATACACTTACCGTAAGGCCGGCAAATATCTTATTACTTTGAAAATAGACGGAAAACACTCCGTAAACAAGTATATCAAAGTTATCTCAGGGCTGGAGCATGAGGCCATTGATTCCATACCCCGTATAAATGGAGTGTCAGAGGGTTATCAAGGTGAAGAACTGGTCTTTTCGGCAGAAGGCTATGGTATGGACACATGGCTATGGGAATTTGGAGAAAGCGGTACTGTGGACGCATACGAGCAGCAAGTCGTGTATTCGTATGATATTCCGGGAGAATACACCATCTCATTACAAACCAATACGACGAAATATCCGGTGAAGCACCGTATAATCATTCTCCCACGCTTTGAAAAAGCAGAGGAACTGGTCACGGTAGATTCGTTGGTACTGGTACAGAATGATATTAAAAAACACTTGCAAGCCATAGCTGACGCTAAAGTCTCACAAAGGTCGGTCTATTACGAACATACGAATTATATCCGTAACAAATATTTTTGCATTGATGCAGACCAGGTAGTGGTCGTCATCAATGATGAAAAATACAATGACTTCAACGGCTATTGCCAAGGACTGCATTTTCTTGAAAGCAACAGGAAAAAGCGTGTGAGTATTGATGATGTGAAAATTGACGATTTGAATTGCGTCAAGTCCATCCATGTGACACAAAGTTATATTGAAAAATGAAACAACTGAATCTCATACGAAATCTGTTTTCTGTGGCCGTGATGATTACTCTTGCGTGCAACGTATCTGCCCAAGTGTCCATCCGCGACAGAATACAAATAATGGATAGGGATATATTCAATTATCCGGAATCAACAGACGCTCCTGTCAAAACAAAGAAAAGCAAGACAAACAGAATTGTCTATTCGGACAGGACCGGAAATCAAAGTTATGAAGACCCGTATTTCCAGCGTAAGCGGTCTTCACACGGGATTGGCACACCCTATTACATAGTAGGTGAAAAGAACGGAACCTACAAGCTCGTTCAGGCTGACCCAGACATTACAGGCAAGCCCAAGTCGATAATAGGTTTCCTGTATAACAGCAAGAGACACTTTAAGGAACCCCGTAAAGTCAATTATGCCGGATGGATACCATCGGAAAATGTACTGATGTACGACCATGCCCGCATCAATCCCCGCAACAACCAGCCGATAAGGTACCGTATAGGCATAAACAGCATTAACAAGCTGTTCGATATCCATCAATTCTTCAATGGAGATACCCTGAAAATATACGGAGAGCCGTTTTTGAAAACAACAACGGATGCGGTAGTTGTCAGCGGAGAGGTTGTTTACCTATACAAGTTGGACAAGAGCGGCAAATCCGCATTGATTTCCAATGTTCCCGCATTATCAGACAGTACCAAACGCTTTTTAGGGTGGGTTCCCGCTGACCTTCTTGCAGAAGTCGGCCAAAATGAGGTGTATCATATTGATTATTCACGATACCGTGATTCTTTGTTGTGTGCTGTCAACCTAATGTATCCCGATACGTTGGCATTACATAATGCGAATATTCAGGGTACGATGTTGTTCAACCTGGATGGAAACCCGGCAGGGCCTATGACGAATGGGAATATCCGGCTGAACTATCCTTTGTCCGTCTGGGACAAGAACTGGAATAAGATTATCAATATCAAAGGCGGAGACATCATGGTTTCCGATGTCCGAAAGATGGAAGCGGAAAACAAAAACGTGAACATACATCTACTGTTCAATGATGCCGACCTGCCTTATCTATCCCCATATATCAATGTGCTACAGAACCTAAAGCTGAAAATGAGGCCCGGGTATGACTACACTTTCTCGGCAACCTGCATATCCTCCAACGGAGAAAACAGACATTTGGCCCCAACCAAGGACTTTTCAGCCTGGCTCGACTATATCAAACAATCCATTTCTTCCAAGCGGAAAAACGAACAAGAGGAACAATCATCGTTTTACGGTTTTGGCGGGGCTATCAAACAAATCTCCCGTTATGATAACGAAAGCCGTTTCAGCAACAATGTATTTGTCATTTTAGGGTCAAAACAAACTTTATCCTTGCACGAGCAACAACTCTCGTGGCTGGCAACCCAACCGGCAAGGCTTCTGTTTGCCCAGATAGACAGAGCATCAGGCACTTCTTATCAGGACTTCCTATTGCAGGCCAAATCCATTCTGGACAGCCATTCTACGAAATACATAGACCATATATCCAATTATATCGCAGACAGCAGACTGGTAAAGACGGAGCTGTTCAAGAACATAGAAGCTACGGATGCCAACTTATACCTGTATGATGCTCCATACAACAGCCTTACGGTAGGAGGAATCTTATTCCCTAAAGGTAGAAACAGACTGGAAAGCAACGCTTTGGAAACAGCCTTGGATTCCGTATTATGGCAATCTTTCGAGACGGACAGCCTACTGTTGCACTCACTTAAAGATTATGAGCGAAATATAGGTGTCCTAAGAAGCCGTCCCACATCCGAACTGACGCATATATTCCATCATACGGAAAATCCTGACAGTATGAGCCTTGACGATATAGATAGAAACAGCGTGAATGACACCTACTATATAAAGGCCTCCGTAGCGGACAGTATAATGGACGGGTACGAATATGGATATCTACTCGATGACAAGGAAGTGATGGAACTGCTGCAAAGCTACAGGGGACTGCTCCCGGAGTTCTCAGATAACATAGGGAAAAAGGAGCTAAGAGTGCTTCGCAAGCAATTTAACCGGCAAAAGAAAAGCATAAACAGAAGTTTCTATCGAAAAGTATTGCCCAGAAATCCATATTTGGCTCAAATCTTCTATTGTAAGACGGGAGTCATGGCCAATGACAGCCTTTTAAATTCAACAAAGGTGAAGAAACTAAAGAGAAGAAAGGTTGAACTGACGGACTTTAATAGTGGCTATACAGCCCTGATTTCAAAGATGAAGAGACTGGAAGACATGTATCAACGCAACCTTTTCAGACCTGTATTCATCGCCGGCAAGAAATATTATTTTATTCCGAAACAATTAATACTGTAAATAAAATGGAACCAACAAGAGAACAACTACAGGCAGAGATTCTTGAAATCCTATATCAGAAGTGCCTCCAGAAGCCAATATGGGTATCTTGTGCAGAAATATTTTGGAGCATCAGCAACCTCAAGGTATCAGAACGGAGTGTCAAGGACGTTCTTGACTGGCTGGTAAAAAACGACCTTGTAATTTATCAAGCGGATAAATACCAGATTGCCAAGCGCGAATTTATGGATATATCAAGACGTAAGGCTCTTGAGAAAAAAGAGACCGAAGAAAATGCCGAAGTCCGGACTGTAGAGTATGGAACATCCATTCCGCCTCACACGATGAACCATCATCCATGGCTTGAACGAGAGTACCAACAACCTGTCGCGAAATCATCAAACACAATGTTTGCCATCATAGCATTAATAGCCTTTCTGATCAGCGGCACACTTGTTGGTATACTCCTGTTCAACAGCTTCGCAACGGAACGGCGCAATAATGCAGAACTGACATACCTTCCGGACAGCATACAGGTTCCCTCGTTACAGGTAAGCACGCCCGGATATATCCGTGACGCATATACGACCAACCGCAACTTCAAGAACATCCAAAATTCGCTGGAGACACAGCAACGGATTAATGCTGAACTTATGGATATCTGCAAGGCACAACAATCCCAGATTAATATACTGACAACTTGCTCCAAACAACAAGCGGCGGACATCGAACATTTGGAAAAGGAACGGAAGATCTACACATGGATGATTGCCCTTGCACTCCTGGTATTAAGTTCATTGCTCATCTGCCGATATGGACGTAAGAATTAGGATATACGCAAACATTCAGACTGCATAGTCAATCTGCTAACGGTATCTGCCACTTTCATGCGGTGGATACCGTTTTTCTGCATTCCGGCAGCAGTTTACTTTCCGACGGTTTCGTCCGTTCCTGATGAAACTTCTTCTACAAGTGTTATTGTACAATGCCAGGAATCAATTTAATAGCGACACATCATCAACGGGGCGTGTTTCTAATCATATAGGACAGTGGCTTTATACACGAACATTAGTTTAAAACGTGTTAAAATGAAAATAACAGCAAAAAAACGCGCTAAAAAATTTGGAAAAATGAATATAAGCACTTATATTTGCTCACATCAAAGATGATGTTTTATTTTCTTCTCTTTTTCCCACAATAAAACTGAGTCATCCGGAGGCTGAGAGGAAATTTCAAAAAATCGTTTTTGAGGTTTTCTCTTTTTTGCATCTATACCGGTTAGGGCGCAAGGACGGAGAAACCGAAGTAAAATAATTAAGTTTAACCCATTAAATCCAAGTATTATGGCATTTAGAGCATCATTGGAACTTAACAACAAGGAATTTGACGTCCTTTATTCAAACTATGAGTTTAGTCGTAACACGGACCCTAAAGGTATGCCCTCTTCAAGCGTATTGGGTGGTAGAGTAAAAGCAACCATCGAATCAACAGAAGACACTTCGGTCATCGAAGCGATGTTGAACAGTCCTTTCAAACCTGTAGAAGGAAAGATTATCTACAAAAAAACGGAGGAAGATGCCAAGATGAAGGAGATCCAGTTCAAGAACGCATACATCGTTCACTACTCGGAAACTCTGGACGCGAACAACGATGTGCCTATGACAATCACCATTACGTTCTCCGCTGAAGAAATCATCGTCGGCAGCGCAGCTCTTGACAACCGTTGGCCGAAGAAATAAATCGGCGTACATAGGTAAATCCTAAATCAAAACATTTGTCAGGCCGTCCGACGGACTTCCGCCGGGCGGCTTTGGCAATTTGGATATAAACCGTCAAATATAATGCCGCCATGCTGGAACAAAAAAAAGTCACATTGGAAATAGCCGGCATACCTATGCCGTCGTTTGTGCAGTTGATGCTCAAACAGAGCATCAATGAGCATCACTACTTTGAGATAACACTGGATATCCAAGCCATAGAAGCCTATGGCGTAGAAATCCCGGAGGCGTCAAAAGACTGGGTTGGGAAAAAAGTAATCATGGACTTCGGCGGCACTATTTTTGTCGGCGTGGCCACCATGGTGGGACTTCATCGTTCCGGTGGAACACACGGAAATATAAAAGTGACGGGATATTCGTCAACATTCCTATTGGAGTCAGACCACACTTGTGCCTCATGGTGCAACAAATCCTTGTCTGACATCGTTAAGGAACTTACAGACAAGGCGGGAGTGCAAGCTCTTGTCAATCCGGAAACGAAATCGAAGCTGGAATACGAATGCCAGTACGAGGAAACCAACTTCAGATTCATACAACGGCTTGCCCGCCAATATCAGGAATGGCTCTACTACGACGGACAGAACCTTGTATTCGGGAAGCCACAGGCCGGCTCGACGACCAAGCTGACATACGGCGAGGAACTATCCGTGCTCGATGTCTGCTCGCAGACACTTGCCCGACCAATAAAGGGAAGTTCTTACCATTCGGTGAACGACCAGACCTATAACGGTCAATCCCCCGATACCGCAGCCGGACAAAACACATTGGGACAAGCGGCCTTTGACTCGTCATTGGCTTTGTTTACCGCTCCCGCTGTCCAACGGGCGGAACCGCGCATAACCAATAAGGGTGAACTTGACGCCTATTTCCAACGCAGGCAGCAAAGCGACAGCGCCGCATCCAGTTTCATCACCGGGGAAAGCGATTGCCGCATCCTTACGGTGGGCAGTATCATAGATGTTCATACCGCTATCCATACAGGAATAGGTATCCACGTAAAAAATAGCATCGGTACCTATATCATTACAGAAATAACCCACGTAGCCGGTATGGGTGACAGTTACCAGAACTATTTCACCGCACTTCCGTCCTCTATTCCCACCCTTCCATGCCCGGATGTACCTCTGCCTGTCGCTCATACACAGCAGGCCGTGGTTGTCAGCAACGAGGACCCGAAAAAGTTAGGCCGCGTCCAAGTCAAGATGAACTGGCAGACCGGTCCGATGCAAACCTCGTGGATACGGGTGCTCACTCCCGACGCAGGTACAAGCGACAAAGTGGCCACAAACAGAGGATTTGTATTCATACCCGAAAAGGGAGACCAAGTCATGGTGGCATTCAGATATGATGACCCGAACCGTCCGTTTGTACTTGGCAGCTTATTCCATGGAAAGTCAGGCACCGGTGGCGGCAGTTCAAACAAAACAAAAAGCCTGACTACCCGCAGCGGTTGTACCATAACGCTTGATGATGAAAAAGGAAGCGTTATGATGAAAGATAAGGAAGGCAACAGCTATACGGCAGACGGAGAAGGAAATATCACAATATCTGCCTCTAAAAGCATCACCTTATGTGTTGGAGAAAACAAAATAATGATTGATAGCGAAGGCAATATATCATCTAATGCGGAAAAGGACATAACAGAGTCCGCGGGTGCCAATATTGCGCAATCGGCAGAAAATATTGATTGTACAGCAGGCAGCAATTATAATATCTCCAGTACTGATTTTACAGCAACCGGCAGCAGCAGTGCCACGGTCAGCGGTACAACAAAGGCTACGATAGATTCTTCCGGAACCACAGCCGTAGCCGGAACTATTGTCAAATTGAATTAACAACATATGAGCAACGCCATACAACAAATAGCAGACAAGATGCTCTACCAATGGGAAGATGCAGTCAGGAAACCGGTCAAGTTAATCCGTATCGTCATCAATCCGGGAGACGAAAGTATGCTTGATGCTTTCTATGACTATATGCTTGCCCTTGATAGCGAAGAGGAAGATATGGTGTTCCTCATAGAACTTCCGTTCAGTTCCAGAACCGATTTCTCAAAAGATGTTGTAGGGTATATTGCACAACAAGTAGAATACTGGAATAACTCAAAGAAACCCGAAGATATTGTCTTTGAACGTGTTGATTGGATAGCTGATTATAAGTCGGAAGAAGCGGAAAACGATGCCTCCGTCGCAGTTGCCAACTTCAACAAGCTGACAGAATCCCTTGTAAAAGGGACTGATATGAAATGCAGTTTTGTCTTTAACCTAAAGAACACATACGACTATGACGGATGTCGTGAATGGTTTGAAAAGGCTCTTGCTCTGCCATTCCACAAGCAAATGGTATGGGGGATATCCGACATAAAAGACTATGAACAGTTTGGCAAACTAATGGCCAAACACTCCAATGACGCGGTGTCTATTTATCCACCAATAGATTTAGACGGTGCAATGGAGCAACTTGCGGAACAAGCGGCGAATGAAGATAAGAGCGACCCGGCAGCCTCGAATTTCAGGCTGGCATTAATCAAACTGATGAACAGTGTGAAAAAAGGGAACGCAGCGCAAACAGAGGAATTTGCGAAGAAATGCCTCGATATCGCTCTCGAAAATGTGAAGAAAGACATTAACTGGATCAGTCAATTTGTAACCGTATATACAATTCTATATACAGACCAGATTTCCCGTAAGGACTACAAGACGGCCATGTACTTTGCCGACAAAGCCGTAGAAGCCGCTGAAATCGGGGAAGAAAAATTAGATCTCTCTTTAGCTTGCCGATTGCTCGGAAACACCTTATTGGGGAAAGCCTCCATCTATGTACGGGAGTCGCTTTGGAAAGAAGCGGCAGAGACGTACTATCGCGGTGCTGAAGCATACTCCAGATGCAACGATTACCTAATGCAAAGTGAAGCATTGAGGCTGTGTGGTTGGTGCCGGGAAAATAATTATGAGAAATCGTTAGCTGCGGAATGTTATGTGGAAGGTTTCAGACTTTCAGACAAACTTTCCATAGACCTGATAAAGAACTCCTCTTATCCTCTCCTGTTATTAAGCCTGTTAAACAGTTCGGCACGCTCCAAGCTGGTCAGTGACGATGAAATAAATGAAGTTCTGACCAAAGTGTTAGGAGATAACTGGGAGAATTATTTGTATGAGTATAAAAGAAATTTAGGAAAATACAATGGAATGGCTGAACAACATATTGCGAAATCTTGAAAGGCTGTTTACTAATGCAACCGAATATGCCTATGCGAACCCTAAAGTGGGGTACTTAGTAGTAATCTTTCTGCTATTGGTTTGGCTTGTCGGACTGATATTCGACTGGAAATGGACATACGCCAGACCCGGAAGCTGGGGAGGAAATTTCTTTCTTGACTTATTGGGTCCAATCGGATTCCGATTTTGGCTCGGTGTAATTATTATGATTGCCATTGTTGCATCTGCCTATTTGTATTTTCGAGTTAAATAATGATAAAAACTGACAG
>NZ_EQ973361.1:40928-44090 GCF_000157055.1 Bacteroides sp. 2_2_4 | reverse complement strand
GACAACGTGCCGCTGCACCAGTGGAAGCAGCACAGGGAATACTCCGTCGTGGAGGACAGGTGGAACACGGACACGGAACGCCGCGACATGACGGTATGGCTCTTCGACGAGGAGTCGTTCGTGCCGGTGGCAATGATAAAGGAAGGCAGGTCCTACTCGATACTGACCGACCAGCTCGGAACGCCGACGGAGGCATACGATACCGAGGGCAACGAGGTGTGGAGCCGGGTGCTCGACATGGACGGGAACGTCATCGAGGAGACGGGCAACAAGGGAATGGTGCCGTTCCTGTTTCAGGGGCAGTATTATGACCGGGAGACAGGGCTGGCATACAACAGGTTCAGGTACTACTCGCCGAAGATGGGTATGTATGTCTCGCAAGATCCGATTGAACTTGAAGGTGGAATACTAAATCTGTATGGGTATGTTGATGACACCAATGGGTGGATTGATGTATTTGGACTTGCAAAATCATATGGAAGGACAGGGAAACAAGCACGATTAAGACAATTGGCAAATGATCCGAAACAGCCAAAATGGATAAGAGGCTGGATTAAGAATGAAATAAGACATATAAAAAATAAAGATAGAAAAACAATACGTCTTCCAGGAAATTCAAGAAATTCGATTGGTGAAGGCAAAGTTTTAGCTCATGAACGAGGGAAAAGAGCTAAAGATGGATATGGATACAAATATTCTAATATTCAGGATGCTGACTTACATAAATTAGAACATAAACATGAAGGATATAAGTAATCAAAAATAAGTAATATTATGCACAAAAAGAAAATAGAAAACATATTTAAATTATCAGCAAAAGAGCGTTTTTCTTATTTTGTGAGAAAAGTAACCGATTTTGAAGAAGTTTGGGGATTAAGTGATGGAACTGAATGGGCTTTATTAGGAGATAATAATAATAATAAATTATTTCCTGTTTGGCCTGAAAAGGATTTTGCAGAAATATGTGCTAATGGTCCTTGGAATAGTTATATTCCCAAATTGATCAAATTGGAAGACTTTATATCAAAGTTATCAATAAAATTAGATTCTGAAGAAATTAATTATGCCGTATTCCTTACTACAGAAAATAAAGGCATTATTATTTCACCGAAAGAGCTATGTGAGGTACTGGAAATGGAAATAGAACAAGAAGAATACGATTAATATTTATTGTATGGCGGACACAGGCTATTTCGACAGCGTGAGTGCAAACCTAAAGACCGGCGTAGGGGCGCAGGTCAAAGGTATCTCGGAAGGCGTCAAGGCGAACTCCGAGGCCGGTGTGTCACCGTCCGTCAATGCCCTCGACACGGGCGTCAAGGCGGCAGCCGCCATCGGCGGCCTTGCCGACGGCCTGAGTGAAGCCGCCATGCTCCCCGTACTGGGTGCCATGGGCATGAAGGGCATGGCCTGCCTGCCTATCTCCAAGCAGCTCGACCCGGTCATCGGCGTGGACATCCACCTCGTGACGATACCCCCGTCCCCCGTCGTGCCCATGCCTCACCCTTATGTCGGGGTTCTTCTCCGTCCGCAGGACTTCATCGCGGCGGCGGTCTCCTCGTTCATCCCCCCGCCACCGACAGCGGAACAGACGGGCGACGCCGACAGCGCGAAGCTCGCCGAGGTGGGCCACACCGTGCTGACGATGGCCGTCGGGATGCTGGGCGCCACCGTCAAGATAGGCGGCTTCATCCCCCGCGCGGTCGCATCCACACCTACGCGGAGCATCCCGCACATCCCCATGGGCGCAGGCTGGGCGGCCCCTTCAGCGGCGATACCCAAGAACAACGGCCACGCCTTCATGGGTAGCCTGACGGTACTTGCCGACGGGATGCCCTTCTCGGGCGGCGGCGCGCACCTGCACCTTGACTGCAACGACGTGGGCATACCGAGCGTGCACAAGGTTCCGGGCATGTTCCTGCCCACGGGTGTCATCAACCCGATACCTCCCGCCAGGCAGATACTCACCAGCCCGGTTCCCGTCCCCCTCAACCCCATGGCGGCACTCGCCCGCAAATGCACGGGGGCGTTCGGGCGTTTCTACAAGAAAAAGACCAGGAAGCTGGCGGACAGGCTGCACAGCAAGGTCAACAGGACGATAAAGAGCGAATCCCTGAAGAACATGCTCCACAAGGCCATCTGCACGGTCACGGGGCACCCGGTGGACGTGGCCAGCGGCACGTTCTTCACCGACGAGGAGGACTTCTGGCTCGACGGCCCGGTGCCCCTGTCATGGGAGCGCACGTGGTACAGCCGCAGCGACTACCGGGGTCCTCTGGGCAACGGGTGGCACCACGCCTACGACATGGGCGTCGTCGCGGACACGGAAGAGGGCACGCTGACGCTCCGCATGAGTGACGGCATCCCGGTGGCCTTCCCCCTGCCTACAGCGGAGGAACCCTCGTTCATCCTCTCCGAGCGCAAGGAGGCCCGTCTGGAACAGGACGGCGGCTACTGCGTGTGGGACATGGCCGAGGACCTCTACTACCGCTTCACGCGCAAGGAGTACGATTCCGTGCGCCTGCTTGAGAGCGTGACCGACTGCAACGGCCTGGGCATCCGCTTCGACTACACGAAAGAGGGCCTGCTGCGCTCCATCACCGACAGCGCGGGCCGCCGCCTGAGGGTGGAGCACGACACGAGAAGCGGACGCATCCTTGAGATATGCGGCCCGCATCCGGAAGATCCGGAGAAAGAGATTACCCTCGCCTCCTACGAGTACGACGCCGACGGCAACATGACCCTCCAGCGCAACGCGGCGGGCGACGTGATGACATACGAGTATGCCGGAAGGCTCATCGTGAAGGAGACATGGCGCAACGGCCTTGCGTGGTACTTCGAGTACGACGGTACGGGCGTGGGTTCGCGCTGCGTGCACACGTGGGGCGACGGCGGCATATACGACCACAGGCTCACGTTCCGGGAGGGAGTGACCGAGGTGCTCGACAGCCACGAAAAGCTGACGGTGTACCACCACCGTGGCGGCCTTGTGTGGAAGAAGGTCGATGCCAACGGCGGGGAACACCTGTGGCGTTACGACGACAGCCGCCGGCTCCTCGCACAGACGGACCCGCTCGGTAACAGCACCCTGTACAGATATGACCGCTGGGGGAACTGCACCGACAGCTCCGACCCGTGCGGCGGCAGCGTGTCCGCCGTGTA
>NZ_EQ973361.1:0-40123 GCF_000157055.1 Bacteroides sp. 2_2_4 | reverse complement strand
GGCAACGTGCCGCTGCACCAGTGGAAGCAGCATAGGGAATACTCCGTCGTGGAGGACAGGTGGAATACGGACACGGAACGCCGCGACATGACGGTATGGCTCTTCGACGAGGATTCCTTCGTGCCGGTGGCCATGCTCAAGGAAGGCAGGTCCTACTCGATACTGACCGACCAGCTCGGAGCACCGACGGAGGCATACGATGCCGAGGGCAACGAGGTGTGGAACCGGGTGCTCGACATGGATGGGAACGTCATCGGGGAGACGGGTAACAGGGGGATGATACCGTTCCTGTTCCAGGGGCAGTATTATGACCGGGAGACAGGGCTGGCGTACAACAGGTTCAGGTACTACTCACCGAAGATGGGGATGTATGTCTCGCAAGATCCGATTGGACTTGATGGGGGAATACTTAATCTGTATGGGTATGTTGAGGATACAAATAGTTGGTTAGACATATTTGGCCTTAAAAAGAAATCTAAAGCGAGAAAGCCCAAATATCAAAGAATCAAATCAACAGGCAGAACTAAAACAGCAGATAAAAATGAAGCTTTTGTTTTAGATTTTGTAAAAAAACATCCTGAAAATGGAACTGTTATAATTGAATCAGCTCTAATTGGAGATAAGGCCTTTAATGGATATTCAAAGATGTCTCAAACAATCAATGGAGTTGAAATTCACTATATGGCTAAAATTGACAAAAATAAAGCCATCACTGACGTGGCAGATTTTAAGATAAAAACAAATAAAAATATAAAATACCGTTCAAAATGAAATATCTTGTTATCAATAATGAAAGCACAACCAAAGAACAATATTGGAGTTATTGTGAAAAAGAGCATAACCCATTCATTATTGTGAAAAATAAAGGAGCTTGTTATATGGAAATATCATATGATGTAACCAATTCATCATTAGATTTGGAAAAGATTTCTAATGACTTAAAAAGGTTTTATAAGGTTTACATAGAATTTACGCATATTCCATATTGTGAGGTTGCTCATTATTTTGATAATTTATACTTTTTCTCATTTCTTGTAAGAAAACAGGATTTGGACTTTATAGCTTCAAATTTATTTGATTGGTTAATATTTGAGTTTAAGAATCTATAAAATAATAATTAATTTCATCACTGGATATAGGGGACTTTCGATGTATAATGCGTGACTTGAAAGTATATGTAGAATAATGTAGTGGAGGATTAAAATGACCATTGATGTGGTTGTCTATTTTATAATAAAGGTGTTATGGTAATTACCATCTTGTCAATTTTCTGCTCGTGATGCAATTGATGAATAAACTTTTAATTAGACATGGACAAAAAATTCACATGGATTCCAATATATAAAAAATTATCCGACTGGTTGATTGAACAAAAGAAAAACCAACCAAAGTTAATAGATACCTTAAAAGAAATAGGCATAACCGGCTTTCGTGATGGTTCGGAGAGAGGCAAGGAGATAGCTTTGGAGGAAATTGATCCCTTCACGTTCTTTTCATATCTCAACAAGTTTCATTCCGATGAAAGAAGAGTCGAAATCTTACAGGGTTTAAGGCGTAAGCTAAATTTGAACTGTCCAAAACCGACAGATGTATCCGGTATCCCGACAATACATCCGATGAAAGTGCATCTGTTTCCACATAAATCGACAAGGAACAAGCATGATATAAATGTATTATGGGAATTGTTCAGACAAGTAAAAGAAGGGAAAGTGGATGAACGGCTTTTTCAAACGGCATTGAACATTAAAAGTGTCGGAAAGGGAAAGCTCAGTATTGTTCTATTTTACGTTAATCCGGAAAGATATGTTCCTTTGGACTCCAACACTTCATCGTATCTAAGAAGCAAGAAACTGGGCTACACTTATGATAGTTTTGCATCATATAATGAGTTGTCAGAAAAAATAGTCAAGACTCTTGGGAAACGTCCGTGGGAGATTTCATACGAGGCATATAATTATACACCGGAGAGTGATTCATCAAGTATTGGTAGCATCCGGACTCTATTCGAGAAACTTGAAGACGAATTAGAGGACGATATGGATTACCATATCTTTTATCGAGGACAGTCAGATAAGAGTTTTGGATTGATTCCCTCCATCTATCGAGAGAAATTCTTAATCCAGAATGAAAATAGAATTTTCAGAGATATTATCGCTCAAAGTCCAGCTGATTTCAAAGGGTGTACATCTACCTTTGAGAAGTTGGTCAAGATGCAGCATTACTCCTTGCCGACACGCCTCTTGGATATTACTACAAATCCTTTGGTAGCTCTGTATTTTGCGTGCGAGAATGATGCCGTTGACGGAAAACTGTTCCGATTCGAAGTTCAAACGTCAGATATTAAATATTTTGATAGCGATGCTGTCAGTGTCGTTTCTAATATCGCCAAACGCCCAATAGATTTCAGTATCGAAGATTTGAGAGAACTGGATAGGAAGGAGTTCAACTCCGAAGAGGAAATCCAATATCTTCTGCATGAAATTAAGTACGAGAAACCCCATTTTCAGAATGTGATTGACTCAAAGGATATCGAGAGAGTCTTTTGTGTAAAACCGATGTTTGACAATCCTCGCATAATCCGGCAGTCCGGGGCATTTTTCCTTTATGGTATCAATGGCAATAAAAGCCAACCAGCATCACTCAACTTCAGCTACAAAGTGTACATCATCAATAAAGCGCAGAAGCGGAAGATTAGGAAGCAGCTTGAAGCCCTCGGCATAGACAAATCAACGTTGTTTCCAGAAGTCGAACACGTGGCCGAGCATATAAAGGACAAATATCATCTGCCTAAATAACCTTTCCCTCATTTTAAAAAAAACAAGCCGAGCTATTACACGGATAGCTCGGCTCTCAGCTTGAAAAAATTACATCAAGTCTTAATTTCGTGGTACATCTTGAACTTGCAAGCATTTCTCTACTTTGTATAAATAATACTTAGAAGGGAGGATAGCCTGTAAATAGAGTTTCTTCTATTTTGCTGGTTAATAAATTTAATTGATTGTTTGTTATGTTCAAAGGAAAATTCTATATTTGCGAAATATGATATCCTCCTTCTTGTCTTGAAAGCGGTCTGACTGCTTTAACCAAGGCGAAATGTCTTGGTTTTATAATAAATAATAAGATCAGCATGGCAGAATTAAAGGCAACCGTGTGCTTGCAAGGGAAGGATATAGAAGTGATTTCATCACATATTGAATTTAACCGCAAGACAGATAATAAAGGAAGGCCAGTGACAAATGTTATTGGCGGACGTATTACCATAACCGTTGAATCTACCAGAGAAACTACTATTCTTGAAGCAATGGTAAACAGTCCTTTCAAAGCGATAAGCGGCAAGGTGATTTATTACAACACTAAGGATAATTCAATCTTTCGTGTCGTGGAGTTCAAATATGCGTATATCGTATATTACAAAGAGGTTTACAATGTTGACAGGAAACGCCAAATGTATTCCACCATCACATTTTCTGCGGATATTATTATGATAGGAGACGCATATTTAAGCAATCAATGGTAAGACTGACGATTCCTGCAAGCCTTTATTGAATTTTTCAAAGAAGAAACATGAAATATAGTTGTTTGGATATTATTGTATTAAGAAATATCACTAACTTTGTTCATTGTGGATGTGGTGATAATGGATTTGCAGCGTCGTTTACTTTTTCATATTTAATATTCTTATTGCTACATTTTTGTTTTCCAATGGAGTTAAAATAGAATTATGTTAATAACAAGGGTATGAATACTTTGATTCTTGATTTTTTAAACAGCTATGCTGATAATACTAATCCTCAGTATGCCGTGATGCTGAAAGGAAAATGGGGATGTGGCAAAACTCATCTTATAAAAGAATGGAAGAAGAGGTTTGATGGAACCGCAGATACCGACGGGGAAATTACGCTAAAGCCCATCTACATTTCGACCTATGGAATGGATAGCGTGAATGACATCAAGACAGCTATAGATAGGGAATTAAATCCTTTCTTCTATTCGAAAACGGGGCGTTTCATAAAGGGAGTTTTGAAATTAGCCGGTAAGGTAGTCTTCAAGACGAGTATGGATTTTAATGAAGACTCTAAAGAGGATGGTTCATTTTCCGCAACACTGGATTCGTTGTCGTTACTACAAGTGAAAGACGACAGTATAAGAGGTGTAAAGTTTCTGATATTCGATGACATCGAAAGGTGCCTGATAGAGATGAAGGAATTGTTAGGCTTTATCAACTATTTTGTAGAGCATTGTAATTGTCATGTTGTCGTAATTGGAGATGAGAACCACCTTGAAGAACTTCCCAAGGCTGTATGGGATGAGTTTAAGGAAAAGACCATAGGCAGGGAATTTGAAATACAACCTGACATAGAAGAAGCCATCGAATACTTCCTTGGCGAAGTACCGGTATCCGATTATTTGAAAGAAATGCGTGATTTCATTATTGCCTGTTTTATGTGTACAAAATCCGATAACTTACGAGTTTTGAGACAATGCTTATATGATTTTAAAAGCCACTTAAACAAACTTCCTCCCGAACTGGTTGAAAAGGATAATATATTTCTTAAGAATATTCTTGGGTCATTTATTGCTGTGTATGCAGAGTATAATAATAGTGAGAACAAAGAGGTAATTTGTAATTGGAGTAGAGATTGTCGGATTTCTCTACTCCAAGATAATAATGAGGATAAGCAAAGGATACAGCATCTAAGGGAAAAATATCACTCTTTAAACAAGGAGCTAATTTATGATGTCTTAAATCCGGAGTATGTTACGGCTATTATACACTATATTATTACAGGTGCTCCACTTGTAGAATTTATTGTTACGGAGATAAGGGATAAGCAAAAAGAATTGAAACCTTGGGAAATGCTATCCGGCTTTTTCGATATGGAGCAGCAAAAACTTGAAAGTATTTGTCAGGACACTATAAAATCCATATTGGATAGAGAGATAAAAGACACTTATCAACTTGGTTATAGTATTGCGTATCTATCATATTTTGACGCTATTGGCATTTTCTATTTTATACAGGCTTATGTCTCTTTAATAAAAGTGAGAATAGCAGAAATAATTAATAGTCAAATCAGTTTAGAGGAACTTTATCAGCTAAAAGGGCTTTTTATTAGTGGATGTAATTATGTAACCACAGATTCCAAGACTCCAATAACGGATGATATTGTGGACTATTTCTTGCAGAAGATAGAATCAAAGAAAAATGAGTTGCCAGATCAAATGCAAAAAGCACTGCGTAATTTGACTGAAGGAATAGTAGAACAACTTATAATCATAGACAGATTGCCTTATCCAGATAAAAGTTGTACATACGAACTTCGTGCTATATTTGCATCTGAAGATGCCAATGCTCTTTTTGATGCTATCTGCAAACTAAGCAATAAAAGTAAAAATACTTTTACGCAATTTCTTGCTTATCATTATAAATTTGACTATGATTTACAAGATGTGGGAGACAGATATAAGGCAGATGTTCCTTGTTTACTCAAGTTGAAAGATTTGGTCGGTAATGAAATCAGTATATCAAAAGGAGTGGATAAACTTGCCTTCATAAAGTTAAAAAATGCCTTGATTGAAGCTATTAGGAGGTGTGAAGGCAAAAGTGACACATTGCCACCAATGTAGAAGCTAAAAATGACGTATCGCAAAAACGGATATGCGATGAAAGGTCATTCTCCCTATTGGGCTAAAATATAGGATATGAGGGCTATAAAGGGAAACGGGTGGCGGTGGGGAATCGGGAGGCTATAAAGGGAGAAAGGATGCCATAAAAGAGTAGAGCCGTCGGCAGACCGGAGCGCAAAAAAATCCCTCTGCCCGGTCATCGCGACCATGCAGAGGGAACGGTTAAATTATGATTATGTCAAGCAGCTTCGGCAATAGCTTCGTGTTTGGCAGCCTGTGGTTGTTCGGCCTCTTTCAGACTTTCATCAATCCTGTGCTGGAGTTCCTTGCATTCCTGTTTGAGCCTTGACAGCTCATCAGTCTTGCTCCACTGGCGACAAACGATTTTCTGCAATGTAGGAATTTCGCTTTCTATCCGCTCTACCGCCTTTTGTTGCTTCTCGATAAGAGAGGGCAATTTGCTTAATGCTCCATGCGGATATTGCGCCGACTCAACGAAACCAAGCGGCAGCGCACCGCTTAGGCCGCATCGGTATTTCAACCCACTTATACCCTCTACAAAGAATGTATTGCGGTCAAACGTACCGTCCATATTATACTCGCTATGCACCAACAAGTTCAGTCCTGCATACGTGCCAACTGTGCCATACGCTCCGTTGCGGTAGGTCCTGGCTATACGGTGCAACTCCCGACCAACTTCCTCGGTACTGGCTTGCGGCAAGTTTAAAAGCAGGGTTGCCTTTGCCCCATTATACGAGTTGATGTATTCCAAATCCCTCTTGAAATCGGCCTCAGTACGCTTTGCCTTTTCGACTTCTTCCTGACAGGCAGCTATTTTACGCTCGGCACGGATGCGTTCTTTCTTGAAAATAGCCTGTTCCTTTTCAAGCTGCATAATCTTGTTGTCGAGCTTCGTCTTGTTCAGCAAGTCGTTATTGCCTGACAGAATAGCCACGAACTCGGCGAAGTTCATACCGCTGTCCTCATCCATGCCTCCCTCGTCGATACGGCGCACGGCAATTGTGCCGTTGTTAATTTGATTGATAAACATCTGCTTGTTTTTCAACAGATTAAACTTGTAGGCATCGAGGGTCTTTTCCGTACCATAAATTACGATATCCACCACATTGCCACCCCACAGCTTTACGGTGTTGCCTTTGCGTACTGCTCTGCCATTGCGTTGCTCCATGTCAGCAGGTCGCCAAGGTATTTCAAGGTGATGCACCGCCACAGCCCTTTGTTGGGCGTTCACACCTGTGCCTAACATGGTCGTACTTCCAAAAAGAACTCGCACCTTGCCATTGTTCATTTCTTCAAACAGCTTTTTTCTTGCCCTCTCGGTAGTGGCGCATTGGATAAACTGTATTTCATCAGCAGGAATACCGAGCCGTACCAACTTTTCTTTGATGTCGGTATATATGTTCCATTCGTTCGGTTTGTATGTACCAAGGTCGCTGAACACGAACTGTGTACCCCGATTACCATTCGAGCGTATATAGTAATCATAGATTGTCCTCGCACAGATAGAAACCTTGTTATCGGCATCATCCTTGAACTTGCAACCCAACAAGCGCATATCAAGAGCCATTTTTCGGGCTACATTGGTCGCAACCAACATTTTCGCCTTGTCGAGGTTGTCAGGTTGCGGAACGTCAAGCCCCAAGTCCTCCCACTGGCCGCTACCGGCAAAAGATACCAAGCGTCCTATCATTTCCTCCTGCTCAATTGTCGGGGGATAAGAGAGGAAACGCACGTTCTTCTCAGGCACATCAAGATTTATCATGTCGGCTGTACGGTAATCCGTAATCTCACGCAGGAACATTGCCAGTTCCGGTACTTTGATATAAGTACGAAAACGCTCTTTGCGCTTCACCGAGCCTGTCACGTTCAACTCATAATCTGCCGTTTTCTTTGTGAATATGGCTGCCCACGCATCGAAACAGCTAATCCGTTGCCGTTGAAGCTCCTGCGGACGCAAATACTTGAACATCACATATAGTTCGGTCAGTGCATTTACCACCACTGTACCCGACAGAAACGTAGCCCCAAGGTCACGACCTGTACGAAGTTGGATGTCACGAATGGCGAACAAGAGGTTCATTGCCCTTTGAGAGCCTTTGGTGTTGCCGATACCTGCCACACGGTTATGGCGTGTCTGGAACATTAAGTTCTTGAAAATATGCGATAAATCCAAAATTTCGGATTTGAGCCATTATCAGAACTTTTATAAGTTTCCTGTTAAATTACTTAATTATTTAGTAATCATTTATTTTGCACAGTAGATAGTTCTGATTATATTACGTCTATAATTGTAATAACTTTCAAACAAAATGCGATTATGGACATATTTAATCTAAATGAAAAAGTCAATGGTCTTGTTTCTTATTTGCAAGACACCGGTTATTCAGCCATGTACATAGACTATGTGAAGAAAATGGCTGAGTGGCTATCAGGAAATGCTAACCATTACAAATGGCAGAGTCTCACCGACGTTGAACCGACACTAAAAGTATTGTGGTCCAACAAGTATACTTATAGGAACAAGGTACGCCTGTTACGTGTAATCTGCCAATATATCGAGAATGGATTATTACCCGATGGTCGTAAACACTATAGTAAACCGCACCACTACGAGTTGCTCTGCGCAGAATACAAGGATGTAACAGACATGGCTTTCAACACGGTAGGTAGATGTTGCAAATTTTCAACGAATGTGAAGTATGCACTATCTTCGTTCTTCTTCCGGCTACAGGAAATGGGAGTGTACTCATTAGAGTCAATAACAGGAAATGCGGTATTGGAAGTATTTTCCAAAGACGGAAAACCGAATATGGGCCATTCGCTCAAATATTCGGTGGAATATGGACTGAAAGCCTGTTTGCCCCACTATGGCAAATCCGTTGAACGTATAATCGCATATCTGCCGGCTATACCCAACATGCGGAAGAATATTCAATACCTTACGGATCAAGAGCTTACTGCTATCAGGCATACTTTAGAATACGATGGCACAATATCCCTACAGGACAAAGCCATCATAACCTTGGCCATGTACACGGGATTGCGTGGGTGTGATATCTCTGCACTCACGCTTAACAGTTTCGATTGGGAACACGACCTGATAAAAATCACTCAGGTAAAGACCGGACAGCCACTGACATTGCCACTCCGTGCCGTGGTAGGAAACGCTGTATTTGATTACCTGCTCAAAGAACGTCCCCGAAGTTCGGAACCATATGTTTTTCTCACAGTACACGTGCCATACAGAAGGCTTCATACAAGCAATCTCGATGCCATATGCTCAAAAGTCATGTGCAAAGCAGGAATAAGACAAGGTAAAAATGAGAGAAAAAGTCTGCACCTATTCCGCCATAATGTGGCGACGACTCTGTTGCAAGGCGGTGTGCAGCAACCTGTCATAAGTGCCACCCTCGGTCATGCGTCCCCAGATTCTCTTGACCGTTACCTTAGTGCGGAATTCAAGAGGCTGAAGGAATGTTCATTGAGTATAGAACACTTTCCCATAGGAAAGGGGGTGTTTGACGTATGAAGACAATTTCATTCCTATCCAAAGCTATAGAAGGATATGTAAAATACCGCAAGGCTTCCGGGCGTTACAGTTATAGCTATATCAAGAACATAATACAGTTCGACCATTTTTGCGTAAGGGAATATCCAGAGCAAACCGAACTTACCCAAGAAATCGTTGACAGGTGTTGTAGGCAACGTCCAACTGAATGCACAAACTCTTGCGTGTCACGTGTCTATCCTGTTTCGGACTTCATCAAGTACATGAAAAAGCGTGGAATGACGAAAATTGACTTGCCGCAAGTGCCAAGGTCTGTACCGAGAACTTATACGCCGCATCCTTTTACACACGATGAATTGAAACGCTTCTTTGACGCTTGCGACAACATAAAGCCAAGGCGTGGCAGACTCGCGGCTATCCAGCGCATGACACTGCCGGTGTTCTTCCGCTTACTGTATAGTTCAGGAATAAGGACAACCGAGGCCGTCCTGCTGGAACGCGATGACGTAAACCTTGAAAACGGCGTGGTATCCATCAAGCGCGGCAAAGGGTATGACCAACATTATGTAGTCCTCCATGACACAATGTTGCCCCTGATGCGTATTTATGACGGAAAAATAGATGGGCTGACTCCGAACCGCAGGGTGTTTTTCCCGACACCGGATGACAAGCCGCACCCTCCTGTATGGGTAACGTACCACTTCAGGGTGCTGTGGCAAAGCTGCAATTCATCCCACGCGATTCCATACGAACTGAGGCACAACTACGCCATAGAGAACATAAACAGCTGGACGCACCAAGGATTTGCAGTACACGACAAGTTATTAGCTCTAAGCAAGAGCATGGGACACAGACAAATGGAAAGCACATTGGCTTACTATTCTTTGACCCCTGCGATTTCTGATATAATAGCATATGCCGATAGCGAAATAGAACAATCATTAATATTAGAGACAGATGAAAAAGAAGATTAACTTACAAGCAATACAGATTGCTAGTTATTTACATGAGTGGCTTGAGTACTATGTGCCCTCAATAAAAGCTTGTAGCCCTCACACGAAAAGAAACTATAAAATTTCAGTGACACTCTATGCTGAGTTTCTTAAGAAAGTGAAAGGCATTTTACCGGAAACATTGAATGCAGAGTGCTTCTGTAGGAAATATATCATGGAATGGATTATTTGGATGAAAAGCGATAGGAATTGTACCTTTGCAACATGCAATGTAAGGTTGTCAGCCTTACGTGCCTTCTTGAAATATGTAGCGGACAGAGATATGACTTATATGGCCGTATTTCTACAAGCTGAGAACATTCCCAATGAGAAAACGCCTAAAAGAAAAGTTATTGGCTTAAGCAAAAAGGCTGTTAAAGCCATATTGTCTGTCCCAAATCAAAGAACGGCAACAGGTTTTCGTGATTTCACATTGATGCTACTTTTGTACTCTACAGCTATACGTGTTAATGAACTCCTTACATTGAAGATTAGTAATATCGTCATGGATTGTACTAAACCTCACATGATTGTCATAGGAAAAGGGAGAAAGAAACGCCCACTTCCTCTTTTGTCTCAACCAGTGCAATGTTTAAAGAGATACCTCAAGAAATACCATCCGAAATATAATGATATGGATGCACTAATCTTTTATTCAAAAAGCAAAGGAGTATATGCTCCTATGTCTGCCGAAAATGTGAACAAAATGCTGAAAAAATATGCCTTAATAGCTCATGAAACTTGTGAAGATGTACCATTGAACTTACATGCCCATCAATTCAGACATGCCAAGGCTTCACATTGGCTTGAAAATGGAATGAACATAGCTCAAATTTCATATTTGCTTGGACATGAGTGTATCCAAACCACAATGGCGTATCTTGATATAACTACAGAACAAGAAGAGAAAGCTTTGGAAACGCTTGAAAACGAGAGTCAAAAGAATATGGCAAAGAAATGGAAAAATAATAAAACATGAGGCCTAAAATATTCTCAACATAAGTTTGACGAATTGAAAGTAAAACTGTGTGTCAATATACAAAAGTTTATTGACACACAGCCACTTTGTATGTAAAAATAGCAATATACAGTTATACTCCCAGTTGGTAATAAAGGTGTCAAAGTTAAAGTGTTTGGAATTATTTATCTGCAAATGCTTTTTTGTTATATCATCTCAAAATACAAATATGTGTTGCTTGTACTTTTCTAATTAGAAGTGTTTTTAATTCTATTTTATCGTGTTTTTTTGCCATCACTATATCAAAATCTTTATAAAATCATCTGTTATACAGGATAATTTGGTAATTTTGGAATCAGATTTCCATTTGTTCTTTGAGCATTTGAAAATATATTTAACAAATTAGAAATATATGAAAAGATGTGATTTACATATTCATACAGTGCCATCTGTATCAGATAGGATGTTTACTTATGATAAAGACGTTTTGTTGGATTATGTTGCAAAAACAAAATTGGATGTAATTGCTATCACAAATCACAACTTGTTTGACTACGCACAATATCAAGAAATCAAGGATGCATTGACGCAAATAGTTGTTTTACCCGGTATTGAAGTAGATTTGGAGAATGGGCATATTCTTGTCATAGCGAATAACGATGACGGGACGCTGTTTGATTTTAATTCAAAATGTGAAGAAGTAAAAAATCTAATCAAAACTAAGGATGATGATATTTCTTATGATACATTCATTAGAATATTTGGAGATTTGAGTAAATATTTACTTATACCACATTATGAAAAAGAACCAAAACTTCATAAAGATACCATCGAGAAATTGGGAAGAAACATAATAGCAGGTGAAGTGTCGAGCGTCAAGAAATTTATTTATATGGAGAAGGAGGATACAGAACTTACGCCTGTCTATTTCAGTGACTTTAGAATAGAAAAAGGTGTTACACCAGATAAGTATCCTGTCAGCCATACATTTTTTGATGTTGATCAGGTGAATGTCAATACACTGAAACTCTGTCTAATGGATAAGACAAAGGTTACTTTGACCTCAGAAAAAGGAATTAAACTTTTTCAGATATTCCCGAATGGACAGATGTTATCAACGGGGCTTAATATTATGTTTGGGAAACGTTCTACAGGGAAAACTCATACCTTGAATGCCATTGCTAGCCGTTTTGAAGGAAAGGCCAAATACATTAAACAATTTGAACTGCTCAATACTAGTAGGAGTGATTCTGAACAGTTTGAAAATGATTTGAAGGTAAGACAAGAAAATTCTGCAGAGGATTACTTGCGCGAGTTTAGCGTTATAGTAACAGATGTATTGAAAACTTGTTCAGCCGATGAGGATGAGATGAAATTGCAGAAGTACCTTGAAGCGGTTATGTCTTCAGCACAGCAAAGCGATGTTAACGATGTTTTCTCAAAGTCAAAACTGTTTAATGAAAGCGATTTCAAAGAACTAAGTTTTGATGAGATTAAAAAACTTATCAATGCAACACTGACTTTATTAGAATCACAGCTTTACAAATCGCTTGTCAATAAGCATTTGCCCGAAGCCTCACTGAAGTCACTCTTAAAAGAATTGATAGAACAATGTCGGAAGGATAACGTTGCCAACTTGTATTTCAAAGAAGTTAATAACATAATCAAGATGGTAAAGGAGTCGCTACAATTGAAATCTGCAGCACCTCGTATTCCCAATATAGACTTATACCAATACTTCATCAATAAGAAAAAGCGTGAAATTTTTGCCCAAGTAGCTATAGCGATAAAGAAAAGCAGAACTATTAGCACGGAAAAGGCCGGACATTTTACAATCAGTGTGTCCGCACGCCCATTTGCGAATGCTACAGATTTGAAAACTGTCGGATTAAAACAGGTGTCACTTACTAACGCTTTTGCAAAGTATGGGAACCCTATTCAGTATTTAGATGAATTAAAGGCGGCAGGCGTTGAGAGTAATCGTATTTATAAGTTGTTTGCAGCCATAGATTACAGAATACTTAATTCTTCAGGCTTGCCTGTATCCGGTGGGGAACGTTCGGAGTTTAACTTCTTGCAGAAAATTAAAGATGCTATTCTATGTGACATTCTCATTATTGATGAACCAGAGTCTTCGTTTGATAATCTCTTTTTGAAGAACGAGGTAAATAAGTTTATTAAGGAAATGGCAGAGAATATGCCAGTGATTATTTCTACGCATAATAATACAATAGGAGGTTCTATAAAGCCAGATTACATTCTTTATACGGAAAAAAAGATAGAGGCAGATGGAGTTCATTTCAACATTTATAGCGGCTACCCAACAGCCCAAACCCTAAGGGATGTTAAAGGAAATACCATTGAGAATTACGAAATCACGTTGAACAGTTTAGAAGCTGGTGAACAAGCTTATTCAGAAAGGAAAGATATTTATGAAACACTTAAAAATTGAAGATCGGAAAGCCTATTTTACAAGAGGCGAAAACTGGATGGTTGTAACCGATATGACCAAGGAAGATTTATTAAATCTTGCTCATGCGGCTATAGAAGAAGAGGATTTTGAAACAGATGTATATGATGAAACATTGCTTCCAAATCCGGCACACAGGATTATTTATCAGCAGATTAATGGCCAATTGATGGAATTACATAATAGAAGGGCGGCTTTTCAAGAGGAAGTGAGAAATATATATAAAGACGCATATAATAAGTATTGTATAGAATAATCTTTGTATTTCAATAGTACAAAGTCAAGATAAATTTCACTTACTACATCTTTTTAGATGTTTATAATTCATTAAATTCGTATTATTTTAAGATTATATGGCACTATGCTTGTAAGCATGGTGCTTCTTTTTCTTACAAAACTATCCATAAATAATCCAAACTAAATCAGACTAAAATCTATAAATATCAGCCAATTATCTCATAAAATAGGAAAACTTAAAAAATTCTGATAATGGCACTCATCTACAAAAATATGGTCTATTCCCATTGTGTGGAAGTCCACAGCATCGTCTTTCCGATTATTGATTTTCATACGCAGTTCTTGTAATTTAGCCCCAAGGTTCTGTTTGCGCTTTTCTAACCCCTCCTGCATCTTTCCGCTACGGTAACGCATAGTGGACTGCTCCAAAAATTCAAGGTTACGTTCCACATCGGCAAGCTCTTCCGTGAATATATCTATCATGGTCTCTTCTGACTGCGGTATCTTGGCGAACTGGTCGTGCGTGAGTATGATGCAGTCCCAGTTGTTGTTCTTGATTTTTGAAAAGACCTCTTGCCTGTTGGCAGGGGTAAAATCGTCCTTGCCCGGATAGAGAACTTTGGCCGTAGGGTATGCCTTACGGAACGTATCGGCGATTTCGTGCACATTGGCTTTCAGCCCGATAATAAGCGGCTTGTGTGCCAATCCGAGACGTTTCATTTCGTAGGCGGCAACACACATTATCATCGTCTTGCCTGTGCCTACCTCGTGCCAACAGATACCGCCTCCGTTCTGCTTAATCATCCAGATAGCATCTTTCTGTGAGGGATAGAGGCTATCGTATGGAAATTGCTCGAAAGAGAGCTGCGGAAAGGTTTGTGCCGAACCGTCATAGTGCGGCCTGACATAGCAGTTGAAACGCTCATTATACACCCTCACCAGCTCGTCCCGAACCTCTATCGGCTGCCTGTCAAGCCAGCGGTTGAAACGGTCTCTAATCTCCTGTATCTTGGTGGCTGCCTCCTGTATGGCTTCCTCGTCCGGTACACGCACCTTATCACCATTGCGGTATATCTCTTTCGTGATTTCAGGTACAGTATCATGCAGGGCATGAACAAACAAATCCCCACCGTCATAGTTACGAACGAAATAGGTGTTGTAAGCCACCGGAGAGTAACTTTGCAGACGTACCATGTAGGTGTCGTTCACATCGAAATACATTACGCTTGTCTCGGTCTCGAAAAGTTCAGTTGCAAAATCGGCATATAACTTAGTGTCAATCCAACGCTCACCCATGTTAATGTCGAGTTCCTCGTAGGGTATCGCTTCGGGTGTCACATCCGCCAAAGCCTTTACAGCAGTTTCCGTCCAATCTTTTTCCCTGTCCGTGAGTTCGGACAAGTAAGAACCTATCTCCTTGCATTTGGCTATGACATTGCCTGAAAGGAACTTGCCTTTATGCTCCCACTCCCCGATAGCGGGATTGTAAAATATTTCACCTTTGAGGTCGCCGATGATTTCTTCCTCGGCACTGTCCGTGGACTGCATCAGGTAGTCCATATCAACCTTGCCGTAGAAATTCAAGCTGCTTGCCAACGCTTCAATCGGTGTCAGCCGTTTGTTCGGGTCTATCTTCTTGAACGCCACAGGTTCACGCATGATGTCGGACTTGACTAAATCTTTTCCAAGCTGCATTTCTATTGTAAAGACTTCCACACCGAGGCTGTCAAGCATGATAAACTCCTTGTTGTCGTTCTCGTGGAAACAGCCCCATTTGGCAACAAAGGCATCGTATCGGGCGTTCAGCTCTCTACGCAATCCGTTATCCTCTTTTTGTTCTTCCCTTTCTTTGATTGACAGTTCAAAGTATGCTTTGCGTATAGGGAAATAGTCTTTCGCCCTATCTGTATTGACCTTACCCTCGTCCACCGGCACAAAATCAATGGCTACCTCTTGATAAAGACTTGATTTTCGATATTGGATAGTACCCACCTGGCCCTCAAACAGTACCATTGCGCCGTCTTTCATCCATGCTTCCACCCCATCCGTGTAGGCTCGTTTACCTTTTTCTACTTGTTTCATCGCTACATTCCCGAAAAGGGACATTTGCATATGTTCGCTGCCCTGTCCGTTCCCTGTGAAAAGACTTTTGCGGAAATATCGGCCAAAGTCGAGTTTCAGCAGTGCGGCGAGATATTGCGACATGGCATTTTCATTTCCCTGCCATTGGTATTTGCGCACATATTTTCCGTATTGGTTCTGTACAATGCGGCTACCTGTTGCAAGGGTAGTTTTCGGCATGGTAAACAATTTGTTGGCGTATTCGGTCATTGTGCCTATGGCGTCCGCCTTTTCCCTGCCTACTTGTAAAAACAGTTGTTCCCGTTGTGAGAGTACCGTCTTGTGCGTGTGCTTTTGGAATATCAGCAGGTCACTGCCTACCTCTATACCGCTTGTCTGCATGAAAAGCATATCGGGCAGACGGATTGCACTTATCAGGTCTGCATGATTTACAAGATATTCACGCACGAACTTGTTACCGGGCGTGTCGGCTATGCCCCTCGATGTGATGAAAGCCAATAATCCACCCTCATTCAACAACTCCATCGCTTTGACAAAAAAGTAGTTGTGTATGGTCTTGGTGGCCTGTTCGTACATACCGCCTTTCTTCCACAGCTCCGCATCGAATACCCGGAAATTGCCAAACGGGATGTTGGAGGCTATGACATCGAAAGTTGTATGCTCAAAACCTTGTTCTCCAATGGTTTCAAATGCAGCCGTCCGTGTTAGCGTGTTCTCATGGAGCAGGGAAAGTATCATCCCCGAAATGAGATCTTTCTCAATGGCATAGTCATACGTGCCGGACATGGCTATGGGCAGAAAACCGCCTATACCTGCACTCGGTTCGAGAAATGAACGCATTTTGAGGCCGTTTTCGCTGAACGTGGCGTGTATCTGCCGCACCACTGCATCAACAAGGAATTTAGGAGTGTAAAATGCTGTCAGTACAGATGCTTTGATACCCTCTATGACATTGTGTCGCATGGGTTCTGTGAAATGAGGGTAAGCATTGATTAACTCCTGCAATCTTTGTATCGGTTCTTGCATATCACCACCTATGGGCTTGTCCGTACCTATATTCAACACTTCTTTGATACCCCCGAAACCAGAATATCGGGATAAAATTTCTTTTTCTTCCGCAGTGGCCTGCCTGCCTTGAACTTGGATTTTCATTGCCGTTTCTATGGCTTCCACGTTCGCTACCAATGATTTCAATTTGTTGTAACTCATAATTTAACCTTTCTTTTTTTCCCTTTTTTCGGCCTGTTTGCGACCTTTGGGATTTATTTTCTGCCTCCAAAAGGTGGCGGAAACAATCTGACAAGGCTGATGCGGAAAAATACGCTCGACAGACGGAGAGGAAGATTTTTACGGCTCACTCGCAGCGGAACGCCGGCATTGGCAAGATTGGAGCAGCCTATTACCTTTGCGGGAAAATAAGTCCACGAGAGGTCGCACGGCAGCAGCAAAACGATAATAAATGACAATCAAATAGAAAGGGATGAATAAAACTGTAAAACAGGGGTGTTAAAACAGGGTAACGGACAATCGGAACGGATTGCCCGTACTATAATCGGAGGAAGGTGAACTATAAAGGGAGGTGGAATCGGGTGGATTGGCCCATCTCTTGATAATTGCAGACTATTACTCTCAGAATGACGACTATATTAAATGTCGTAAAAAAATGCAACGGACTATTTTTTTTGTATCATGAGCGTATTATTCAGCAAATTAGTTGTATCTTTGTAATCGCATAGATTTTTTTGAAATGAAAACAGCTATACAGATTGCTAAAATAAGAGCAGTGGTACTCTACATCATGCAGAGTTTCACTCAAGGAGTGGACTATATAAAGTTATTTAAAATACTTTATTTTGCCCAACAGGACCATCTTGTCAAATATGGCAAAGTGATTGTCGAAGACTCTTTCAGAGCATTGAAGCATGGCCCGGTGCCAGCCTATACCTACAAGGCACTGCAAATTGCAGAAGGCAAACCCTTGGATGGGAATTTTGACGAGTTCCTTTCAGACATAGAGGTTCGTGACAAGAAGGTATATACTTCTGCCGTACCCGATATGGACTATATATCAGGTGCCAACAAACGTTGTCTTGACGCTGCTATCGCTAAATATAAGGATACAGACCCTTATGACTTGTCCGATTTGTCGCATGACTCGGCATGGGAAGAAGCGATGACACGCATTCAGGATGATCCTCAAAAAAACTTCATTACCATTATAGATATAGCCCGGGCAGGAAAAGCTACCAAGGACATGGTAGATTATATCCGAGAAAAGCAGATTGTCAAGAACGCTTTATCTTAAATCAAATGGACGACAAAACCGGTGCATTGGAAAAGCTGAAAGCTATAATGGCCAAAGCTGAGCAAGTAGAGATGTCATCAGTCAAAATTGGTGACATTATTTATGTCCCCTTGGACGAAGAGGACGGACTGATACTAAAAGACGGATATAAAGACCGTAATAAATATATTGTTATTATCGGCTTTACTCCGGAAGGTGTCGCTATCGGTGCCTTACTGATAAATTCGGAAATAGATTCTTCCAAGAGGTCGGAAGAGCTACTGGACTGCCAATATCCTTTGATGGTTCGGAACTATCGTGATATTCTGGACTATGACAGTTGGCTGGATTGTTCCGATATATTCGAACTTTCAAAATTAAAAATCACGGAAAAGAACGGTAAACTGAAAGGTTGCCTGATTTCCGAAGACAGGGAACGGGTAATGCAGTTTCTAAGAGAGACAGAGGTGTTCGATAATGCAACTAAAAGACGTTATGGCATTATTAAATAATGGCGTTAAATCATAGGGAATGGATAGAATAGGTTTAGATACCAGAATTTCAAGGAAAGAATCGTTTCTATTGGCAAATGACGGTTTGTATTTAGGCAGATTGTCGTTGAACACATCTACTCCTGATTCCATATCCAACAACGAGAATATATACGGTAGTCACTTTTCAAGTATATCTTTCAAGAATCGGTATTCCATATATGGAAGTCCCAGTTCATCGTTAAGTCCATACAATCCGAATACATTAACCCCACCAGTTATTTATTTAAGAGGTGAGAAAATCGGTTGTTTGAGTAAAAATGTGAATCTTACAAATCGTGTAGATCCGGACGTGCTTAATGACTGGATGATAAGTCAGCGATTATTTGATTAGTTTTCCATACAGAAAAATACATAAGTCTCCAATCGTAAATTGGGAACTTATGTATTTAGTAGGTCAAATGCTGATGCCGTCCTTTAAAACGACTGGAGTTATCGTTGTAAGTGACAACTTCTTCAGACATCATTAATCTCTACTTTCCAATCTTATACATATTATCACGGGAGTCAAACCGCACACCGCAAAAAATGTAGTCAGGTGTACGCACTGCCCTTGCCGTGTATATATCCTTGCAGTTGCATTCTTCAAGGTATCCTGCCAAACTATCCACCATAATAGCGCAACTTAACTCCGCTGTTTGATGCTTGAACCGCCTGCCGTTTATTTCGACTAACACATAAGGGGTAAAAAAATCAAACGGGCTATTGCTTTCGGGGGATAAGATGCCAATGTCTATCAGTCTGACAGGATTTAACTTTTCGTCCTTTGCCTTGTCGTTGTCCTTTTCAATTTGTTCACGTAGCAAGCGAAGGTAGCAATCTTTCTTCGCTTCAAAAGTATGTATCGACTTAATCCACTCACGAATCCGTTTCTTAAAGTATGCCATACTATTGGAAACAAAGAGCGTTATCCGTCCGTCTATGACAAAACCGTAATCGGTCATACCACTCCATTTACCCATACATTTATGTCGTACAGGCTCCCATGTCTTGCCTCCTACAAGGGCGACAAATTCATCTACTGCTGCTTTCTCTTTCCTTTTCATTGTATATAGTTTTTAAAATTCAGGAATAGTTGCTTTCTCAATCAAAACGTTGTCGGCATAATACTCAATCGCCCCCATCGTAACACCAATATCCTGACAAACTGTTTTGAGATAGTTTTGATAGTCGTTTCCAGAAAAGTTCTTACCACATAAGTTTTTGAAAATCATCGGAATGGATATATCGTCTGTACTCGATAGTATCACTTTGCCATTCTGCCTAATCTCTGTTTTCATAATGTTATTTTTGTTTTTATTGTTACTATTTCCCTTTGTTCAACCTGTTTGCGACCTTTGGGATTTATTTTTCTGCCTCCAAAAGGTGGCGGAAACAATCTGACAAGGCTGATGCGGGAAAATACGCTCGACAGACGGAGAGGAAGATTTTTGCGGCTCACTCGCGGCGGAACGCCGGCATTGGCAAGATTGGAGCAGCCTATTACCTTTGCGGGAAAATAAGTCCACGAGAGGTCGCACGGCAGCAGCAAAACGATAATAAATGACAATCAAATAGAAAGGGATGAATAAAACTGTAAAACAGGGGTGTTAAAACAGGGTAACGGACAACCGGAACGGATTGCCCGTACTATATCGGAGAAAGGTGAACTATAAAGGGAGGTGGAATCGGATGGATTGGCCCATCTCTTGATAATTGCAGAATGACGACTGTATTAAATCATAGGGAATGAGTAAGTCTTTTTGATAAGGCAGAATGCAGTTCGGAACAGGCAACCAGAAAAACAATGTTTTTTGTTTGCTTATCCGCCAATTTTTCGTTATCTTTGTCAAAATGAAGACAGCAGACGGTACTTTCGGGTACGGTCATTGTCGTGACATGGAAGATTCATACTCGGCTTGGAAACAGGCGGAGATTGATATACATATTATACGTTCACTGAACGTCTTGGAATAGAAAACTGACACTTATCAAAAAGACAAGATGTATAGCAAAATATTCATACTGTATGTTTATACAGCAAGGGTTTGCTTATCTGCCTTTTAGGTATGGCAGTACCTCTATTCCGGAATAGCGTAGGTTCATGCTGTTCTTTAGGGTGCAAGGTGGACATAATTCTTAAAAACACATTGAATATGAAACAGATTTCCTTGCACGTGTATCAGTCCATCGACGGTTGTCCGGCTCCTTCGGACAAGCATTTTGATGCGGCTGTGGATGCCTCCAGTTGTGTGCTGATTGACGAAGAAACTTACCTGCGTATTTATATGAACCATTTGGGTTGGCCGATTACGGCGAAAGAGACTTTGGTTGTGACGAACGGCGGCATCGACCTGACGGAGAATGAACGAGTGAAGTTCATCCAAGGAGATGCAGTGGCAGAACTGAGACAGATGAAGGAAGACGGCGACGGTATGGTGGTGGCTTACGGTGAGGAAATCGGGGCTTTACTCTTGGATAACGGGCTGGCGGACGAAATCACAGTGACAACCGTTCCGGTACTAATCGGCGGCGGCGAAAAGGCATTGGAATGCGGATTGAATGACGGCAGAGCTTGGATTGTGCGGTCAAATAAGGTGCTGGTGGACGGAAAAATGAGGACGGTGTACGGGAAGGTCTAATATGACAAATAGATATTATAGCAAAAGTGCAGCAACCAATTGCTGCACTTATTTATAAAAAGACGTGCCTTAAACATGCTAAATAGGCGAAAAGTAAGGCAAGTATATTACTTTTTAAGCCGAATACTAAAAAAGGTAGAGAAAGATATAAGGAGGATGGAGCCTCCGAAGATATAAAAATACAGCAACACCAACTAAACCGGCACATAGGTAAAGCCGGGCAATACATCAGAACTAATAGCGTACTTTGCCATATCACGCTATGGCTGACAAAACAGCCTTTACATGAATGGCAAAGGAGTCACCGCTACGGCTCGGAATATGCGAAAACAAGATGGCTGTTATACGATTGAGCTGCCATAGAGATTTAGAACTTTTAGTCCATTCGCTGTAGCCTTACGATAAGTATAAAACGTACCACCCTTGGGTTTGCCGTCATACCAGGCAATAAGAGACGAACTTTGAAAAACCATATAGTCGTTGCGTCGAAGCAAACAGCCATGGTAGTAGTGTTCGCTCAGGATGATAACATCATCCGAGTTACAGAGAATAGTATCATACCGGGCTTTCATCGCATCGTTCCACCGCTCGGATTGTCCGCGATACGGTACTACGGCAATAACTTGCAGACCTGACAATTCGGACTGCAACGCAAGAGCAACTTCTGCCGCCAGCATATCAAACCCCATGGCACAACCACAGTAAAAATGACGATAACCTCCAGCGTATGCCTTGGTTATCGCTGCCTTTAATTGCAGCTTCAGTTGCTTCCTGTATAGGAATGGAATATTGCGGTGTCCACTGAAGCAAACGGACACTGCCTTATCATACTTTGTCTGGGTCATATTATTTCACTTTGTAATGGGTTCTTGCGAGGAATATACCTCCGAGTACATTAGCACCAAGGCTTTCAAGCTGATTGGCATAGGTAGCATAACTCAGCCCTTTGGTTATCACATCATCAAAGACTACCACAGACCTGCCGTTGAAAAAGGCCGAATCAAACTCAATGACGTTTACCTTACGGACTTCTTTCTCTGCCTTACGGTTTTCGTGAATGGTTAGCCTCTCACCACTCACTGATACATGGTCATAACCATTGATAGCTCCCGTCAGTTCGCATACTCTTTGGCAGAATGCTTTGTAACGTATCTCGTTCTTCTTATCGGTGGATGCCGGTACGGGAGAAAATACAATGTTGGTACATGATGTTCCATAACGTTCGGTCATGTTGGCTGCCGTGCGTTGAGCAACCTCTTCGTATGCCCGTCCATCCTTGAAATCAAAGACTAACTTGCGGTCTGCTATCTCACGCTCACTCACATTGCGTATGCGTGCAGGAAAATACTTACAGAACCATGCCTGTGGCTTGTCCAACTGTTTTTGAAGTTCTATGTCTATTGTCTTTGCCATAACTCTGATAATTTTTCTTTTTCCCTCTTTTTGAAGGCTGTTCAGCCTGCTGAGGGATATTTTCTGCCATCAACTGCCGCCCAAGAATACCGATAAGACAAAACGGGGACAAGAAATACGCTCTGACGTGTCAGAGGAAGATTTTTCGTTCCAGCGATAGTGGCGATTTGATGTTTGGTAAAAGGCGGCTTACTTTGCGAAAAATATGACTACGGCAGAGCTAACCGACAAACAGAATATGCTTTCTTACTACAGGCGGTTGTCGTATAGACATGTAGAATAGGCGCAAGATTTATAAAAGGAATGGGTGGGCAGTGGAGCGTCTGTGGCTTGCCGGTCCAAACTTCCCGATGAAGTGACCGTACAACTTAGTCTCAAATCTGGCGAAGCGTAAGCCTTGGCAGTTTGTGACCGAGGTGTACGGTCTTTTCATGTTTGGCTTCCGTAAAGAGTCTTTCACTCACCCCATAGCAGCTCTGCTGCCATAAGGTGAGTGAATGTCTCTTGCGGACAAGTCCTGTGACGCTCCGCTGATGGTGTGGGGCGAAGCTATAAAAACAAACAGACGGCATTGCCGGTTACAAAAGAACAGATAGCAGAGGTCGCTGCAAGGACAACAGGTTGGCTTGATTGACACTTGTGGCAAATGTGCCATCGTCCTTGCTTTATCCCAAAGACTGGTACACAGCATATAGCAGACTTGTATGCCATTTGCCGTGTACCGGTCAGGGCGAACATCTTCTATAAAAGTTGAGCATGTACAATTAAAAGAGGAAATTGTATGGGTAAGACTTTATGATATAAAAGTGATATGGCTTATAAATTATCGGTGCTATTTTAGATTAGTGCCACGATTTTGCTAACTTTGCAAGTGAGTGAAAACGAATTTGATATAAGTAATGAAGCCATAACCCCCATATCCGATTATGTCGAAATACACCGTAATGTTGTAAATAACCGGATTGAAACGGGCCGCTTCATTCAAATAAAAATACGATGAATGCAAGACTATTGTTCATACTCCTGCTTTTCACAATTGGGGCATTGTGGTATATTATCGGCTACTGGCGACGAAAAGCAGGAGAAGCGGCATTCGCCGCCGCACGGTTGACCGAAAAGAGCGAGGAACGTGAACGTTACTGCCGTCTGGCGGTAATGGCCGGTCATCGGGAAGCCTGCCGTATGTTCTGTCTCTTGCATCCCGAAAGGTTTGATGGCCATTCTCCCCATAAGCCGTTCAAGTTACGAGGCATCCGAATCTCCTTTTACGGATATTACTATCCGTCACGATACAATGCGCTGCTCAATGATGAACAGAGGGCTTTCTGCCATTCCATCTACCAGTTCAAACAAGGAGATATACACGGAATCGAGTTCTTTAAAACGTGTATGAATGCCTTGCAACTGAAAAAGAGACCTTACCATATAATGTTCATGCCGTGTAGCAACTGGATAAAATACGGTCAACGGTTCAAACGGCTCGACTGGTACATCGGAAAGCACCGACAGGATTTAACTTCAGGACTGTACGACGTTGATATTTGCGATGCACGAGAAAGCCTGCATGAGGCCAAAGGTGGAGAGAAGCGTATCCTCGAACGAAACTACCTCATTACCGGAAAAATCAAAGGGAAAGAGATTATCATCATAGATGATGTGCTGACAACCGGGCAAAGCGTGGTGGATTACAAGGAAGAGATAGAACGGTGCGGTGGCAAAGTAGTGGCGGCTATCTTCTATGGCAAGACGCTCTCCATGCCTTCGATGCTCCTTGTACAAATACACGTCTGGGGCAACCATATTGCTCATATTATTGAACGGATGACAAAGTAACCGGAACGTTTTCAGCCCTTTTCACTTCTCTTTTACAAACCTGCCAATGCTGATATACACTCCTGCCGGATGGATTGGATATAATCGAGTATAAGCGAGGGGCTGATACTCCTGCCATTGAGTTTGCAGGTGATATGCAGGTGTTCGCCGGTGCTGCGTCCTGTGGAGCCGGTAATGCCAACCACATCACGAGGATGAACTATTGCCCCTTTGACGATAAGAATTTTAGAGAGATGACAATAACTGACGGTGTACCTACCATGCCGCAAGGTTACATACTTGCCGGAAGTCTTGTCCTGTCCGACCTTCACGACCACACCCTCCATCATGGCCATCACCTTGTCGCCACGTGCGCGCAAGTCCAGTCCGCCATGAAATTTACTCTTTCCCGTAAACGGGTCCTTACGGTAGCCATAAGGCGAAGTGACCTTGATATAACGTAACGGGTAACTTACACTCAAGTAACGATCCATCCACTTTTTCTTATCCATATCTGCGGATACCGGGATACCTGTTGAAACTTCCTGTACGGAAATCTCGCTTTCGGATGCCGGTTCCGCTTGGTCTAACCCCATATCCAATACCTCCATCTTGTAGCGTGTTGGGGTAACGGCAACGGTATTGAATTGTGCTTTGGCTGGCGTGATACATAATGAGACACCCGTCATCATCAATAATAAAATCTTTCTCATGGCAGCAAAGTTAGCACGCTATTCTTATGGTCTGTCCATTGCCGACTGTTTTCTCTCCAAATATAACTATTTAATCAATTTTGAATATGATTATTTGCGAAAAATCATATTCAAAACATTAAAAATACCACTTTATAATCACTTATAAAGAAATGTTTTAGTCATCAGATAAGAAATCGCTCTATATTTGCTGAGTATAATTTTATAACATCGTTCAGAATATGAAAAAAGAACAATTTGAGTTCAACGAACTGCCTTATCCGACATTGGCCCGCTTTGGGCTTACCCAAGAAATGATTGAAGATTTGCCCCTGTGTATCCTGAAAGAAATCGGGAAAGGCGGCTACTCGCCGGTACTGCCCATGCGTGTCACTAACGAGAATGGCGAAGTAATCGAGAGTCGCAGTCGGTTTGCCTTTATCCGTATGGATAGCGGCGAGGTGGATGTGGTTTTTTATCCCACACTGAAGTCGTCACCACTGGAATGCTACAACGAGGAGCAGCAAAAACAGTTGCTTGACGGCAAATCCATCATTGCAGACGTGGCTATGGCGGACGGACGACGCAGTAAAGCTTTCGTGCAAATCGACGAGGAGACAAAACAGGTGATGTATGTTCCGACACCCATCATCGCCCGTAACCTGAAAGTGCTGGCAGAGGTAATGCACTTAGGTACAGTAGAAGTAAACGGAATGCAGCATGGTGAGCCTCTGACGGTGGCAGTGGATGGCGAACCTGTCACGGTAGGCATCGACCTTCACAACAAGACAGGCATCCGTTTCTGCGCAGGTGACGCGCAGAAATGGAAAGAGCAACCCAAGCGTGAATGGGATAAGTACACCTTCGGTTGCTACGGTTGCTGGGTGATGAATGATGACGGCAATCTCGACTACGTTCCAGAGGAGGAATACACCGAAGAACTGTGGAACGAACAGAAGAAAAGCGGTGAGCGTAACCGAGCGGCAGGTATTCACAAATAAAACCTATTTAATATAAGCGTATGGCACAACAGAAATATTATCCCGAAGAGATTCTCGTCGAGAAGATGCAGAGCGGCGAATACGGCTGGCTCGATTACATCAACCATTTTTCTGCCGAGTGGCAGGAGGAGTACGCCCATTACTGTGAGGAAAAAGGACTCACGGTCTGCGAAGATTCTGCCGCCGGGTTTGTCCGTTTCAAAGACGAACAATTGGAAGCGGCTATGAAATACGGCAACGCATAACAAGTAACCATCATAACATCAGACTATGACGATACGAACAAACACTAATCCTCGGCAGATGGACTTGCAACCCGAAATGCGCAATCTGCTGATGCGTAACGGACTGCAAGCCCATGTCGCATTTGACGGAGGCGGCTACCGGCTGATTGTGCAAGGGCATGATTCACCGTTATTGGTCTATCCTATAACAGAACGACAGATGTTGGCTCTGACGGACTGGGGAACGAATACGGCCAACAAGAAAGCCTACAACATACTCACGAGTATCATAGGAAAAGACTTCTATATGCCGAAAAATTTCGTCCATGCCCGCAATGCCAACGGTCGCGTGGCGATGGGGCTACATGGCTACCGCATCGGTATCGGTGAGTACGGACACATGGGGCGACTGGGTATGCCCCCTCCATTCCTTGGTTGGACACCACGCGAACAGTGGGGTTTCCACCTACGCAGAGTTGGTGGGCAGCTTTTCTTTCCGGGGCCATCCATCGTACCCGAACGCCCAGACGGGCGCATGAAGCCCGGCGAACTGCAATCGGGTGGCTACGGCTTTTACTACAAAGGCGGTCAACAGGAGCAACCCATTGTACAGCAAGATGTATTGAAGAACTTGCAGGAGGTCATTACACCGCTTGTCAGCCGTCCGCGCAGCAAGGAACCGGCACAAGCATACAAGGAGTTGATTGCTTCACCAGTCTATTTTTCCAACGAGAAATGGTCGGAGTGCCTTACTTCGCACGGTCTTATCGTGGATATGGAACGGAGGACACTGACCGTACAATCGGAAAGTGTCAATGCCGATATGGTCTATGACCTGACGGAAGAAGAAGTGAAAAAACTGGCTACCGCATCCATCGAGGAACAACCTGTAGAGAAACGGTTGGATCTGCTGAACGGCATTATCGGAGCGGACTTTGCCGATAAAGTAACGATGGAACAGCTCAACAGCGAACAACGCATCAGTATCGGCCTGCATCCCGAAGTGCGGCATGAACTGGAAGAACGGCAGCGGCAGGAACAAGAATTATTCATGCAGCAAGAAACTCCGATGCGGCAGGAATACATACAGGGCAGTATCGGTGCAGCCGTGGACGGTCGTGACCTGCAACTACTCAACGAAAGCAAAGGCTGGTATCGTGAGGAGAAACATGGCCGGGAAGTAGAGGTCAGTGACATTGCCGTGCAACCGGCACAGACGGAGGGTAAATACAAGATGTCCGCTGTTATTGACGGACAGGTCATCAGCCACGAAATCAGCCAGAAAGACTACGACAAGTTTCTTGCTGTGGATGATTACCACCGGATGAAACTTTTTTCGAAGATTTTCAACGAGGTGGATATGAAGACACGTCCTGAAGCGAACAAGGGGCTTGGCGTGAAGATATTCGCTGCCCTTACCGCCGGTGCTGTGGTGGCATCGGAAGTCGCACATGGCTTCCATCACCACCACTCTCCGGAGTTCTATGGCGAACGTTTCAGCGGACCGCCACATCCATACTTCAAGCCCGGTGTAGATACACCGAGAGATGTGGCCATCCGTAATTTCGAGGCACAGATGAATCAAGATATTAATGAAATGAGAAGAGGGAGGTAAACCTATGAGAGACGGAGACCTTACATACGATGACTTTCTGCAACGACTAAACATCCAGGACGTATTGATTGACGCAGGGTATCACCTGAACCGTCGTGACGGTCTGCGCTATCCCTCGTATGTTCGTTTGGACAGCGACGGCAGACGTATCCGTGGTGACAAATTTATTGTGACACAACAAGGAAAATGCTGTTTCCACGCACAACAACAGAAAGTTTATAACATCATTTCCTTCATCAAGGAGCATCCGCACTTTTTCACGGAGTACCATGCGGGTATGTCTCCGGACAGACTGGTGAATCTTGTCTGTAACAGATTACTGAACATTCCTGTCACTGAACGGAAAACCCGAATAGTGAACCCTAAACGAGATGTAAAGCCATTTGACATAGCGGATTACGACATTCATAAGTTCAATCCGCAGAATCGGGAAACGCAGAAAAAATTTTATCCTTATTTTAAAAGCCGAGGTATCGACCTTTATACACAATATGCCTTCCATCGGCATTTTTATCTGGCTACGAAACATCGGGAGGACGGTGCGACCTACACGAACCTGTCCTTTCCACTAACCCTGCCCAAAGGCGACGGAGCGATTGTGGGACTTGAAGAACGAGGACGTGCCCGTATGGACGGGAGCGGCAGCTACAAAGGCAAAGCCGCAGGGAGCAATTCAAGCGAGGGACTGTGGATTGCCAGCCCTGCCCGCACTTCTCTCACCTCCGCCAAACATATCTATTGGTTCGAAAGTGCTTATGATGCGATGGCATATTACCAACTTCATCAGGCACAGAACAAGGATCTGCGAAAGGCGGTATTCATCTCTACCGGAGGGGCACCGAGCCAGCAGCAATTCATAGGAGCGATAAAAGCAACTCCCCATGCCTCACATCATCTTTGCTTCGATCATGACCGTGCCGGACAAGTCTATGCTATCCACTTTGCTCTCACTCATGCAGGCTGGAACTTCTCCACCTGTCTGTCACAAACCGGCAGACTGATTGTACAGAACAACAGCGAAGACTATTCACAGTATGAAATAGAACTTGAACCATTCAATTTTGAAAAGATTACAGCCATTCTGGGTATAAATGATGCAAAACAAAATTTGAAGAATGGGGAGCGTGACGACATGGGAATTGGTGACGGCTATCTACAGGAAATGAGAATGGTTTGTATGGATGAGTACGACATGGCTCGTGACGAAGGTTCTGCCAGTGAGGAAGAATTAGAGAAAATGAGAAGCAATCTGGAAGCCATCGAAAAAGCGATTGATGCTTCCATTTCCGGTCCGGAAGCTACAGGATGCATCTTGTATGAATCTGCCGCAGAGGGTTATAAGGATTGGAACGACCAGCTACTCGGCAAACGGATAAAACCAGAGAAGGACAACCTTGACGATTGGGAGATCAGCGGTAAAGCCACGCTGAATCATGCCTTGTCCGATTTGCCCGAAGTCAATCCGGAACATATCCGAAACGGATTATACGACGAAGCAGACCATGAGGCTGTGCGAAAGCGTCTTGAACGTGCGGACAGAGTAATATTCTCCTTTGAAACCAATGACCAGGGAATGTCAGATAAGGGTTTTCAGGAAATGTACAAGATACGGGAAGAACTTGCCCGGTTGGAAGTGGATATAACCAATTCTCTTTCCGGAATGAGAGAAGACTTTCATTCCCGTTTTCACCGATAATCCATAAAACCTATGCAGAGAACTTGTCACAAAACCATTGTCATCCATCCACATACCGGGCAATTTGTCATCAACGAGCTGCCCACTCTCGTGCTGTGCGGCACTGTATGGGTGTACGGAGGCATGGAAGGGCTGCCATTGACAGCTATTGCCACAGTAATTGCCTTGATACTCTCGTTACTGTTACTCTACCGTTATCTCTACCTGCGGCGAATCCGTTATTGCATCGGCACGGAACAACTTGTCAGTGAATACGGTATTATCCGTCGCAAAGTGGATTATATGGAGCTATATCGTATCGTGGATTTTCAAGAGCACCAAAGCCTGCTGCAACAATTTTGTGGGCTGAAAACCGTACGTATCCTTTCAATGGACAGAAACACGCCCCGTCTTGACCTGATCGGTATCTTCCATAGGGACGACCTCGTGTCAATTATCCGTGAACGGGTAGAAACTAACAAACGAAAAAAGGGAATATATGAAATCACGAATCATTAGTCTGGGGCTGGTTGCCTCGCTGGTATGCCTGCTTCCACAGGTGGCAGAAGCCCAAATTGCGGCTTCCAATCCGTTGGAATGGACTGCATTGGCCGAAGGTAACGAACTGATAAACGGGCAGATTGAAAAACAAATAAAGGGACAGACACAAACAGCCTTGCTCCAAAACAGCATCGCTACCGAGTTCAACCAAATCCACAAGTGGGAGAAGCAGTACAACAGTTACCTCAAGACAGCAAGCGGTTACGCTTCATCACTGAAAGCCTGTACGCATCTCTACAATGACGGTGTGCGGATTTTCCTCACGCTGGGGAAATTAGGCAAGGCCATCCAAAACAATCCGCAGGGCATTGTGGCCAGTATGAACATGAACAACCTCTATATAGAAACAGCAACGGAACTTGTCTCTGTTTTTACATTGCTGAATGACGCTGTGGCCAAAGGTAGCAACGAAAACATGCTTACGGGGGCAGAACGCAGCAAGACGCTATGGGCGTTGAACGACCAACTATCGGATTTTAGCCGGAAGTTACATCTGCTCTATTTGAGCATACGGTACTATACTTTCAATGATGTGTGGAACAACGTAACGGCAGGAATGCTTGACCGTGACAACGGTGAGGCAGCTCGTATGGCTCTGTCCCATTGGCACAGGGCGGCAGCTCTCGTCCGATAAAATATATCAGTTATGAAATGGACAATTTGGATAAGTATATTACTGCTGTGTCTTACCGGTATCGGTGAGGTACAAGCGCAGAATGACCCTGTACTGGCCGGAATGATTGCAGTATATACCGAAAAGGCAGAGAAGGAGCTGAAGAATCAGGAAAAGGTCATGCTGATGCAGACCACCGGACATATTTGGACAAAAGAAGAAGTGCAGGCGACAACAGACCTGCAACGAGAGTTTAATAACTATCTAAACTCTTTCCGGTCAATAGTCTGCTATGCGGCGCAAACTTATGGGTTCTATTATGAGGTATCGAGGCTGACAGACAATATGGGCGACTTCACCAAACAATTGAAGCGAAGTCCAGCCAATACGCTTGCCGTAGCCCTATCCACACAGCGCAACAAGATTTATAGGGAACTGATGATGAACAGCGTGGAAATAGTGAACGATATACGCACAGCGTGCCTTTCGGAGAACAAGATGACGGAAAAAGAGCGTATGGAAATTGTCTTTGGCATCCGTCCAAAGCTCAAAACTATGAACACAAAGCTGCAACGACTGACCAAAGCGGTAAAGTACACGACAATGGGCGACATTTGGCGGGAAATCGACGAGGGTGCACGTCCCGAAGCTGATAAACGTAGTATCGTGGACGCAGCCAAGCGACGTTGGCGACAGATTGGAAAGAATGTAAGACCTTAAAAATGTAATGATATGGGAATTTGGGATTCAATATTAAAATATGGCGGCAAAGCAGCAAAAGCTACCGGAAGAAGTATGGGACATGCTGCACTGCATCCTTCACAAACCTTACGGGGCACAGGACAAGCCGTCAAGACCGCAGCCATCGGCGGTGCAGTCGGTTATGTGGGTTGGGAGAAACTAACCACAGATAAGAGCGTGGTACATATCGTAAGCGATGCGGTCATAGGGAAATCGGCTACGGATACCCTTGCAGATGCAGCGGACGGTGTGCGAGAACTGACAAGCAAAGCCGGAGAAGCAGTCGGTTCCGTCAGCGGTACGGTAGCCGGCATAGACTCAAAACTGGGTGGAGTATCGAATTTTCTACGGCAAGTCTCCAATGGCGGAGTTTCCGATATGTTCGGTAACTTTTTCCGTAATCTCGGACAGGGTAACGTGTCGGGATTGAGTATAGCGGGACTGGTCGCAGCAGCATTTCTTATATTCGGACGCTTCGGCTGGCTGGGCAAGATTGCCGGTGCATTTCTCGGCATGATGCTTATCGGTAACAATGCCGGTATTTTCCGCACACCTGATACGAGAAGCATACAACGAATACAGACACCCGCTCTTCCCGTTGAAGAACAGACGAATAGCGGGGGGATGAAAAGATAAGAATAAGAATCAAATATAATCACATAATGAAATATACAGAAGAAATGATCCTGCAATCCGAAAGTGGATACTGTATGCCTTTTGAAGAACGGAAGGGCAAGGATGTGAAACTATCGCTCGGCTATGGCGAACAAACCGATCCGACAACGGGCAAAACATATTTTCATCATGGCATCGACTTCGATGTACGGTGTTACACACTGGCGGCTGTCGCCAGCGGTATCGTGTCAGGTATAGGCAATGACCCTATACTCGGCATCTGCCAAACTATACGCTATGGGGAGTATGAAGTGACCTATGGGCATTTGTCAAATGTCTTCGCCCAGTTCGGACAGCGTGTCAAGGCCGGACAGACTGTAGCTTTAAGCGGTGACAAGCTGCATATCGGGATACGCTTCAAGGGTGAGGAACTGAATCCGCTGGAATTTCTAACCATGCTGTATGGGAATATCCAAGCATTGTGTCATGCTGATGGAGGCGAAGCGGCAACATCTCCCAACATGGAGATGGCACTGACCACCGATTACGAGCAGGACAGACAGGAAATAGAGGAATTGATGCTACGTTTCCTGCCCTACTACATGGAAGACTTACAGCGTGGTGCATACCGACTTCCTCCACATACGGAGCAGTCACTCCGCCATGTCTTTACAATGGGAGCAGTCAAAGAATATTTCTATGAAAATATGCCAAGTATATCCAACCCACTCGGACTGGGACATAAAGCAATGCCGCTTGCTTGTAAGGTGCAGAACCTACTCATTGCGGACTTCCTGCATTACCTTGCCCTACGGCATGGCGTGTACTTATCGACGATGGGCGATGATGTAAAAAAAAACTCTACGACGAAGCCCTGACCCATAGTGGTATCATTGACCCACTGGCAGAATTAGACATAGACATCCAGAGCTTTGACATACCGAGAGCAGTCACGGTATATCCTGACCGGGCCGGTGTGCGCTGGTGGACGAAAGCATGGTTCAATAACCGGGAAGAGGGCGAAGCATCGGTGGAGATTGAGCGAGAACAAGCGATACGCTTCATTCACGACAACATCGAGAAGGATGTATGGCTGGAAGAGTTTTATCCCAAACAGATGGAAATTTACCACAACGCCATCGAGCAGACAAAAGAGCAATTATTAATGAATAGAATAGGATAAACATATAATACACTATGGACGGAATCAAGCATAGCGGACGGTTTGCAGAAATGGAACGCCTCGTGAACGACTATTTCAACTGCCATATCGCACCCATCATGTCAAAAACGCGGACTGACCTCATACGGAATCAGGGAGAGGAAATGAAAGAATATTCCACCTCTTTAGGTGGTATTCTCAGTATGATGGCATCTTCGGCACAACCAATGAGCGACCCCTATCAAGCACTCAAGGTCACAGGCGAATGGAACTCCAAAACAACAGAGGACTATATCGAGATGTGCAAGACGGAGATTACCGGTTCCGAGGAAATGCAGCAAGACCTTGCGTATATGGCCGGGCAGTGGCGGGATACCGTCGTGCAGGAAATCGGAAGGGCACGTTACAATGAATTGTCAGAACAGCTCGGTTGTGACCTCGCCTATGCCTATATGGACCACCGAATAGAGGAACTGATGATTGACCGGTTGGTGAAAGAACGTATGCCCAAGTCTTCCGCTGACTACATCATCCGAAAGGCTGCCGAATCGAGTCTGCTGGGATTATCGCAGACGTTAAGCCGTTCACCGCTGACCGATGAAATAGAGGCACGAGGCGAAGCAGCTTACCGCCCGAACAGATGGGAAAAAGGTACGGGATGGATGTTGGGCACAGCCGCAGATACCCTGATGATGGGTGGTACTGGTTCATGGACGACACTGGCAAAGTTTACCGGTGCAGATGTGGCTATTGCAGCCATCACCAATCATTTTGAAGGCAAGAAGCCTGATACCCTTTCAGTAGAACAGTGCATCAGTAAAGGAGTGTTCGGCAGAGACAGAAACGTATTCGACGATTTTCGCAAAGAGGCAGCCCAAATACAAATCAAAGAGAACACGGCGATTGGTACAGACAACAAGCAACTGAAAAAGAAAATCCCTGTCATGGACTTTGGCTTCATGGAATGGACACAAAACCAGAATAGCGGTTTATTGTGGCCGAATGTACAGAGCAAGGAAGAACAGAAATATGAGGAACGGTACAAGGATGTGCCGATTGTTGTTGCTCCCGGACAGGAAGAAGCCTACTTGCAGTCTTTGGAACAATGTGACAAAGCGAAAATGGTCAGGACAGAACAGGATGAAATTATGAAAGAAGAGAAGCATGAAACTGTTGTTCCTGCCAATGATGCGGAACAACATGTACAAACGATACAAAGTGCGCAAGTAGCACAGGGAAACGGTTGGGGCGGACTGCTTGGTATGCTGGGACTGGATGGCATAGGTAATATCACAGGCAATCTCGGTTATGTAATGGCCATGCTCCCTGATGTTCTACTGGGAATATTCACAGGCAAGACAGAATCATTGCATTTGGAAGACAATATGTTACCGATAGCGAGCATTGTGGCGGGTATGTTTGTGCGTAACCCGTTGCTGAAAATGCTCCTGATAGGCCTGGGAGGTATGAACTTGTTGAATAAGGCAGGACACGAAGCCTTGAAAGAACGAACAGAGGGAAAACTGAACGTAACAAATGAGAACAATGTGCAGTACCGACGCTATACAAATGAAACTCTGAACCCACGTATAGTAAACCCTGTATTGCAAGATAGTACGTTGATTGCCACGATAGACCGAGTACCGTGTACCATCCAGTTGTCACCGATTGTAGCAGAAGCCTACCGTACCGGGGCATTGCCTTTGAACACGCTGGCAAATGCTGTCCTTGCCAAGAACGACCAGCTTCGCCAGGCTGCCGCACGGAATTATGAGGACGGAAAACTGGAAACCATCGTGCGCCCACGGGGTATTCAATAATCCTATAATCAAATAAACGATGAAAGAAAAATCGCAAATCGAAAAGAAAGCCGAGGAAAAACAAATCACCTTGCTTTCTACGGCTTTGAGTGAAGCCTCGAATGCCGGTGGACACTGGCTCAACGCATCAGGAAAGGGATACCCGCGCTTCTATCCAAAGGGTGTTTCTGTCAGCGCATTCAATGCACTATTCATGACGCTGCATTCTGATAAAAATGGATGCAAAACCAACCAGTTCACGCTATTCAGCGATGCCAAGGCACAAGGAGCCTCGGTGCGTGAGAATGAGCAAGGCGTTCCATTTTTGTTTTATAATTGGAACAAGTACGTTCACCGCAATAATCCAGAACAGGTTATCAGTCGTGATGACTACATGAAACTGTATGAAGAGGAACAAAAATTATATAAAGGTGTACATAACCGTGAAATTCGCACTTTGTTCAACATTGACCAGACGACACTACCCTACGTGGATAAGGAGCGATACGAAACGACGTTGCGGCGGTATGGAAGTGCAGTGGAAAGAGGATATACGGAAGCTGACAACCGACGGTTGCATATTCAATTCAACGACTTCCTACTGAGGATGCGAGACAACCTTGTGCCTGTTCGTTTGGATGGAAGCGGTGTACCCCACTACGAAACAGATAAGGATGCGGTCTATATGCCGCGACAAAGAGAGTTCAGACATTATCACGACTATATACAGGAAGCCTTGCGGCAAATCGTGAGTGCTACCGGACACCAACAACGATTAGCGCGTGAAGGTATGGTGATGAAGAACGGTGTGGCTCCTTCGGAGGATGCTGTCAGACAGGAACGGTTGGTAGTGGAACTGGCTTCAGGGATTAAAATGTTGGAACTGGGGTTGCCAGCACGGTTGTCTGAAGAAAGTCTGAAGACAGTGGAATACTGGTGCCGGGAGCTAAAAGAGAACCCGAACTTGATGGACGCTCTCGAAAGTGACGTAAACAATGCCATCGAAGTAATCAATAAAGCGGAACGGGGCGAGAAAATCGAATACGCCACCATGCGCAACCGGCGAGACACTTCAACCATGCAGGAGCAAATGCCCAAACATTATTTTGTGTCGAACGAGATTCGGCAGCATCCGGATAAAGAAACGAAAAAAATTGTGCTTGTTATTGACCCACAGGCAAAAACCGCAGATGTAATTCTTCCAGCAGGGGCTTCTACAGAGGCAGATAACGAGATACCGGGAATGAACAAGGGACGTATCATGCGAGCGTTGCAGAAAGATGGAATCGAGCAGGTACGCTTCTACAATACGGATGGTGCATTAGGTTATCGACCCGATGACAGTTATTTTGCCGAGAAGATAATTATGCTGGCCCGGCTGAAGAATTGGGCAATGGAGAAGCTCTCCACACTGGACGTGGCGTCAGCGGTCAAACAGGCGAATGAGATCGGATTTGACCACGTAGAGATGATTCAAGATGATAAGAAACGATGGGCACTTTATATCAAACCCGAAAATAAGAGCGGATATAGCATCTATCCTGATAAAGAAGATATAAACCGCTTCTTTTCAACACTCAAGCAAGCAATGGATAACATCGGTAAGGTTCGGATGGAACTGGCGCACAAGTATTATGCGCTGGCCGAGGTCAAACCTGACCTGAAGGTGGATTTGTTCAGCAGCGAAATGCCGGAAATAGACTTGAACCGTATCCAGCGTGTTTCGGTTTTCAAAACCAAACAAGACGGCATACAATGCGTCGCAACTATTGATGGGCAGAAACAGCCTGCCCGAAGTGTCACTCCGCAACAGTGGCAGCGGATGTGGATAGCGGAAGAGCGTGACAGCTACAAACGTCATTTGGCAGCTACCTTATTCGCAGACGTACTACAAAAAGGACAATCGCAGGAGGCACACACCGGAGAGAAACAACAGAAAGAAGCAGAGTTGTGGCCGATAGAAACGGTAGCGCAGGAACGGACGGAATCAGACAACAAGGGTATTTCACCGGAACGGCAGTTGTGGGACAAACTTAAAGCGAATCATCCCGATGCCTTGCAACTGCTTCGCACGAAAGATGGTTATCGGCTCTATAACGAAGATGCGGTACAGGGTGCAAAGATATTGGGCATAACCCTAAAAGAGTATCCGGAAGGGGACATTACGGCTTCAACGGAATTTTCAACGGAGCAGCTCGACAACTATCTGTCTAAGCTCGTCCGTGCCGGGGCACGGGTTGCTATAAGTGACATGGAGGAACAAGAAACACACAGAGGTTTTCATAGATAAGGAGTAAGGAAATGAGCAAGAACCAACAATACGCAATGAAATATGCAGAGTATGCTATGGAGCAGATGCGCCGGTACGGAATCCCCGCATCCGTGACGTTGGCACAAGGCATACTGGAAAGTTCCAACGGGCAAAGCCGTTTGGCGCAAAACGAGAACAATCATTTTGGCATCAAGGCTACGCCTGCATGGATTGCCGAAGGAGGAAGGTATGGTATATATACTGACGATAAGCCGAATGAGAAGTTTTGCAGTTATGACAGTGTGGGTGATTCATACGAACACCACTCCCGTTTTTTAAAAGAAAACAGCCGCTATGCCCAATGTTTTGCACTTTCGCCCGACGATTACAAGGGTTGGACACAAAATATCGAACAGGCCGGTTATGCCACAGGCGGAGAATATGCCGAGAGTCTGCAACGGATTATAGAGCAAAATGGCTTACAGCAGTATGACAAACTGGTGATGCAGGAAATGGAGACACAGGGTAAGCGGTTCGGTACGGAACATAATCCTCTCCGAACGTCTGAAAATTCAGAGTATGGTGCGAAGTACTCATTCCCGGTAGAGCGTGAAGAGTTTCTTTTTGTTACCTCGCCTTTCGGTATGCGGCAAGATCCGATGGACAACACGAAACAACAGATGCACAAGGGAATTGATATCCGTTGCAATGGCGATGCGGTACTGGCTACTGAGAACAACGGGAAGGTGGTGGCTGTGAATCAGAATAAGAACACGCCCGGTGGAAAATCGCTGACTGTGGAATATACCAGAACGGATGGCAGCAAGGTACAATGTACTTATATGCACCTTAAGGAGGTTACTGTAAAGGTCGGTGATGTAGTACAAGCCGGTGGGAAGCTCGGCACATCGGGCAACACAGGTACACGTACAACGGGCGAACATCTACATTTCGGCGTGACAAACTTCTATGCAGACGGAACAAAGCGTGACATCGACCCTGCGGCTTATCTGACTGAAATCGCACAGAAAGGTAATATCAAATTGGAAGTGTTGCACAACGGGAACAGCCTGCTCACCCGATATAAAGGAACAGAAGAGAATGCCGCCGGCAAAAACCTTTCGCCCGACGGATGGATGAAGAAGTTGCTTTCGTCAGAGGATAGCGGTGTGGGAATGTCAGGATGCAATGACCCTATAGTAGAGATGGCGATGACAGCCTTTAGTTCCCTTATGCTATTGGCCGTACAAATCGACAACAAGAACGAGGAGGAGCAAAAGACTGCCATATCCAAACAAATGGATAGTGGACGCATCAATCTGAAATCATTATTACCGGGCATGAAAAACTGCGAACTGGCAATCAGTGAAAATGGAAAGGCTATTCTGCGAGTGAACAATGGAGAACTGCGCATGTCACGTGAGTTGACTACTGCGGAGTTAAGCCGTCTGTCGGCAACACTGAATAACAATACTCTCACAGAAGAAGCCAAAAGGATACGTGTAACCGGTATGCTGAATACGGTTATCCTCTCGGAAGCGGCTTCACAGAATTTTGAACAAGGGATGTCCCAACAGCAGGGACAGACAGAGAACCTAAAAAGATAGAAGCGTGGCGATATGGTAAAATGCGTGATGATACAGCTATGCAGATGTCTGTTCGGACTGTCCTACCTTGCCTTGTATGTCCTGCTCTGCTACCAACTCTTCGGCTGGGTAGCAACGCTCATTATCGTGAGCGTTCAACTGTTCCTTGCCGGATGGCTGATCTGGGCAATGATACGAGCACCCGATTAAGAGCAATGATTTAGCAGTTCAACAACAAATCATGGCAACACAGTTGTCGGGTGATTATGTATCACATTAAAAGACAATAGAAATGATAAAATGTAATGTTACGGTATGTGGCGTTATCGGACGTGATGCGTCGATACGCACCAATAAGGAAGGGAAAACGTTCCTGGTTTTTCCTCTTCGAGTAATGATCCCTGACACTGACGGGAAGACTATGCCTATTGAGGTGGATGTCAGCAAAGATACTGCCGGAAAGGAGGTTTCCAAATATCGAAATGGTTCCCGCATCGAGGTTTCGGGGACAATGTATCTCAAACACCGTGGTGACAAACTTTATTTCAATCTTTTTATTAACGAAATTCGTACAGCTACGGCAGATGCGAAAGATACGGTCAAGGGCGAATTAGTATTTCGAGGTAAGGTCGGGCAGCATATCGAGGAAAAAAGGGATAAGAAAGACCAGCCTTACACAATGTTTTCGGCATTCAGTACGGAGAAAGTAGAGGATGGCTTTGAATACCAATGGGTACGTTTTTTCTGTTTTGGCAAAGAACGCGAAGCATGGTTACAGCCGGGCGTGCGAGTGGATGCCAAAGGTGAAATATCCCTTTCGGCATATAACGGAAAGCTGAATGTTTCATGCAAGGTGGAAGAACTTGTACAGTATGTAGCAGATTCGTCTAATTCCAATCAGTAAAGGATATGGCCGGATATAAAAAACAGCACACGGACGGGCCGAACAGCGAAGATAAAGCATTAGACCTCTTCGCTGAAATGATGATCTTATGTTGACGTCAACATAAG
>NZ_EQ973362.1:381017-437055 GCF_000157055.1 Bacteroides sp. 2_2_4 | reverse complement strand
ATAAATACACTCTAGTAGGGTATCTATTTCAAATTAAATAGAAAATCATAATGCCCTGCTTCTACATCAACAGTCTGCTCCTTAACGCTCACTTTTTTCTTATTCTTTTTACATGAGACAGCATTATTAGGGATGCAAACTGTAGCCGTTGTTCCGGCAGGAACTGTCAATTGAAGATTCAACTGATTATCATCTTTCAACTTCCAATTAACAGCAATTGTGCCATAAGGTGATTCTTTCGTTACTTTTACCCAGGTCACACCGTTTGGAATTTGAGGATCGACATAGAAGTGACGATATCCAGGTTTAGCCTCGTCAAGACGTATTCCTCCTACAGCCTGATAAAACCAAGTACCAATTCCATTGTAACAATTGTGCACACGACTTCGTTCTCCGCTCCAATATTCCCAAGTCGCTGTCGCACCATGGTCAATCATATACAGATAACCGGGATAATCACGTTTCTTCATCATTTGATAGAAGAAATCCACTTGTTTATTCCGAACAGCCCATTCTGTCAAAATAGGCACTCCAACCAAACCAACAGCAATATGTCCTTTATATTTTTCTTCGGTCATGGCAACGACATTCTCTTTCACTTTATTGTACAAAGAATCAGGTACAACACCTACCAACATAGGATAGCACATATCCAACTGTGAACCGGTAGAATAGATCCCTTCATCCGCACGATAGAACGTCTGATGAATCAACTTGTTAAGTTTTTCTCTACGAATAGCAAACTCTTCCGCCTCTTCTCTTTTTCCTAATGTTATGGCTGTCTTATACATAGTGCTCAAGCATTCGCTGATAAAACAGTTACTTACCAAATCCACTGAAGCCTGATTACCTGCATCTACTCCCATAGGTGCCAGCCAATCACCCAAATACCAGTCACGGTATTTGGTATCGGGCCAACGTTTCAGCAAACCATCTACTGTATATTTATCAACATACTTAAACCACTCTTTCATTTGAGAATAATACTTCTCAATCAAGCGGGGATCATTATAGTTGACATACGTTCTCCAGGGAGCCTGTACAAAGAATCCGCACCAATACGGACCGCCGCCACCGGCACCCGGATTAGGACCAACATGCGGTAAACTTCCTCCTTCACGCATGGAGTCTCCCCATGTTTGCACCCAGTTTTCAAATGTTGGAGCTACATCGTACATCGTTTGCAAAGACATCGTTGAGGAGTTTCCATCACCACCATATCCTGCACGTTCCAAATGCGGACAGTCTACCATATATCCACTAAAAGTCAGACATTTCATCGTATACTGAATCATTTGGTGAATAGCATTCAAGTCGGCATCCGAACATTCAAAAGTTGCGGTCTGTTTATAATCTCCATAAATCTGCAGAGATTTCATAGCACCTGTTTCCGGTTTTTGAGGAAGATTGGAAATGCGCACATATCGAAAAGCGTGATGATTGAATTTATTTCTGAAGTATTCTCCTTGCTTACCACCAGATATATAAATATCACTTTCACCTTGCTTGTCAAATTCACCGTCTTTCGTCAAATTATCACTATATTCCATAATAACTTCATGACCTGCCGGCAATATAGGCATTTGCATCTCAAACCATCCGGTCTGAACCTTCCCCATATCTACCAGCCAGAGACTTTCACCCAGCTTCTTTACAGAAACAGCCTGCAAAATCTGATGTATCTTGTTTATCTCACACATTTGAGGGGAAGCGATATGATCGGGAACATTCACTTTCACAACAGGAGTCCATTTCATTTTGTCTAAAGCCTGTGTTGAAAGATCTCGCGGAAGAATCCTTCCATCCACCCTCTCACCTCCAAACTGCAAAGCACGCCAAGTACCTGTATCAGAATAGCCACTTTCACGTCCGTACCATGATCCGTCTGTCTTCGTTACGACTTCCCATTTACCATTTCTCAACACATCCAATTCTGCTTTTACCAGCGGACCTTCATAAGCTGCTCCGAAAGTCGTCGTTTTATACCAACCTTGTCCCAGCCAAATAAGCAGATCATTTTCTCCTTCTCTCAAATAAGGAGTAATATCATAAGTAACAATTAGTGAACGTTTAGATAAATGTGATACAGCAGGGGTCAGAACATCCTCCCCAACCTTTTTCCCATTAACATAAATTTCGTGATAGCCTAGCGTATTTACATGCAGGAAAGAAGTCTCGCCCTGAGTCAGTTTCACTTTTTTGCGAAGAATAGGAGCACAAATCTTACCACCTTCAACAGAAGCCCCTATATATTCTCCTTTCATCTGTGACTGATCCAAGATGCCAACTCCAAAACGGGCAACAGGACTCCATGATGAAGCTTGTTTTTTAGCATCCCAAACGCGTACCCGCCAATAACACAAAGAACGAGAAGTTAAAGCCTTTCCCTGATAAGGTACCATAACCGAAGTTTTGGATTTCAATTTTCCGGTATTCCATAAATCAGCTTTATCCTGCACCAACAGAATACTATCCGAAGCTACCTGTATTTCATAATAAGTTTGCCCGCCTTTCCAGCCGTCCCCCTTTAACTTCCAACTGAAGTGAGGAGTCACATTATCAATCCCCAAAGGATTAATAAGATTTTCACATTTCAACTCTGACAAATAAAAAGTAGATATTTTCTTACTTCCATACACTATCACAGACAGCCAACAGAAACAACAAACTAAACATAACAATCGTTTCATTCTATTCATCTTCTATTATTATTCAACTCTTGCCAGCCTCACTTTATGAGTGACAGGTTTATTGATTTTATAAATTGTTTCAACAATAGTCTTCATATAATTGCTCCAAACCTCCCGTATTTCGGGATTCATCGCTTTTATATACCAGTCGTAGCTCATCCTGAGAAACCCATCTTTAGGTAAATATTCTTTTAGTTTATCGATAGCTTTCTGATCATCAGCAAACAGTAATCCTTCTTTTTTCAGGAATGAATATTCGGTCCACAAGTATTCTCTGAAACGTTTCTCCACTTCAAATCGTTCTTCATTCAGATACATGATTTTCGCAGCTTGTTGATATTGGGGAGTATTCGGGTAATCTGCCAAATTCACTCCATTCGCCAACTTTTCGGATGAGAGATTGTCAATAAACTGATTGTCTATAGTTAACCGATACATTCCTTTCTCTAAGTTTGTTACCTGAAAACGTTCCTGATTAAACTCTTCCATAAATGGAACCAACTGCATTGCATCGCGTTGTGACCTTTTATTTCCCCAGCCACTTCTAGAAATAGAATCCAGCGGATAAGGAAGAGCATACGCCAGATAATCAAAAGTCAGATCAGCTCCGCTCTTTTTTAGTTTTGAAATCTTACAGTTCTTATGGGTTATTACGGATGAATGATATGCATCAATAGATACTGATGACACTTCATCCCCAGCCAATCCCTGTGCTTTCAGAAACAAATAGGCCATGACCATCTGTCCGTCATTATCCGGATGAATTCTATCTATCCTGCAGAATGTAAATGTAGAATCTGCCTCCTGCTCCTTTCTGCTTATCTCACGCATCGGTTGGTTAAAATCAACAAAACCCCAGCCATTCTTTTTAGTCGATGTACGTTGGGCATCTATGATTTTTAAAATGGCGTTATTCTTATTATGCAATATAAAATTATTAAACCGGGAAGTCTCATCATAAGGAGAACCACCAATCAAAACTTTCTTTATTTTATTTTTAGCCAGTAAGCGTTCTTCTATTTCCCGATAGCTTTCCAATGACTTTGCAATCCGTTGTTCCGACAGTTCTTTTGCATCGTCTTTCATGTAAATATCATAACCGGTATCATTCATACCGAAAGTTAGAGTCACATAAGTTGGTTTCCTGTTGAAAACATCATAGTCCAAACGATCCTTCATATCCCACGCACTCTCTCCACCAATTCCGGCATTCATGATAGTAATCGGTTTATCCGGGAAACGAGTCATGTAATACAACCAGATAAATGAATGATAATGTCCGCCGTGAGTAATGCTGTTTCCTACAAATACGACACGTTCCCCTTCTTCAAACCGGGGTATTGTTGTTTGTGCCTGTAAGTAATCGCAATTTATATAAACTAAAGATAACAACAAAAGTATCCTCATTTTTAGTCTATTAGCCATTTTCTTTATTCTTTTAATCAAACCATAAAGATAACCGTACAACAATCAATCTGCTATATCCAGCTTATTCTTCTCTGCTTTCCCATACTGTTTCACCAATATACTTACGCCTCCTTTCAACAGTTCGGGAGTTGCCTCCATAGTGATAACCTTTTCTTCGCCCGGCATCAACGTCACATAATTATCGGACATAATAATTGGAAGTATTCTTTTCTGCGTAGCCTTATTAACAAGCCTCACCCGATTAGCAAAAGCCACAGTCCCGGAATTGTTCTTTACAGCGATCTTCATCTTTCCGTCAGACATCGATTTATCCACCAATCGGCAAGACAAATCGGCCTCTGGGAGTGTATTCAGCAATGTATAATCAAGATCATTCACACCATTCCGCCAATAGAAGTTTTCAGAGATTAGATTACCTTTGACATCTGTCAGTTCCAACTTGATAAAATGAAGCGGAGTCAGTTCTTTTATCTCTTTTGGTTTCTCACCGTAGATTTCGAATTCGAACAATGAATATCCAAACTGTGTGGCACGGCTGATGCCTGCCAGTTTCACATAACGTGCTGTAACTGGTTCCAATTCAATCTGTTCAGTACCACCTCTTCCATCTTTGTTGGCATAAACGGTTTTCCATTCTTGCGCATCATTCGATACTTGCAGTTCGTATTTCTTAGCACAAGCTGCCTCCCATTTCAAAATAACCTTTTCTATCTTTTCTTTTTTACCAAGATCAATGTATATCCATTGAGGATCACTGTATGCACTTTCCCAACGACTTCCCGCTCCTCCGTCAGTAACCATTGAAGCACTTTTAGAGGCACCTGCTGAAGAAGAAGCTACAGCCTTCTTTCCATAAGCCAGATTGAAAGGATTAAAGTTCAAAGAAAATGCTTCTGCAATGTTGCTGGCTGCCACATCGACCTGTTTTGTCTGTCCGTATACAGGCACTTCTTTTCCATTCAGGTCATAAATTGTAGCTTTAGCTATTGCACCTTTCAAGTCCTCTGCTGTAGTATTTATTACTTTTATATTGTTATTGGAAGCATTCCATTGGATATGTAAAGGTTCACAAGCCTTTTTTGCTCCCCAATAAGCACCTGTAGGATCATAATAATAGTCATAAGTCTGCCATACAAACGAGGGATAAGCCGGATGGCTCATCCAGATCAGAAGTCCGGCTGCATCATTCCACATTTTATCGTTCCAAGCCTCATACATACCTTTCATCACTTCAAGATTCAGCATTTGCGCTTTCTCGCAGAATTCTTCCAGTCCGGATGATTCTCCGTACTGTGTGTTTACTGAATTCTTATAATTAACCGGGTTGGCATTAGACGCTTCCTTACCGAAGAAATGTTTGTTCCATACATTGTCATCATCATTCTTCAACTGCTCATCAGTAGGTAGAGGCCACCAGTCTTTTTGCGGGATAAACTCTTTGATGCTTTCAAATGTGGGGAAAGTGGCCGTTCCTATTTCTGTACGCATACCGTAACCGTGATCAATACCGTATGGATAAGCCGGTGTATTAAATGCCAGATTACTGCCTGAAGTTTCAAAATGGTGTCTTGGAGGTTGATTTCCCCACCAACCACTTCCGGACAATCCATCCTGATTGGAGCAAGACTTATACATACGGTCATTATTGTCCTCCTTCGCAATCATTTCACGCAGGTAATTATCCAAATCAGGTGCCGGATACGTTTCATTTGCTCCACACCAAATAGCAATAGAAGGATGGTTTCTAAGACGTCTGACTTTATCAAGGGCATTCGCTTTAAATGCTTCCGGTTGCGCCACGTCATTGTATGCTACATATAACCAAAAATCATTCCATACCATAATCCCATATTTATCACAATAATCATAAAACTCATCATCAGTAACACACCCTGTCCATAGACGGATCATATTGTAATTCATTTCCTTATGAAGTCTGATTTTCGTTTCATACTCTTTACCCTGACATCGAAGCAGATATTCGCTCATTCCCCAGTTTCCACCTTTCAGATAGATCTTCTGTCCGTTGATAAAGAATGTAAGAACAGGATATCCCACTACATTATCGACCATTTTATACTCATACTTCTTGATACCGAATGTCATTTCTTTTACATCCGACACTTTTCCATCTACAGAACAAGTCAGCTTACAAGTATAAAGATTGGGATCACCATAGCCATTCGGCCACCAAAGCCTCGGATGATCAACAACCAATTGCGCTATATCATCTTTGTTAATAGATAGTCTGGCTGTTGTTCCTCCTTCTACCCGAATGTCTTTAGAGAAAGAAATATTCCCCGGCTGAATCACTCCGGATACAACGACTTCTTTAGGGGAAGAAGAAGCATTTCTAATATCTGTTGAGACAGAAAGCTCTGCTTTCTGCAAGGTCGGTAACTCTGAACGTACCCAAGGATCTTCCATCACTACATCTCCTGTTACCACAAGATAAGCATTGCCTGTGATACCAGCCAGACGTCCCGGAACGTATGGCATCCAGTCCCAACCGGCACCAGCCAGATAACTGGGGCTACACGCAACTCCATACGGGTCTTTAGCCTTACGCGTCTTTTTCTGATCGGCATCGGTAATCAGAACAGCTATCACATTCTTACCGGATTTCTTTATCAAATTAGTTACATCAAACTTCGAACGTAACATGTGACCGCTTACATCTTTAGTAGATGCTTTTGTTCCTGATATCTTCTCACCATTAAAATAGAAATCGGCAAAGCGGTTCGTATTGTCGAAATGAAGCCATACCCGCTTCCCCTCCGAATAAGAAGACGGGAGTTCGAATTCCGTACGATACCAGAAAGGACGGTTATAAAACGTTTCGTCTACTTTATAAATATTATCGGCATAATTAGGATCTGGAACGATTCCTGCTTCAACATAAGCAGTAAAAACAGTTCCGGGAACCACACCTTTAACGTAATCGGACATTTTAAATTCCGGAGTAGAAATCTGCTCTCCGGTTATGTTCTCTAAATCTGCCTGGGGTTTCACTTCCCAGATAATCCGAGGATTAGAGCTGTTCAAAGACATCCATGTACTCTGCTCTGCACACCCTGTCTGGATTAGAGCACATATAACCGATATAATGATAAGCCCAAGTTTATTCATCATACTATCAAGATTTTAAAGTAACAATTTGTTTTAGAGTATGTTATTCAATCAAAGTCCCCACTCAACATTAGGTTTATCACCCATAAACAGCTCCAATGTACCTCCGGCTGCAATGTCCGCAAAATCAAGATAACATTTATTGTATTCCTGACCGTTCAACAAGGCCTTTTGTATATAGACGTTATTTATGCTGTTATTATGAGCTATCACCGTGAATTTCTTACCAGTATAATAGCTGGGATCAAGATTGAACTCTACTTTATCAAAAACCGGACTTGTAATCTCCATACGTGTATTTCCCGGACAGGAAGGATGAATACCGGAAGCAGCCAACACATACCACGCTGACATCTGACCTACATCTTCATTGCCAACAATTCCTTCAACTTTGTTTGCATAAGCCTTTTCACATGTATAGCGTGTCCATTTTTGAGTATACCAGGGAACTTCAAGCTGATTGAACAAAAAAGGAACGAAGTGCACAGGTTCATTCGCATGATTATAATATTCATTCCACAGCATATTAGAAGGAGTTTTATTAAAGAAATCTGTTAAATCCGCAATAACTTTCTCCTTACCACCCATCAAATTCACCATTCCCGTAACATCGTGAGGTACAAACCAACCTTGCTGATAAGAGTTTGCTTCTATACACCCATACCATTCTTTAAGACGTGCATTCTCCGGCCATTCTACCCATGTTCCATCTGCTTTACGGGGACGGAACCACCCCTTTTCTTTATCAAAAATATGATGATATGCCTGTCCCTTTTCATAGAAACATTTGGCATCATCTTCTTTCCCCATAGCTTTCGCTAATTGAGATATACACCAATCAGTATAAGCATACTCCAAAGTGGTTGAAATACTCAATGGTTCCGGAGCATACCCCAATGAATCATTACCAAAACGACGGGATGTGTTAATGGCATAACGATACGCTTTCTCTGCATCATACGTACGAATCCCTTTGATATAAGCATCCGCCAAAACAGACAAAGCAGGATTTCCCAACATACAGCCGGAATAGGAATTCAGCAATTCCCAACGTTCATAGTATTCGCGCCCACTCTGATCTGCCATAGTAATCAATGAGTTCAGTTCATCACTTACTAAACGCGGATTAATTATAGTCTGCAAAGGAAACTGACTACGAAATACATCCCATCCACTGAATATAGTACGTTTTGTAAAAGTGCTGTCAGCCGTATGTATTTTATAATCACCGCCTACATAACGTCCGTCTACATCTGTATAGATACGAGGATCAATCATCGTATGATACATGGCAGTATAGAATATCGTTTTTTCATCATCCGTACCACCGGATATCCGGACACGATTAAGTTCTTTATTCCACAATTCAGTAGCTTCCTGCTTTACTTGTCCAAAATTTTTAGAGGCTATTTCTTGTTCAAAGTTATTTGCAGCACCCTCCATATCAACAAAAGAGATACCAACTTTCATCTCTACAGTCTCTCCCTCCTTCGTTGGAAATTCAGTAAAAAAGCCCAGATGTTTACCCGTCAGTTCTTTCTTGTCTTTTATAACCGGAGCTTGTGATACACGAGTCAAATAAGGAATACTCACTACTTCATCACGTTTCCGAACCCAATGTTCGGGAATATCTGCACTCCAAAAGCCATAATTAGTCAAAGGTTTACTAAATTGTGCATAATAATAAACGGTATAATCGGCTTTTCCTTCACCATTACCCCATCCACCACCATCAGGTGTGCACTTCATCCATCCTTGAATGGTGTAATCATCTACAACTTTAATATACTGCGAAGTAGATGTTCCCCCTACTCTACGAGCTAAATCAATCTGAATACGCGATTGGTCACTAGAAGGATAAGTAAAATGTAAAATTCCACAGTGCGGTGTCGCACTACTTTCTACTTTGATATGATAATCAGTCAATTCTACCGAATAATATCCGGCCTTAGCCGTTTCAGTGGCTTTGTTATAAGCCGAACGATATCCTTTTATACTATCATTATTCTCTTTACCTGCCACTTTATATAATTCACCAGTTGTAGGCATCACAAGAAAATTGCCCAAATCACCAAACCATCCCACACCACTCATCTGGGTAAAAGCAAATCCTTCGATTGTCTTATGTTCATCACTGTATCCGGAACCGTTATCACCTCCCGTTATTGTATTAGGACTAACCTGTACCATACCATACGGAGTCGTAGCTCCGGGAAAAGTTTTACCTAATCCGTGATAAACACCGGCAGCCCCTACACTAGTACTGGCACCAATAAACGGGTTTACATAATCAGTCGGAACCAAATCTTCCGATGCGGTATGGGTTGATGAGCAACCCGTCATCCAACACAAAAAGCAAACAATTAAAAGATTAGCAGTCGCTTTATACATAACAATAATCTAATTATTTTAAGTCAAACTAAGAACGAAAGTCTTAATACCAAAACGAGGCATTGAAATCGTCATTTCCGATTTACCTGCACGTGTTTTTATCTTCTTTCTTTCGATACATTGTCCATTCAAATCAACTTCCTCCACTCCGGATAATGGCATGTCAATGGTAACCTTTTGTAATCTTTCGTCTCCTTCAGAATTGAACAGGCGCAATAGTACCTTTCCATCTTTCATTTGAAGAGCACTCACTTGATAACCAGTATTCTGTAAATCAATAAATGATTTCGATTCCGGTTTTGCCATTGGATAGCAAGAATACAGCAATGGTTCATTCCAACAATCGCTATCATCTGCGATTGATGCTTTGTCCCATTTGCCACGATGAGGTATAATTGCATACTTCATCCTCAAAGGGTGTGTTATTTTATAATCAGGTCCCCAAAGTCCTCCACCCGAATATTGAGCAGTCAGTCCTAGCGGATAGTCCTCTCCATAAGAATAAGAAGTAGTATGGTCTGATAATAAAGCCAAAGCATAGTCGCCTTCCTGTTCAGCCAAGTCAACCCAATGAAGTATAATATTATGTTTGATTTGATCCCAAGAACCAAAGAAAGTATCAGTCAGTTTGCTTTCGCATACGTCAAACGGTGCATTTTTATAGATACGGGGAGCATGTAAATCAGTCGGGAATAATACACTTAGTTTAAACCGATCGTCACAATAAGCTCGACGATTATCACGCCAACGTTCCTCTTTATATTCACCAATACCTACATTATTTTTCCAGTCAACCGTCAAATCAAAATCGATTCGTCTCGTACCTTTAGTGAGAGTGATTACCTGTGTAAACGGATGGGAAGCAATCTCACCCTCTATCTTAATTTTTTGCTCATATACATTATCCCTTACTACTGTCAGCTTGGCCGGAGTCTCTATAGAAGAACGAAATTTGCCTTCTTCATAAAAAAAGCCTCGTAACTCCCCTAAAGCATATTTCTCCGTTTTACCTGCAAAATCCTTATTCCCTTCTTTTTTAGCTATCAGGCTTTTTATGGTTCCTCCCTTTGATAAGTCAAAAACAATTTTATACATATCATTTTCAACCACGTATTCCTGTTTATTCACCTTATTACCTTCCAAAACGAATCTACTCTCCGAAGCCTCTTTCTTACCGGCTTCTTTCTTTTTTATACAATACGTGGAATAACCAAAGGGAGGAATCTCTGCCTCAAAAAATAATCTTATCTCTTTACCTTCATTTTCTACCAAATAACCTATATCTTTACCTTTCCAGTCATAGACACTTAAATCCGCATTTTCAGATTCCGTAGGCAGAAGAACACTTACGACTTCCTTTCTTCTCATTCCTAATGTATTAAAAACACGTATATATTGCTGTTGAGCATTATTTTGCGGAATAAACTTTTCATTAAAGCTCTGCATAGATGCCTCAATAATTCCATCTGCAAGATGATTGGTACTGTCTGTCCATCGCTTAATCTGATCAGCCCATGTTCCTTTCCTATTCAGTCCATTATAAGGCACAATCCACGAATCATGATGTTGTGCCAACATCAGTGTACGCCAAGCCTCATCCATATCTGCCTGTCGACAAATATATTTATTTTCCAGATAAGCCATTACAGACATTTTCTCTGCCATGACAATTCTATTTTCTGAAACGCGTACTTCTTGCGCTATTTTTTGCAAAACCTGACTTCCCCACATAAGATTCACATGTATATCTTCCTGTGAAAAAGACCAATTATCATCCGTTTTTCCGATGGAGACATTTTCAATATAATCTCTCCATGTCATATATATAGAGTTATTTTTTGTGTTCTTTCCACTTCCCAGCCATGGACCGTTTTTCCATCCCGCATCCTGAAAACACATACCAACAGGATGCTTGATACCTGCGTTACGGCAATCTTTTAAATAAGCATCCGAATTTCCCCACGCAGTTGTCTGCCAGGTTGATCCCGGCTCCAGTTTTTCACAAGCATACCTGGGAACAGTCAATATTGCAGTCCCGTCCGGTCCTACCCAATTAACCAATTCTCCGCCATAAGCAGCAGTATACCCTCCCCAACAGGTATTGGGACATTTTAATACAGCATATTTAAAGCCGAATTGTTTAAGGATTTGTGGCAAGCAACTTGTGAAGCAAGGTTCTTCTACCGAATAGGTTACAAAATCCACCCCCGGAAAATGTTTGTTTATTTTAGCAATACCATATTGAAACTGTCTTATTATACTCTCTCCCGAGATATTATAGCAATAAGGCTGTGCATAAGTAGGATTCGTAAACTCTACCTGATTACTAGTAGCCATCTCTTTAAAACGCAAATAAGCCTCCGGAGTCTGTACTCTGACTGTATCCCATGTTTCAGGCTCTATCTCCATACAAATCCGCCAGTCCGGATGCATAGCCAGCTGATCCACAATAAATTGAGTTTTCCACTTTACCGGATAATGTCCATATATCCCGCCATGATACCCATCAACAAAATAAGCTTGTTGAGAATAAACATTTGCATAAAAGAAAACAGTCAGTAATATGATATAAATTTTACTCATAGTATCCTAAAGCTATTTATCTTTGTGTTGCTCCATTCTACGCATAAATTCATATAATTTATGTTGGACAACTTCTTTATTATTTTCATATTCCGGAGATATCCAATCAACGAGTGCCAGCAAATTCTGATTTTCTATAAATTCTTCCTTCAGCCTTTCGTTGTTTTCCACTTCTATGAGAAACTCTGTTTTTTCATCAGAAGTAAATTCATCCGCAAAATATTTATTCAGACAATTCTCCATATACACAGTCCTTTTTTATCAAAGAACGATTATCTCAATAAATACCCCTAAAAAATACCGATAAATTCATTAAAAAGTTATGCAGCCAATGTCACATTGAGTTTTGCTCTCAACTTTTTTAGTGCTATTCCCATCTGACATTCCACTGTATTTACCGAAATGCCCAAACGTTCGGATATTTCCCTATACTTCAATCCTTCCATGCGACTTAACAAAAATATGTCACGACATCTTTTAGGCAAACTATTGATAGCATCCCGTATCAGGTTCTCCATCTGATTTCTTTCTGATATATCATATACATCAAAACGATCCAAAGATTGCAATTTCAGATTCAACTCAATCTCAAAAGAAGCCTTCACATTCTCGACATACTTTTGCTCGAATACTTTATGCTTTAAATAATCCAAACATTTGTTTCTTACAAGCCTGAAAAGATAAGCATTCATATTCTCAATATGATTCATTGACTCTCTCTTTTCCCATAAGTCTGTAAACACATCTTGTGTTATGTTCTCAGCCTCCTCTTCCGACATCACAAATTCTTTTGCAAACCGAACTAGTTTGGGATAATAAATAAGATACAATTCTGAAAAACTCATAGTTGTGTGTTTCTTTAGATTAGTATTCAGTTATCAAAAATCTTGTGATGCAAATATAGAGATGAAAAAAGCCTACTTCTTAATGGAAGTAGGCGGGAAAGTAAACGTTTTAGAGATTAATATGTGTATATAAATCTAATAATCAACACTTTAAAAAGATTTCATTTTTTAGTTTTGGTAAACCGGATAGAATCATTTTTGAGACAAAGAACCAAGCTTTTTTACCTCCTCCTCAAAGATATTACTATCAAGAGTCGACATTCTCTTCACTTTACTCTTATAATTATAGATTGTCTGCACAGAATAATGCAAAAATACAGCAATCTGTCCAACATCGGTAATTCCTAACCGTATCAATGCAAATATGCGTAATTCTGTATTCAGTTGGTCCTTTTCCAGTTTATAACGCTCCTCCGGTTTCAACAAAGAATTGAACTTTTCCACAAAGTTAGGATACAAATTAAGGAACGCTTTATCAAAGTTATGATAAAGTTCTTCAAGTTCCTTTTCAAAAGGTCGGGAGGATGACTTATATAAATCATCAATCTGTCCGGTCTTGATTTTCCTGTTCACATTCTTCCTGTACTCATCGAGTTTATTAATATAAACGGCACATTGATTCATAAAATACCCCACATATTTTTCCTTGATCAGATTAGCTTCGTCGAGATTCTTATTCAGCCCGACCAGTTCCTCATTCATAGCTTTAAGATGCCGTTTAGCCCGGGATACAATTTTTGTTTGTTTATATGTAAAATACAGGGTGATAGCAAGAGCTACCACAAACAAGCTAGTCAGAAATATATAGAAACGGAGGTTCTGCTTTTGTTTTTCCAACCGGATCAAGTATGTATTTTCAATAATCGGATGGATGCGGGCAATTACTGTATTCTTAAAACGAGAATTATAAAAGATGGCATCATCCAACGCTACTTTAATATAGTTATAAGCCCTATCTATATCTCCTTTATGATATAAATTAACTGCCAATGTCAATAATGCCTCATTCTCTTTGACAGCCAGTTTTGTATCTGTCATAGCAGCCAGCATTAGAAACTTTTCTTCCAGTGCATAATTCCCAATCAACCGATAAGCCCTGGCAAGCCCCATAGCCATCATAGCATATCCATGAGATGCCGGCTCTTGTTTATCATATATCTCTGTCAAAATCAGAAGAGCCTCTTTGGTACTTCCCTTATCTTGAAGCTTCACAGCTTTTTCTTTTCTATATTCATCCGACTGGTCAAATAAGATGCTCATCACAGTATCCCGATAAGCCTCTTTTTCCGATATATACTCGTTTGAAAACCGTACATCGTCCGTGTATTTAATGAGATTTTCATAATAACGTATACGATTCCAGCAATACAAAGCTTTCAAATGATCGGGTAAATCCGCACATTTTATCGACTTAAAAATATCATTTGCTTGAATAAACAAACCGGATAAGGAATAGACAAAAGCCAACCGGAGCTGCTCTTCCAAAAGATATTCTTTATTACCGATCGTTTTTGCTATATCAATATTTTCATGAATGTATTGTTCTGCCGAGTCACAGACAAAAGTCTCATATTGATGGATAATCTCTTTATTTAAATTATATATATCCTCCAACGAATTAAGGCCAACCTTCTTTTTCTTTAATTCTTTTATGGTAGCTTCTTTTTTCTGGGTATATATCAAACGTTCAGAAATCACTTTGTCTAACACCTTCAACAAAGAATCATTCTCACTATCTGCATAGAGGTAAAACAAGGAGTTTAGAAGGAAAAATATAAACCAAAGTGTGCGTTTCATAATCATGTATTCTTTCTTAATCTGCAAAAAAATGTATTTTCTTTGTGTAATTCGCAAAAAAGAGCGTAAATCATTCTTTTTATTGCATCTTTTAACAAATGAAGATGGAGAAATTACCCCATTCTAAATGATATTTGTGAAACCATGCTGACTAAAAAATGAATCTAAAAGATATGGAGTTAAAAAAAGCTTTTTTGCCATACGGACTTTGCAAAAAGTATAAATATTAGTTCTATATTTGCAGCCGTTAAAGGAGAAAGATGAAACAAAGCTTAAAATTCGGACTACTTTTAGTGTTGGCTTTGCTCATCCATTGCGCAACTAACGGAGCAATGGAAGATATGTGCAAAGTTTCCTCCCCGACTTATCGGCAGGAGAAATGCTATGTATCACAAGATCGTCCGATTCAGGATGCTTTGGAACGTCTTTATAATCTTTATACGACTCAAACCTGTGATATGAGTCATACAGACGTCGCACATGTTCCGACAGATAAAAGCATGTTTTTGTTAATCGCTTATTTCTGTGACCATTACAAACATCAAAGTCCACCTTACCCTGTCTCATCCCATTCTCCTACATACTATTACGATCCTATCTCCTATTATATATATGGGTTGAGAAAGATTGTCATTTAGCCTACAGTACAGTAGACTCTTTTGCTCGTCATTTATTACAGTTGGTTTTATTCTCCATAGGGCGAATAGACTAATTGCTTATTTCTATATAATATTCAATCTAAACAGCTATTGAATTATGAATTTTACATTTTTAGTTGTTGTTTTACTGACAGCGCTTGCTTTTGTCGGTGTAGTAATAGCCCTCTCGCGTGCTATCTCTCCCCGTTCATACAACCTGCAAAAGTTTGAGGCTTATGAATGTGGTATACCGACACGTGGTAAATCATGGATGCAGTTCCGTGTAGGCTACTACTTGTTTGCCATCTTATTCCTTATGTTCGATGTCGAAACAGCTTTTCTGTTTCCGTGGGCGGTAGTTATGCGTGACATGGGACCACAGGGACTTATTAGTGTTCTCTTCTTCTTTATCATTTTAGTTCTAGGTCTTGCTTATGCCTGGAGGAAAGGAGCTTTGGAATGGAAATAACCAAAAAGCCAAAAATAAAATCTATTCCGTATGATGAGTTTATCGACAATGAATCATTGGAAAAGTTGGTCAAAGAACTTAATGCTGGAGGAGCCAATGTTGCCCTCGGAGTACTTGACGACTTTATCAACTGGGGGCGCAGCAATTCACTGTGGCCGCTTACCTTTGCAACCAGTTGTTGTGGTATCGAATTTATGGCACTGGGTGCCGCGCGTTATGACATGGCCCGCTTTGGGTTTGAGGTAGCACGTGCCAGCCCGCGTCAGGCTGATATGATTATGGTATGCGGAACAATCACCAATAAAATGGCTCCGGTACTGAAACGACTTTACGACCAGATGCCCGATCCGAAGTATGTGGTTGCCGTAGGCGGATGCGCTGTCAGCGGAGGTCCTTTCAAGAAGTCCTATCACGTAGTAAACGGGGTGGACAAGATTCTTCCGGTAGATGTATATATTCCCGGATGCCCGCCACGTCCTGAAGCATTCTATTATGGCATGATGCAATTGCAACGCAAAGTGAAAATAGAAAAGTTCTTTGGTGGAGTAAACAGAAAAGAGAAGAAACCGGATTATTTAAGAAATGAAGAATGATGAATGATGAATGAAGAATTCGCATGCAACATCCCGGCAGATTTTTCATTCTTAATTTTTCATTCTTAATTTAATTTGATTTATGCAAGAAATACAATTTATAGCTCCTGCAGCGTTACACGACGAGATGCTGCGCTTGCGAAATGAAAAACAGATGGACTTTCTCGAAAGCCTCACCGGTATGGACTGGGGAGTAGCCGATGAGAAAGACGCTCCGGAAAAACTCCGCGGCTTAGGCGTAGTCTACCATCTGGAATCTACCATTACAGGCGAACGGATAGCACTAAAAACAGCGACAACCAACCGCGAGCTACCGGAAATTCCGTCTGTCAGCGACATCTGGAAGATAGCCGACTTCTACGAACGTGAAGTTTTTGATTTTTATGGCATCACCTTTGTCGGTCATCCTGATATGCGCCGGCTCTACCTGCGCAACGATTGGATCGGTTATCCGATGCGTAAAGATAACGATCCGGAAAAGGATAACCCACTGTGCATGACCAATGAAAAGACGTTTGATACGACTCAAGAAATAGAACTGAACCCGGACGGAACCATCAAGAACAAAGAGACGAAACTGTTCGGCGAAGAAGAATATGTAGTCAACATCGGTCCGCAACACCCTGCTACCCATGGTGTAATGCGCTTCCGTGTTTCTCTGGAAGGTGAAATTATTCGTAAGATTGATGCGAACTGCGGGTATATCCACCGAGGCATCGAGAAAATGAATGAAAGCCTCACTTACCCTCAAACATTGGCTTTGACAGACCGTCTGGACTATTTGGGCGCGCATCAGAACCGCCATGCATTGTGTATGTGCATTGAAAAAGCCATGGGCATTGAGGTCAGTGAACGCGTACAGTACATCCGTACCATAATGGACGAGTTGCAACGTATCGATTCTCACTTGCTGTTCTACTCTTGTCTTGCTATGGACTTAGGAGCGTTGACAGCATTCTTTTATGGATTCCGTGACCGCGAGAAAATTCTCGATATCTTTGAAGAAACTTGCGGCGGACGTCTGATTATGAACTACAATACGATTGGCGGTGTACAGGCTGATCTTCATCCTAACTTCGTCAAACGAGTAAAAGAGTTCATTCCATATATGAGAGGAATTATCCACGAATATCACGATATATTCACGGGTAACATCATCGCACAGAGCCGTATGAAAGGCGTCGGTGTGTTAAGCCGTGAAGATGCCATCTCTTTCGGTTGTACCGGAGGTACAGGCCGTGCATCAGGATGGGCGTGTGACGTACGTAAACGAATGCCATACGGTGTATATGACAAAGTCGATTTCAAAGAAATCGTTTATACGGAAGGTGACTGCTTTGCCCGTTACCTGGTGCGTATGGATGAGATCATGGAAAGTCTGAACATCATTGAGCAATTAATAGACAATATTCCCGAGGGACCTTATCAGGAGAAGATGAAACCTATCATCCGTGTTCCGGAAGGCAGTTACTATGCAGCAGTAGAAGGAAGTCGTGGTGAATTTGGTGTCTTCCTGGAAAGTCAGGGTGACAAAACGCCTTACCGCCTGCACTACCGTGCTACGGGATTGCCGCTTGTTGCTGCAATTGACACCATTTGCCGGGGAACAAAGATTGCAGACTTAATTGCTATTGGCGGAACAATAGATTATGTCGTTCCGGATATTGACAGATAATACTTAATTATTAAAAATATATGTTCGACTTTAGTATAGTAACAAACTGGATACATGAGCTACTGCTCTCCATTATGCCGGAGGGATTAGCCATCTTTATAGAATGTGTAGCTGTCGGCGTGTGCCTCGTAGCACTGTATGCCATCCTGGCTATCATATTGATCTACATGGAGCGTAAGGTCTGCGGTTTCTTCCAGTGTCGTCTTGGACCGAACCGTGTTGGTAAATGGGGTTCTATCCAAGTGGTCTGCGACGTGCTCAAAATGCTGACCAAAGAAATCTTCATGCCGAAGGGTGCCGACCATTTCCTTTACAATCTTGCTCCATTCATGGTGATTATCGCTTCATTCCTGACTTTCGCTTGTATTCCTTTTAATAAAGGTGCGGCGATTCTGGACTTTAATGTGGGCGTGTTCTTCCTGTTGGCAGCTTCCAGCATTGGAGTTGTCGGTATCTTGCTGGCCGGTTGGGGTAGTAACAACAAATTCTCTTTGATCGGTGCCATGCGAAGCGGTGCACAGATTATCAGTTATGAACTTTCGGTTGGTATGAGTATCATGACAATGGTAGTGCTGACGGGAACCATGCAATTTTCTGAAATCGTAGAAGGACAAGCTGATGGTTGGTTCATCTTCAAGGGACATATTCCTGCGGTCATTGCTTTCATCATCTATCTGATTGCCGGAAATGCAGAATGTAACCGTGGCCCGTTCGACCTTCCCGAAGCGGAAAGTGAGCTGACAGCCGGATATCATACTGAATACTCCGGTATGGGTTTCGGTTTCTTCTATCTGGCAGAATACTTGAATCTGTTTATCGTAGCCAGTGTTGCCGCCACCATCTTCCTGGGAGGATGGATGCCGCTGCACATTGTTGGTTTGGATGGATTTAACACTGTAATGGATTATATTCCGGGCTTTATCTGGTTCTTCGCCAAAGCATTCTTTGTGGTATTCCTTCTGATGTGGATCAAATGGACTTTCCCACGCTTGCGTATCGACCAGATCTTGAATCTGGAATGGAAATACCTGGTTCCAATTTCTATGGTAAATCTATTATTAATGGCATGCTGCGTAGCTTTCGGCTTCCACTTTTGATAAATGAAAATTATGGAATATAAAGATAAAAAATATACGTACTTAGGTGGTCTGGTGCATGGCATCAGTACACTGGCAACGGGTATGAAAACCAGCATCAAGGTATACTTCCGTAAGAAAGTGACCGAGCAATATCCCGAAAACCGGAAAGAGCTGAAAATGTTCGACCGTTTTCGTGGTACGCTGAATATGCCCCACAATGAGAATAATGAACATCGCTGTGTAGCTTGCGGATTGTGTCAAATGGCCTGTCCGAACGATACAATCAAAGTGACCAGCGAAACCGTCGAAACAGAAGATGGAAAGAAGAAGAAAATTCTGGCAACCTATGAATATGATTTGGGTGCCTGTATGTTCTGCCAGCTCTGTGTCAATGCTTGTCCGCACGATGCCATCACGTTCGACCAGAACTTCGAACATGCAGTCTTCGACCGGACGAAACTTGTCCTGAAGTTGAACCACGACGGTAGTAAAGTAATAGAAAAGAAAAAAGAAGTTTAGATATGGGATCAACACTTGAAACAGTAGTATTCTACTTTTTGGCAGCATTTATTATTGCTATGTCCATCATGACGGTGACTACCCAACGTATCGTACGCTCGGCCACCTACCTGCTCTTCGTGCTCTTCGGCACGGCCGGCATCTATTTTTTGCTGGGTTACACCTTTCTGGGTTCCGTTCAGATTATGGTTTATGCCGGTGGTATCGTCGTTCTTTATGTATTCTCCATCCTATTGACCAGTGGAGAAGGCGACCGGGCCGAGAAAGCAAAACGAAGTAAAGTCTTAGCCGGACTCTTCACTATGATTGCCGGTTTGGCCATTATCCTGTTTATCACACTGAAGCACGATTTCATGCAGACAGCTAATTTGGCCCCGCAAGAAATTAGCATTCATGCTATCGGGAACGCTTTATTAAGTAGTGACAAATACGGTTATGTATTGCCTTTCGAAGCTGTCAGCATATTATTGCTGGCGTGTATCATCGGTGGCATCATGATTGCACGTAAGAGATAGGAATTTTAAGTATTAACTATCAAAATAGAGTTCGAATATGATACACATGGAATATTACCTGGTAGTTTCTACCATCATGATGTTTGCAGGAATCTATGGATTCTTTACCCGCCGAAATACACTGGCTATCCTGATTTCTGTAGAGTTAATGCTGAATGCTACGGACATCAACTTCGCCGTATTCAATCGTTTCCTTTTTCCGGGGGGAATGGAGGGTTATTTCTTTGCACTCTTTTCCATCGCCATCTCGGCTGCGGAAACTGCAATAGCTATCGCCATCATGATTAACATTTATCGTAATCTTCGAAGCATTCAGGTGCGCAACCTGGACGAGTTGAAGTGGTGATTTGTTTCATTCCCAGGAACAAGGTGTTTCATCCCTTGAAACACTTCGTTTCACACCGAGAAACAAAGTGTTTCTCACCGAGGAACAACTAGTTTCACACCGGGAAACCAAACAGAAGGTCCGAGTATAGTGATTATCAGCTATAAGACCAAAAATTAATAATAATAACTCAAGTAATTAAATAAAACTGTATGGAACTAACAATTCTAATACTCCTTCTTCCTTTCTTCTCCTTTCTCATATTGGGAATCGGAGGTAAATGGATGTCCCACCGGACAGCGGGTACAATCGGTACGCTGATACTGGGAGCAGTAGCAGTACTATCCTACGTTACAGCTATCCAATATTTCTCCGCTCCACGACTGGAAGACGGAACATTCGCCACACTGATGCCTTACAACTTCACGTGGCTTCCTTTTACAGAGACTTTACACTTCGATTTGGGCATCTTGCTCGATCCTATATCGGTAATGATGTTGATCGTCATCTCTACAGTGTCACTGATGGTACATATCTACTCTTTCGGTTACATGAAAGGAGAAGTCGGTTTTCAACGCTATTACGCTTTCCTATCCCTGTTTACCATGTCTATGCTGGGATTGGTCGTTGCAACCAACATCTTCCAGATGTACCTTTTTTGGGAGCTGGTGGGGGTAAGTTCTTACCTGCTAATCGGTTTTTATTATACAAAACCGGCTGCCATTGCTGCTTCCAAGAAAGCGTTTATTGTTACTCGCTTTGCTGACTTGGGCTTCCTGATCGGTATCCTGATTTACGGATATTACGGTGGTACATTCGGCTTCACTCCGGATACAGTATCCTTGATAAGCGGTGGAGCTTCTATGCTTCCGTTGGCTCTCGGACTGATGTTTGTCGGTGGTGCCGGTAAAAGTGCCATGTTCCCGTTGCATATCTGGTTGCCGGATGCAATGGAAGGTCCTACTCCGGTCAGCGCATTGATTCATGCGGCTACCATGGTAGTTGCCGGTGTATATCTGGTGGCACGTATGTTCCCACTTTTCATTACATACGCACCGAATACGCTGCACATGGTTGCTTGGGTAGGTGCATTTACAGCATTCTACGCGGCAAGTGTGGCTTGCGTACAATCAGACATCAAACGTGTACTGGCTTTCTCTACCATTTCACAGATTGGCTTCATGATGGTAGCTCTGGGTGTTTGTACTTCCATGAATCCGCACGAAGGAGGTTTGGGCTACATGGCTTCCATGTTCCACCTTTTCACACATGCCATGTTTAAGGCATTACTCTTCCTCGGTGCAGGTAGCATTATCCATGCCGTACATTCTAATGAAATGTCCGCTATGGGAGGTTTACGCAAATATATGCCGATCACTCACTGGACATTCCTGATTGCTTGTCTGGCTATTGCCGGTATTCCTCCGTTCTCGGGCTTCTTCTCGAAGGATGAAATTCTGGCTGCTTGTTTCCAATACAGCCCTGTAATGGGATGGGTGATGACAGTCATCGCTGCAATGACAGCTTTCTATATGTTCCGCCTTTACTACGGTATTTTTTGGGGGAGCGAGCCGCCCCGGGCAGGTTCCCATTCGGAACATAACACGCCGCACGGAAACTTGGAAGCGGCACCTTGCCGCCCACATGAGAGTCCGTTGGCTATGACTTTCCCGCTGATGTTCCTGGCAGTTGTAACTTGTGGAGCAGGATTTATTCCTTTCGGACACTTCATCAGTTCGAATGGTGAATCTTATTCTATCCATCTCGATCCGTCAGTAGCTATTACGAGCGTTGTTATTGCGATTATTTCGATTGCAATCGCTACATGGATGTACAAGAATGCCAAACAGCCTGTTGCTGATTCGTTGGCAAAACGATTCAAAGGTCTGCACAAGGCAGCCTATAATCGCTTCTATATTGATGATATCTACCAGTTTATTACGCATAAGATTATCTTCCGCTGCATCTCTACTCCTATCGCATGGTTCGACCGTCATGTAGTGGATGGATTCTTTGACTTCCTGGCATGGGCCACCAATACAACAAGCGACGAGATTCGTGGTTTGCAGAGCGGTCAGGTACAACAATATGCGTATGTGTTCCTTTGCGGTGCATTGGCACTTATCCTACTGCTGATTCTCTAAATAGTAAATAGTAAATCTTTAAATAGTAAATCATAAAGATGAATTTCTTATCCATATTCGTACTTATCCCCTTATTGATGCTGGCCGGACTTTGGGCAGCACGAGGAATCAAAGCCATCCGGGGGGTTATGGTTACTGGCGCATCGGCACTTCTGATTGCCTCCGTCGTACTTACATTCCTGTATCTGGGAGAGCGTAGCGCCGGAAATACGGCAGAAATGCTTTTCCGTGCAGATACGCTTTGGTATGCCCCGCTTCACATATCTTATTCAGTAGGTGTTGACGGAATTTCGGTAGCCATGTTGTTATTGTCTGCTGTCATCGTATTCACCGGTACATTCGCTTCCTGGCGCCTGCAACCGCTGACGAAAGAATATTTCCTCTGGTTCACCCTGTTGTCTATGGGAGTATTCGGATTCTTTATATCCGTCGATTTGTTCACCATGTTCATGTTCTATGAAATTGCGTTGATACCGATGTACCTGCTGATTGGTGTATGGGGATCAGGACGTAAAGAATATGCAGCCATGAAACTGACCCTTATGTTGATGGGCGGTTCCGCTTTCCTATTGATCGGTATTCTCGGAATCTATTTCGGCTCGGGAGCAACCACCATGAACCTTCTCGAAATTGCACAGTTGCACAACATACCTTTTGCACAGCAATGCATCTGGTTCCCGCTGACTTTCCTCGGCTTCGGTGTATTGGGCGCCCTTTTCCCGTTCCACACATGGAGTCCTGACGGTCACGCTTCTGCCCCGACTGCCGTATCCATGCTTCATGCCGGAGTATTGATGAAACTGGGAGGTTACGGATGTTTCCGTATCGCCATGTATCTGATGCCGGAAGCAGCCAACGAACTTTCCTGGATATTCCTGATACTGACAGGTATCTCTGTAGTCTACGGAGCCTTCTCCGCTTGCGTACAGACCGACTTGAAATATATCAATGCTTATTCATCCGTATCTCACTGCGGACTGGTTCTTTTCGCCATTCTGATGCTAAACCAGACAGCAGCAACAGGAGCAATCCTTCAAATGCTTTCACACGGATTAATGACAGCCTTGTTCTTTGCTCTGATCGGTATGATATATGGACGTACACACACACGTGACGTTCGCGAACTTGCCGGTTTAATGAAAATTATGCCGTTCCTTAGTGTATGTTATGTGATTGCCGGTCTTGCCAACCTCGGTCTGCCGGGATTAAGCGGTTTCATTGCTGAAATGACCATCTTCGTCGGCTCTTTCCAGAACAACGACGTATTTCACCGCACACTGACCATCATCGCCTGCTCTTCGATTGTGATTACCGCAGTCTACATCCTGCGCCTGGTAGGTAAGATTCTATACGGAACCTGCACCAACAAACATCACCTCGAACTGACCGACGCAACTTGGGACGAACGTGTAGCCGTTATCTGCCTCATCGTTTGCGTTGCCGGACTAGGTATGGCTCCTTTCTGGGTTAGCCACATGATTGGTGAAAGCGTATTACCGGTTGTCTCACAACTAATCCCCTAACTCATAAATCATAATTCTTAATTCATAAATAAACAAGATGGATTATTCACAATTTCTAAATATGCGAGAAGAGCTGTCGCTCATAGCTGTCTTACTGCTGCTATTTCTAGCTGACCTCTTCATGAGTCCGGATGCACACAAAAATAGTGGGAAAGCACGCCTGAACACTATGTTGCCCGTTATTCTGATGGCTATCCATACGGCTATCAACTTGATTCCGGGAACTGCTACCGATGCATTCGGTGGTATGTATCACTATGTACCGATGCACACAGTTGTTAAATCGATCCTGAATGTCGGTACACTGATTGTTTTCCTGATGGCACACGAGTGGATGAAAAGAGAAGACACTTCATTCAAACAAGGAGAATTCTATGTGCTTACACTCTCTACCTTGTTTGGTATGTATCTCATGATTTCCGCCGGACATTTCCTGATGTTCTTCATCGGTCTTGAAACAGCTTCTATTCCGATGGCAGCATTGATTGCCTTCGATAAATACCGTCACAACTCTGCCGAAGCAGGTGCCAAATACATTCTGACAGCTCTTTTCTCCAGTGCATTGCTGTTGTTTGGTCTGTCCATGATCTATGGTTCTGCCGGGACTCTTTATTTCGATGACCTCCCTGCCCATATCGACGGAAATCCGTTACAGATCATGGCATTTATATTCTTCTTCACAGGAATGGCATTCAAGTTGTCACTGGTTCCGTTCCACTTATGGACAGCAGACGTTTACGAAGGTGCTCCGAGTACAGTTACCGCTTATTTGAGTGTTATATCAAAAGGATCGGCAGCATTTGTTTTATTGGCTGTCCTTATCAAAGTATTCGCTCCAATGATTAATGACTGGCAGGAAGTACTTTATTGGGTAACCATCGCTTCTATCACTATTGCAAATATATTTGCTGTCCGTCAGCAAAACCTGAAACGTTTGATGGCGTTCTCCAGTATTTCGCAAGCGGGATATATTATGTTAGGCGTTATCGGAGGCACAGCACAAGGCATGACAGCATTGGTATATTATGTATTAGTGTATGCTGCCGCCAACCTCGGAGTATTTGCCGTTATCACTATCGTGGCATTACGCAGTCAGAAATTCACGCTCGAAGATTACGCAGGACTTTATAAAACGAATCCCAAAATCGCTCTTTTGATGACTCTGTCTCTGTTCTCATTGGCAGGCATCCCTCCGTTTGCCGGATTCTTCTCTAAGTTCTTTATCTTCATGGCTGCTTTCGATGCAGGTTTCCACTTGCTGGTATTCATCGCATTGGTAAATACAGTGATTTCGTTGTATTACTATCTATTGATTGTAAAAGCAATGTATATCACTCCTTCCGACAACCCGATTCCTACTTTCCGCAGCGACCGTTGTACAAAATGGGGACTGGCACTTTGCACATTGGGTATCATCGGACTGGGTATTGCAAGTATCGTATATCAATCCATCGATAAACTGTCGTTCGGAATTTAAACGGACTACACCTTTTCACCAAAGAAACGGTCTTGGTTTCATGTCAGTATCAATCGACATCAAAACCAAGACCATTTCTTCTATATAAAAGCCGCTTTTATTAATGAGGAAGGAAGATATTCACCTGCCTTATTACCACTCTACCGGGCACAGTTCATCTCTTCCGTCACGATCACTCCGGGAATAGTAAACCAAAACCTTGATCCTTTTCCTTTTTCAGAATCAACGCCAATCCGCCCACCTAATTGTTCAACGATGCTCTGACAGATAGAAAGTCCCAATCCTGTACCGTGTACAAAAGAATTAAGCTTCACAAAACGCTCAAAGATATGTGGCAACTGCTCTTTTTCAATACCGATGCCTGTATCTTCAACATAGAATTCCAATTCGCCATCTTTTAGTTTATATCCCACATGAATACTACCTTCAGAGGTAAACTTCATTGCATTGTTAACAAAGTTAGAGATCACCTGATGTATACGGTTACGGTCACTAATGACATGACAAACCGGAAGATGACCATCAAACACCAGTTCCACCTCTTCTTTCGCTTTCATCCCCATAGAGCGGACAATATCCTCACATAACAGATTTACATCTACATCTCCGTTAGTAAACTCAAATGTACCCGCTTCAATCTTTGACAAATCGAGTATATCTGAAATTAATTGCAACAAAAGTTCATTATTCTCACGTACAATCTTAATATACTCCTGACGTTCTGCCAGCTCTTCAGTTTCTACCAGCAAATCGGAGAAACCGACAATGGCATTCAGCGGCGTACGGATTTCATGACTCATATTGGCAAGGAAAGCACTTTTCAAACGATCCATCATCTCTGCTTTATCACGTGCCTGAATCAATTCGGCTTCAGTCTCCTTCAATTCTGTAATGTCATAATTAATACCGATAATTTCTATTTCATTTTCTTCCGGTTTATAATTGGTGACCATTACATTACTGCTGACCCAATTCCATTCGTTCTTCGTTCCGGGACGACGAATACGCATCTCCCCTTGGAAATGCCTCCTTTTTCCGTCTCTGACTCCATCATAAAAATCGAGGAAACGCTTGCGGTCTTCGGGATGCATTTGGCTATAAACTGCTACCACCTCACTCAAAGGAATATCTTCCTCCTCACCTAAATTCTTATACCACTGTTTTATAGCATAACCTTTGCGGTTCAAGAGATTCAATTTGGCATATCCTACTTTTGCATAATCGGATATCATCAAGAAGAAATTCTCAAAATCACGAATACGGTTCATTGCATCAATACGCTCCGTATTGTCAATGCTTATTAAAATATATCCGCTGAAGTTGCCCTCATTATCATATAGTTTACTAACCTTCGAATATAGTTCTATCACATTAGAACGGCTTGTCTCATAATATCCTCCTGCTTGCTCAAAAGAATAATTAAGTCTGAAATCCACCAGATCTTCATTCCGCACACGATCACGAATCCCCTGCGGCACATTCGGATTCTCAAAGAAATTAACCCCTATCACATCCGATTTATTCACTACACCGAATATTTCTAAATCCTTATTATTCAAATCTATCAAATAGCCGTCCTTATCGTAGATCTCTACTCCTGCCGGAATATTAGCAAAGATATTCTTAAAGAGTTTTTCACTACGATCCAATGCCCGGTTAGCTTGTACCGATCCCGTAGAATCGAGGAATAGACCGACTATTTCGTCCTTTCCGGGAGAATAAATAACCCAATGCGTATACCGTTCCGTTCGAGGGAAATATTCATCTTTCTCTCTATAAGAATTACTATCCAGTATTTCTTCCAGAAAATTAAGTTTTTGGAGATAGTCAGGATGCTTTTCAGATGCCAAAGAACCAATATACGACTCCAAAGGAAGCCCGAAGAAGGTTGAACTGACCTCATTCGCATCCGTCACCCGATAATCGCAAGGTTTATTATTCTCGTCACGGATAATGGACATACGTATATATCCCATCGGCATAAAATGAAACAGATTATTTAGGAAAGTCTGTTCACGGATTACCTTGTCCTTAGTTTTACGCAACTCGATACAGATATTTATAATATTTCCCAATGAGGAGAACCATTGAAAATCTTCATTACTCCAGTCATGGTAAGTCTCAACCAAATCAATCCCCATATATCCCCAAACGCGGTCGCCTGTCATCAAAGGAGTCACCATTAACGATTTGATTCCCTGAACTACAAGAATCTGATATTCATCAGGAGCCTCTTCTAATAACTGCTCCAGTGTATTTAAAATAATCGGCTTGCCCGATAATATCTGTTCACTCCACCATTTTGACTCACTGGCAGGCATGTCCTGCAGATTGTCTATCTCTGCCGATACCCCTTCAGAAACAACTTCGTAGATACAACTATGATGGGCATAAATTTCGTCGTATTCAAAAATATAAACACGTCCTTTTCCATTATAAAGATTCAGAATATCTCTCAAAATATCTGCGATACAAGATTCTACTGCCTCATCACGTAGGAAACGAAGCAACGATTGCGAAACAAAATTCTGACGACAAAGCAAATCATTCACACGCCTTAATGCATCCCTTTGATCTTCTTCCTTGGGAGCCTCAACGCGCTGGATTATTCCGAAAGCCTTATCACCTCCATCAACACCTGTACCCTTCTCACGAAAAGCCAGACGGGTATGCAACCAGACCTCGCCATATTTTGAATGAATAGGGAAAGTTTGTTCATAAAAGTCCTTATGGATAGAAGAATTTGCCCGGAACTCCTGGGCAATCTGCTTGCGATAATCTTCACGTATCAGGTTTAGAAAATCCGAAGTAGAGATGGTGTCGCCGTCCAATCCCAAAAGATCAGAAAGATAATCGGAACATAAATAACATCCTGCCGTTAAATCTACTTCCCACCATCCGATTTGTGCAAGAGAAGCCATTTTTTTGTATCGCTCGTTGTCTGTTTGCATATTTTGTATCGTTGTAAAATAATAGGTTGACAAATATACGAAAAAGGTAATCACTGATACCATAAAGGAGCAAATAAAAAAGCTAAAAGAAGATTACGAAAACAAATAAATAGAATATGGGAGAATCTGTTTGTTACAAATTCTCCCATACCTCCTATTAAAAAAGATACACTTTGCTACTCTATATCTTATTTATAAGGAAGAGAAATTATATCCGCTCCAAGTGAACAGGGATGCATCTGCACCAGTATTCGTAGTCGGCTCGGTAAATGTATTCAATGTACCGTTCAGCTTATTCTTAAAGTTCAATGTATAGGTGATGCTGATGCTGGAAGCTGCACTTCCTGCCCCTTTACTGTCATTCATATCAATCAAATCGATTGTACCGCCGGAACCTTTGACAAGGGCATTGGTGATCGTAGCTTTTGCTCCACGACGGATTTTAATCACGTCTTGCATGCGGTCTGCATTATCCGTTGTATTGGCAGCATTATTTACGATTGTCATATTTTCAACCGCAAAGTCTGACTGACGTAAATGATCCGGATAAATGCCATCCAAGTTACCATCTGCTTCAATGCCGCGCGGATCTGCTTCCGTACTGGTATAACCGCTTTCCCAAACGCCATAGCAGTTTTTCAATTTACCGGAATATCCTTGAGTGAAGTCGAACATATCATCATCCGGGTTCACAGCCAACAAGTTGGTTACATTCACCGTACCGCCAAAGAATTCGACGGCATCATCCGCGCTCTCAAGAATGTAGATATTCTCAATCTTGGTAGCGTTTCCAACACCGTTCAGTGTCAATCCGTTGTGCTCGATATCGGCAGTAGAGCGGGCACCGGCATAGCAGATTTTCACATAAGTCAGTGAACCGGAATTGTCATTATCGACATTACCACCGTATTTATAGTTGTTGTCGATTTCCGTCAGACCTGTATCACTCTTATTGGCGTTCGAACCGGAAATCGGAGCTTTACCATTGATAATGATTCCTCCCCAATAGCCGGATGTAGGGGTTGTTGAATTGGCAGTGAAAACAATCGGTTTATCAGCTGTACCGTCAGCATAAAGTTTACCGCCCTGTGCTACCAGCAGATAACTGCTGAAACCTTCGCGAGCCTTAATCGTTGTTCCGGCAGGGATATTCAGACGGCCTCCATTTTCAATGACTACCGTTCCGTTCAGAATATATTCCTTAGCTTCCAGTGTCTGTTCTCCGGTCAGCGTGCCGGACAGGATATTTTCGCCCACAACAATAGAGCTACCGGTCCCACCGTTGTTTCCACCATCTCCGTTACCATCACCGTCTCCATCACTATCACTGCTACATGCAGTCAATGTAAGTGCTGTTGCCATAACGGCAAACGTCATAAAGTTCACAAACAATCTTTTCATTTTGCTTTCATTATTAGTTAATAATCTTATTTCATCACCCGGCTTAGAATGTACACGACACTCCCAGGCTTATATTTATTCCTTTCTTATAATCATTCAATATCACCTTTTCCCCGTTTTCGTTCGCTTTGCGGCTTAACTTATAAGAGGGATTCAGCAGGTTGCGGGCTTTCAGGTTAAGGGAAAGATGCTTGTTCAGTTTGGCTTGGGACACAAAATCCAGTGTCAGTACTCCCTGCTCCATCATATCCTGATACCCCTGCGTGCCAATGGTATATATCTTATCACTCACATAATTAAGTACCAATGTATTGACAAAACTGCGTTCTCCTTTCGTGAAGTTATGCGAGAGGTCGAAATTGACAATCCACGGTGCGGCTCCTTCCAGTTGCGAACCGGTGGTAACCGTTGCCAAAGGCATTTTTGCATTCGTGTAGATATAAGAGCCATTCAATCCCAAAGAGAGTTTATTCATTCCGTGCGCAGCATTACTCACCGGACGGACAAACAGATTCTTACGTATTTCTATCTCCACTCCTGCCACGGTTGCCTTATCCGCTATATTCTCATAAGAAAGATAACCTCCGGCGCTTGCCACTTCGATGCGGGATATCGGATTCTTAATCAATTTATAGAAAGCTGTGAGAGAAATCAACTCGGTCGGAGTGGGATTAAAGTCCCACTTCAGATCAAGGTTATAATGATCCGAAGGTTTCAGATTGGGATTCCCCTGACTGTTGAAGTTCACGCCGACATAACGGTAAGGAGATATTTCCTTTGCCTGCGGAAGCGTATATGTTTTACTAGCTCCCAGACGAAGCGAGTTTTTATCATTCAGATTGTATTTGAGATTCAAGCTGGGCAGGAAATAATCTTTTTGGATGGTATTGTTTCCTTTAGAACCTCCACGATTCACATTGTAATCCACTTCAATATCTACCTTGTCGTATTTCATTCCCAGATTCACAATCCAACGGGGAGTAAACTGGTAGGTAGCCTCGGCATAAGCGGAATGGATATTCTTTTTCACGGTATATTCATCTAAGTTCTTTTGTATCTTGAACCAGTCGGAAGCAAAGTTTTCCTGATTATAATAATCGTCAAGCGAGAAGTCGTCCAAAGAAGGGATGGTAGAAACATGTCCTACGGTCAGGTTATACTCCGTAGCTTTGAAGTTATCATCTACGAATCGGCCTGTATATCCGAAACGGATATTCGAAATTTCGTCTATATTATCTTTCAGACGATAGACCAAGCCTGCTTTTACATTCAAGTCGTCTTCATCTAAAGTTGAGAAATAGCGCTGTTGTGAGTTGCCCCTTAGCAACGTATAGCCGTCTTCCGCTTTAGTCAGGTTATTGATACGACGATCCGGTTCATACCCTTTCACCATATTATAGGAAGCACCTGCATCGAGACTTAATGATTTGGTCAATCCCCAGTTAGTCATCAGTTGATTAACGATCAGCATATTATCATTCGTTTGTTGGCGACGGGTGAATCCGAGGTTTTCATAGTCGTCACTAAAAATCGAGTTCTTACCGTTGTAATCGCCCACCGACTGGGTATTGGCATGAATCATCATCAAATTATAACTGATGTGATGACGATTCTGCATATCGAAATCCACATTGGCAAGTGCCAGCTGACTGATATTCTCCGCATACTTCTTTCCATTCATATCTTTGTAGACCGTACCGCCGGTAGTTGTATTACGTATGATTTCATCCGTATACTGATAGTCCGTCGTATGTCCGGCAGTCAGGAAGAAAGAAAGTGGATTTTTGTCTTTTCCGACATAGAATCGTTTACCTCCGGAAATACTGTAACTCCGGTTGATTTGCAAATGTTGAGCGGAAGGGTCTAACTTATTTCTGAAGTTCCATGAGTTTTCATCGGCAGGTTCGGTGCGATTAGCAAAGCCCATGAAGTTCACTCCATCCTGTTTCAGAAAATCGGCTGCTACCGTTTGTGTATTCAAGCCACCGGAAATGCCGAATCCCAGATTACCGCTACCAATGAGTTCTTTGGATACGATATCAATGGTTGCCCCTCCGACATCGCTGCTGCCTCCCGCGTTGAATGCTTTATTTACGCCTACGGACTGAATAATGTCCGTACCGAAGAAATCAAGAGAGATATTCTTATATTCCGGGTCTTCGGAAGGAAGAGCAAATCCATTAAAAGTAGTTGCATTGTACCGGTCTCCCAATCCACGGACAAAGACATTTTTCACTCCGTCTTGTTTAGACACTCCGGCAACTTTCGTCACAGCACCTTCTGCATCCGAAACACCCTTGCGGGAAAGCTCCCTGACACCAACAGATTGTACGGCAATGACTGCTTTTTGCTGTTCGAGCAACAGCATATTCTCATTTTCCCTATTCTTCTTAGCTACAACCACCACATCGGCAAGTTCCTGTGCATCGGTTTCCAACTCCAGATTCAGTATCACCTGTTTTCCATTCTCCACACGCACTTTATGGCGCACTTCTGTTTTGTAGCCTACATATTTAATCTCAATATCATACATACCTTCCAGAATGCCCATACTGTTCAATTCGAAATTGCCCTCCATATCGGTCACTGCTCCGGCTTGAGTTCCGAGCAAACGTATCGTAGCTCCTATCAAAGGTTCCTTGGATAGTTTGTCTTTCACAGCTCCTTTAATCTTGATATTGGCAGCCAATGCAGGAAGTACACACAACAGGCAAAAGAAGGCCGCCACTGAAAATCGGATAAGAAATAGTTTTTTCATCTAACTTTGCTCTACGTTTTAATTACGTCGGCAAAGATAGAGGGTGAGCATTACAACTATAAGACGAAATAAATACAATCTATTGAAAGAGTCGTTGCAAGATGATGACAAGATGTTACAAACGTATTATCAATCACTTACGCTATTAGTTTAACTTGTTTATAAGCAAATTTAAGACCGGAACTTCACTCTTTTATCTCTCATTATGCATAAAATTAATCGTCTGACTACTGTTGAACTTTCGTCTGACAATTGTCAGACGAAAGTTCAACAGTAGTCAGACGAAAAGATAACAACCGTCAGACGATTAATTTTATGCATATCGAAACCTAATTCTCCGTATTCGGCGAATTAGTTCATAAGGATGAATACACTAAATCAGTTTCTTTTTCTTCCGGTAGTTCTCGCGAAACTCTTTAGGCGAACAACTCTTTTTCTTCTTGAAGATCCGGTTGAAATTGGAAAGGTTATTAAAACCGCACTCATAACAAATCTCGGCAATAGACATTGTAGAATCTACCAACAACCGGGAAGCAAAGCCCAGCCGAATATCAATGATATAATCGGAAAGATTCTTGCCTGTACGCAGCTTGAAGAAGCGGCTGAATGACACATCCGTCATCCCCACCATATCGGCCAACTGCCCCAGACGTATTTCTTCCTGATAATGTGTATTGATGTACTCCTGCACTTTCTGCACACGCCGGCTGTCCGAATGAATATCTATCTTGGCAAAAGACGAACTGGACAAGGTACGTGCCTCTTCCTCAAAGAGAGAAAGTTCATACAAGATCGTCATAAATTTAATGACCGCATAAAATCCTTGCTTCTCTGAAGCAAGCGTATCCAGCAACGGATATATTTTGAGTATGGCGGACATCGGGAAACAAAGCCCTTTTTGTGCTTTATCCAGCATCCGGCGGATAGAGTCGAACTGATTCTTATTGATAAAGCTCTTGAAGAAAAGATCGGAAGAAAACTGAATCGTAATCTCCCGTATCTCTTTCGAACGGCACTCGTTCTGTTCCCAGACGTGCTCCAAGTCTTTTCCTGTTATCAACACCAAATCATAATCACCTATCACTTCGGAAGAGTCTCCTACAATCCGCCTTACTCCGGCAGCCTTTTCGGTGAAGTTCAATTCAAACTCGGAGTGGTTGTGTATAGGATAAGTGAATTCCGTTTTATAACGTTCCGCAATGTAAAAGCAATCCTTATCTGACAAAGGAGTGATTTCACGGATAATCTGGTTGGATAACGGTGTAGTCATAGTAATTACAATTTATAAACGTTTTATCGTTTGATTAGTTTTCTATCTTTACCCCTATCCGATGCAGGTCTGCCCCCGACGGGTTTTGGAAGACACGCAAGTCGAATTCGGGAATAATGGCAAGCACATGATCGAAAACATCTGCCTGTATACCTTCGTAGGCAACCCATACTTTATTGGCAGAAAAGAAATAAAGTTCCAATGGGATACCGGTTTCAGTAGGCTGAAGCTGACGTACCATACAGGTCAGGTCTTGGTTGACGGTAGGCAGACTCTTCAGATAGTTAGTCAGATAGGCCCGGAAAACTCCCAAGTTTGTTTGCCGACGTCCATTCACTAACACAGAGTTGTCGATATGATGTTCCTTATTATATTCTTCCACTACCTTTTCCGTTTCATCCACATAGTCTTTCAACAGTTGTATCTTCCGGTATTTTGCCAACATCTCCGGTGTACAGAAATGCACACTGGTCATGTCTATATTGATGGAACGTTTCACACGACGTCCGCCGGATTCCTGCATTCCCTGCCAGTTTTGGAAAGAATCACTAATCAATAGATAAGGAGGAATGGTGGTGATGGTATTATCGAAGTTACGTATTTTTACGGTATTCAATGTTACTTCTATCACCGTACCGTCCGCACCGTATTTCGGCATCGTGATCCAATCGCCCACCTTCAGCATATTATTGGCGGAAAGCTGGATGCCGGAGACAAATCCCATGATACTGTCCTTGAAAACCAACATCAGAACCGCAGCGGAAGCTCCCAATCCGGTCAGCAACACCACCGGACTTTGCTTTATCAGAATACTGATAATGATGATAGCTCCTATAAAGAAGAGAATGACTTGCGCTGTCTGCAAAAGCCCCTTCAAAGGTTTGTCTTTATATTGTTCACGCGCGCTATATACCAGATACACAGCCGTAAACAAAGCACTGACGAAGCGAAGAAAGACTGCAAGGATATAAATCATGCAAAGTCTTCGAAGAAAATCAAGCAAAGCAGAGTCTGCGTGTTCGGGAAAAGCAATAGGAATAGATATATAAATCAATATAGGCGCCACCATCCTGCTGATGTTCACCATTACTTTATCATTAAATACAATATCATCCCAAGTAGCTTTTGTCTGTCTCACCAATTTAGCCACGGTACGCAGAATAATCTTGCGGCAAATCAGATTAGCCAATAATGCTATTCCAATAATAAACAATAAAATGATAAAGTTATCAATCTTATCAGCCATAGCTTCATCCACTCCCATCGAGAGCAAAGCATGATTCACCTCTTGCATCACTACATTACCTGCTTCTTCCGGTTGCCCGTTTGCTAATGCCACACTCACTGTATCAACCACTTCTTTTACTTCTTTCATAAGCAATCGTCTCTCTCTTTTTTAGTTTTTCTTTTATTTATGATCTCTGTTTCTTTTCTTCTTTATTCTTTCCTTCTTCCAAATATTCACTGATATCCTGCCGTAGCCAATCATAATGGAAGAGTCTTTTGTAGGCTACATTCTTCTTGAGCATGATTTCTACGTTCACCTGGCTGTTCTGATAACAAGTCAGTTCGTTTCTGAACTGTTCATTGTGTTCGGCCAACCGCTTGATTTCCTGTTCCCGTTCACGGCGCAATACGGTGCAGACCGGAATCAGTAGTTTCATTACCACATTATCCATCACATGGTGTCCCTGCATATACAAGTAAGTAGTTTCCGGCACCAAGCCCAGCTCTTTAAATTCAGTCCGCAATCCATTCACCTGATTGATGTTATGGGGGAATTTCCTTTTCAACTCTGCCAACTTCTGATTAACCCGTTGTTGAAGGGATTCCAAGCTCTTTTCCGGATGCCGGAGATTAATCTCGCGCAAAGAAGTATAAGTATGGAAATCGTACATGGGGAAAGTGTAAGTATCCCGTTGGCGATAAAACCATACGTTCCAGAGGAAAAGCGGATATACTATTTCAGAATACTTCTTCAGGTAGAAGTTGAAATCTAAAATGGAACGGTCATTCAACGTAGCCTGCACACATACTTCGTGAAGGCTTTCGGCAAAACAATGATAGTTTTCAATAGCATAGGTATAAGTCTGAAAAATATACCTGCTCCGGTTGATTTTACGGGAGGTATTGGTAGCTCCCTGCAACAGGAAATCATAGTCACTATCCACACAGGCAATCAGACTTCTCCCCAACTCGGCTGTATTCAGCGTGTTCATGAGTACCATCTTTTTTCCTTTTGCCAGGGAGGTGGCTGAAGGAAGCATCACTTGGAAATAGTGTTCGTCGTCTTCAAACTCTTCAAGCAATGTGCGCCAGAAAGCGATGTCGTCATAGCTTTCTACGTAAGCGATGATACGTCGGCGGGCTTTCTTCGGATAAAGCTTATGGGCGGCATTGAAATAAGAAGAAGTCAGATTATCTCGTAGTGAAGTTGCCATTTGTTCTATTACAGGTTACGAATTACAAATTACAGTTGGGAGAATCCTTGTCGAGCTTGTGCCCTACGGTGGTAGATATATCACTTACTTCTGTCACGGCATCCAACCAGCCTTCCATAATGACGGCAGGCGAATGGGTAGTCAGGATAATCTGCACATTCGGATTCAGTTCACGTATCATAGCAATCAGTTTCTGCTGCCATTCTATATGAAGGGAGGCTTCCGGCTCATCCATAAACAATACACAATGGCTGTTGTCCTGCACGAGTACGGTCAGCAGGATAACCAGCATTTGCTTTTCACCGGACGACAGTTTATAAGGGAATAATAGTTCGCCATCCTGATAGAAAGCGATATCGTTCCGTTTCCTGTCTATCTTTTTGCGTGTATAGCTGAACAGTTCGTCAATCATATCCTGAAAACGACGTTTGGCTACAGATAATGTAGCTGCTTTACGACGCTCTTCTTCATCAATGCTGGAAAGCATTTCAATCATCTTATTACCAATGTTGACTTGATAATCGAGGTAACGGCGTTGCAAGAGATAGAGTTGCCAGTCCAGTTCGGACTTTACATTCTTGTCGGCCATGCGGGCTGTGAAGTCACCCATAATCAGGGGACGGTCGTAGCTTCGGATGACGTCATAAGGAATATAGGTTGCCTGGGGATTGTCGAAAAAGAGACGCACACCGTTCTTCTCGTCACTTTTCATTTCACCGGAAAGTTCTTCGAGGTATCCCACCGAACGGTTCAGAATGGTAGTCTTCCCCACTCCGTTGATGCCGGAGAGGATGTTCACATCGGGACGCAAATCCCATCCTATATTAAAGCGTTCCCATAGTCCGTGTATCTCGATACGACGGATATAATTGGCTTGTTGTTCCATAATATTCAAGTTTAATCAAGGCAAATATAAACAAATCATACGATAAAAGACTACCTTTGCAACCGTTTTCTCTATTTGATTGTTAATGATATCAGAGATATGGTAAAATAAATAGTATCAACATGGACAAAAGTAAGAACCTGTATGGTCATTTGTTTGCGCTTACAGCAAACGTTATGTGGGGATTAATGTCTCCCATCGGTAAGTCGGCTCTTCAAGAGTTTTCTCCAATTTCTGTCACTACATTCCGCATGGTGGGGGCAGCAGCCGCTTTCTGGATCCTTTCCATGTTTTGCAAACAGGAACATGTGAATCATCAAGATATGCTGAAAATCTTCTTTGCTTCACTGTTTGCGCTAGTATTCAATCAAGGAGTGTTCATCTTCGGGCTTTCTATGACTTCTCCTATTGATGCTTCTATCGTAACTACCACTCTACCGATTGTAACAATGGTTGTAGCGGCCATTTACTTGAAAGAACCTATTACCAATAAGAAAGTACTGGGAATTTTTATAGGTGCTATGGGAGCGCTCATTCTCATTATGAGCAGCCAGGCAGGAAGCAACGGAAATGGAAGCCTGATTGGTGACTTGCTTTGTCTCGTTGCGCAAATCAGTTTTTCCATATACCTGACTGTATTCAAGGGATTGTCTCAACGATATTCGGCAGTAACGATTAATAAATGGATGTTCATATATGCTTCAATGTGTTACATTCCGTTCTCCTATTATGATATTTCTACGATTCAATGGACTTCTATTTCCACTGTCGCCATTCTACAGGTACTTTATGTCGTATTAGGAGGTAGTTTCCTCGCGTATCTCTGCATTATGACTGCACAGAGGCTGCTCAGTCCTACGGTAGTCAGTATGTACAATTATATGCAACCCATCGTGGCTACGATTGCGGCAATCGCGATGGGCATCGGAAGTTTCGGCTGGGAGAAAGGGATTGCTATCGCACTTGTATTCCTGGGAGTATATATTGTGACTCAAAGTAAATCGAGAGCTGATCTTGAAAAAGCAGAAAAGCCTCATTAATAGTACAAGCGGGTAGAAAGACTGAACGTTTCCTACCCGCTTATGCCAAATGTATTCTTTAAGAATCAGAATCTTATTATCATTTAAAGTCTCATTTCAAATCCTCAAAATAAGTATCGAGCAGACTTCTTGCAGCTATAAACGAAGTCAGGTTGCCTTTCAATACCTGCTGTTCTTTTTCTAAGAGCATTGTTTCAATCTTCGGATTATGATAAAAGCTGTCACGAAGTTGTTCATTGATGCTTTCATACATCCAATATTTACTTTGCTCGTTGCGACGATATTCAAAATAGCCGTTTTCTTTTACGAAGTCAATGTATTCGTAAATCATATCCCAGACCTCCTTTACTCCCAGGTTATAAAAACCGGAGTAAGTCAATACTTTGGGAATCCATCCGGATTCAGGTGCAGGAAACAGATGCAATGCATTACGGAATTGAGTGGCAGCCAACTTGGCACGTTCCAGATTATCTCCATCGGCCTTATTGATAACGATACCATCCGCCATCTCCATAATACCACGCTTAATCCCTTGCAGTTCATCGCCCGTACCGGACAACTGAATCAACAGGAAAAAATCAACCATCGAGTGAACAGCCGTTTCGCTCTGTCCCACTCCTACTGTTTCCACAAAAATTTTATCAAATCCGGCAGCCTCACAAAGAATAATCGTTTCACGTGTTTTGCGTGCCACTCCTCCCAAAGAACCGGCTGACGGGCTAGGGCGGATGAACGATTTAGGATGTACGGAAAGCTGCTCCATACGGGTTTTATCTCCCAAGATACTGCCTTTACTACGCTCACTGCTAGGGTCGATGGCCAATACCGCCAGTTTACCCCCCTTTTCGAGCACGTGCAGACCGAATACATCTATGGATGTACTCTTTCCCGCACCGGGAACGCCGCTGATACCAATCCGTATCGAATTACCGGAAAATGGCAGACACTTCTCAATGATTTCCTGTGAGACAGCCTGATGTTCAGGCTTTACGCTTTCCACCAATGTCACAGCCTGACTCAATATAGTGACATCACCTTTTACGATACCTTCTACAAACTCTGCTACTGAAAGTTGGCGTTTCTTAGGTTTCCGCTTTAAGTAGGGATTCACAGATGAGGGTTGCTCAATGCCTTTATTGACAACAAGCCCCTTATATTCTTCACTATTTTCAGGATGTTCCATAATCATAGGATTTAGCGTTTGATATTGATTTCGACTTTCGGGCGTAACGGATCATTTGTTATCATCAGGATACGTAAATGATGCTTCTTATTACCTACGTCACGCTTACGAATAGTTACTTTGAGCTTCGTCATTCCATCCGGAGGAAGGACTGTCTTCTTCAGGCTCACTCCTACCGATGAATTGAATACCTGCAACTTACTGATGACTAACGGAGTCTTTCCGGAATTAGCTATCAATATATCATGGCTTACCTTATTCTTCTTTATCAACGGGATACTAAGATCAATATCCGTTTCCGAAATGTGCATGGCAGGAGCGTTCAAAGAATCTTTTTCCGTCATACGTGAGAAGTCGGGAAGAAGAATGGCCGAAACCGGTATTTCATTATCTTCGCTCACCTTATCACCGGAGAAACGGGAAAGGTAGACAGAAGTCTGTGTCAATCCGTAATCTTTTAGCTGGCTTGCATCCAGCGTCAGTTTGATAGTTCCTTTCTTGCCTTTCAACAAGACTTTGGGTTCCGCTTCCATTTTCAGATAAGGAGGCAGATGCATCAATACCGGTTCGTAAGGACGATCCGAAAGATTGGCGATATCAAAGGTCAATGAAGGCTGCTGTCCGCGATAGACATCGGGGAAAGCAAACTCATCACGATCTAAACGAATATTTCCGATTGTATAAGGAAGTAGCTTTGTATAATCTTTTATTTCCTGCACTACTTCACCGGTAAACTTCAGATAGACCAAGCTCGGACTGGCATTGCTATATATTCCTATCGACTTTTCAAAATGTCCTAACGCTTTTGCGTCAAAAGAAGCTTTTACGACTCCTTTTCCTCCCGGAGCAATCGGTTCTTTGGTCCAGTCGGCCACGGCACAGGCACAAGAGGTTGTGACGTTGGTCAGTACCAATGGCTGGTTTCCCGTGTTAGTGATGGTATATTCCACTGTCACCGGACGTTTCCACTCAATTTGTCCGAAGTTATGTGTCTCTTTATTTGAAGAGATACGAGGTTGGGCAACGGCTGCCAAAGCGACAGTAAGTAAAGATAATATAGATAGTAAACTACGTTTCATGCGATATTTTTTATTTTGGTGCACAAATGTAGGGGTTTTAGATGAGTTTTTCACCACAGATTACACAGATTAACACAGATTGGGAAAAGACTTTACTTAATAGCAGTCCTTGTAAGCCCCTGTTTATAAGAAAAAAGTTCCTCACCGACGAAGGATGCCTTCCTCGGTGAGGAACACCCTCTTCATCGGTGAGGAACGCCTCGCTCGTCGGTGAGAATAAAAATCCCCTGCCGGAACTATTTAATAATAATTGTCATCGAAGCAGAATGCGAAGCGTATTCCGGTGCATAAGCACACTGCATAGTTGCCAAACCTGTTTCGTAAGTTCCTGCACGACTGACACGGTAACTATATTCCAACACGTATACACCCTTTCCTAAATGATCGAAGAAGAAATTAGTCGATGCATCTTTGATGTCTACGTAATAGCCAAGCCCGTTGTTCCAACGATAACCGGAGATACTGCCGATCGGTTCGAAACAAGCGCCCCGCTGATCTTTCAACTGTACAAAGTCCATCGGACGGTCTACGCGGATGCTCAAACGGGAAACGACTTTATCACCTACCTGAAGAACCGTTTTGGCAGTAATAGGCTGTAATTGAGGCACGTTATTCATCGTACGCTCCACATACAACTGTTTCTCAACATTCAGGTCGCCGCCCTGTTGTTTCACATCACTGACAGGAGATTCAAATTCTGCATACACAGCTCCCCAAGCAATACCCGGATTTCTCTTTTCCACTTCAATCTTGCGGGCATCCACCACATTCTTCTGTGTGAAAGAACGTTTGATATATCCCAATCCAGGAACAGTCGTTTTACTTGGACTAACAGTTTCCAGCACTTCATTAGCAATCACAATCCGTACATCTCCCTGATTGTCGAGTAAATTAGCGCCCTTCATCAGCAATGCAAATACCGCATCGGCAGTAGCTACCGGAGAATTCCACTGTTGTGTCTGCTTTTGCTTCAACAACCAAAGTTTCATTTCTTCCACTGTATCGGTATTGCCACCTGTCTGTTCCAGCGCTTCCATCACATCTACATGAGCCTGCATCTGCATTCCGCCCCATGTATATGGATTCTCGTTGAAAGCAAAGAACATTCCCTGTTCATCTGTCTTCGTCAGATGTTCTTTCAGAGAAGCGACAAATTCCTGCGCTTCCTTCTTGCGTCCGGCTTTATCAAGCACAATGGCGGCAATCGCTTTTGTATCCATCGAAGGAGAAGTCAGCAATTCTCCTACCTTAGAAAGATAATAGGTATAAGCCGCTTTATTGGCTGCGGGTACCTGCTCTCCCGAAATAGCGATGAGATACAAATATTGCAGAATACTGCCCGAAACGCCAGTAAACTTCACACCGTCTTTCTGTGCTTTCAGGATTTCCTTATACTCGTCCAAAGCTGATTGATGAAGGTAAGCGAAAGCCTTCTGTTGCAAGGAAAGAGCCGATCCGCTTAATTTCTCACCTGTCAGCATAGCCAGACGGGCATTCAGTTCGGCGATATAGGTAGTTACAGATCGACTCCCGTTCATTCCTTTATACCAGGACCATGCCCCATTTGAGTTCTGTAACTCCTGCAATCGAGTCAAAGCTGCGATATTATTACTACGGATGTTATTCAAATCAAACAAGGTGGCGATGCGCTCTTTCTGTTGCTCTTCCGTCTGTGCTTCGAGTACCCAGGGAGACTCGGACAAAATGATATTCTTCACTTCCTGATTCTTTTGCAGATTGCTCAAGAACGTTTCTTTCGTACCTCCTTGCAGTTTCCAACTTTCAAATACCGCTTTGATCTTCGGCTGACTGTTCATGATAAACGAAGCCAATGTATTGGCATAGTAGGCAGTAGCCCAGGAAATAGCGTTATTACTTGTCGGAAGACTCAATGAAGGCAATGCCTGAACGGCATACCAAGCCGGGTTTCCTGTAAATTCAACAGTTAGTTTACGATCTGTGGCTGTTTTACTTTGTTGATTGAACAGATGATCGAGTGAGAAAGTACGGGTTTCTTCTCCACGCACTGGCATTGGAAGTGTCTCCACCAAATGCTCTTTATTGCTAAGAACCGGAAGCAACTGTTGTTCTCCATCGCTGAAAGTACCACTGTCGGCAATCATCCGGCATCCCACTATTTCGTATTTATCACTAACGATAAACTGGAAGTCCACACCCATTGTCTTTCCGGCAGCAAGGCTGAATTTCTGTTTTTGTGTACTGATAACCTTCTCTGTCATCGGGTCAAAAAGGACCAGACTGACCGTTCCGGCTTGCGGCTTACCAGTCATATTAGAGATAGAAGCTGCCAGAGAAGTCTTATCACCCACACGCACAAAACGAGGGAGATTAGGAGTCAGCATAAATTCTTTGCTTGTGGTAGCTTCGCCATCCAATGTTCCCGTCAACATTCCCTTTGTATGAGAATATCCACGGAAGTTCCAACGCGTCAGACTTTCAGGCATCGTGAATGAGAAAGAGATCTCTCCCTGTTCATTGGTGCGAAGTTGAGGATAGAAGAATGCTGTTTCTGCTAAATTGGTACGCAAGTCAGCAGATGCTTCGGGAAGCATTTCGTTGTCAGATGCCTCATCCGCTTTTTCTCCCGTGGGTATCATTTCCGATTGAAATTCAACATTAGTCATGGCATCAGCAGCCATAGCCGATTTCATCTTTGGCGCATTACTCCTTAAAGTTGCAACGTCCAATGTCGAAACGCTACCTGTCACCGTCAACTTTCTCGTCAAGCCATATCCTCTCACTATTACTTCACCCAAATCTCTTCCATTATTATAATAGTCCGATAGCATCACAAAATGGTCATACTCCAGTGATGGCACTTTGAGACTCTTCGTATTCCACCAGTAGTTGAATGAATTATTGCCGGAATATCCACTCATCCAGTTAGAATATGGGACAATCTGGTTATAATAGATTTGGAAATTCTGTTGCCGATTCCATATTTTATCCAAGGAAGCATCATACATCGTTGCCAGCATTTCCGCGTTAGCAGCTTGTCCTTGCGGCGTTTTAATCGTCAGCTTCCATTCTTCCTTTTGTCCCGGACGCAATTTATCACGGAACACTTCCCACTTCATAGTCAGTGTCTTATCAGGAATCCGTTTGGTCAGCCGCACCTGTTCCTGATAAACCTGTCTGTCCCTCACCATACAGAGATTCACAAAGACACCATCCCCATAACTTTCCCGATATGGATACTCGAAACGTACAATCGTATCTGACAAATTCAACGTCTTGCTCTCCAGCAATTTATCACCGGAAAATACATTCATCATCACATAAGCATCTTTTTTCGACGTACCGAAACAGAACACGGCCGGATGGGCAGCATCAAATTCCGTATTTGCACCATAGAACCACATCGTCGTTTCTACAGGCGGACGTTTGTCCTCAACAGAGAAAAGAATCGTGTTGGTGTCAGCAGTCACTTCCTTGCCCTGATTATCTTTCACTGATGCTTTCAGCACATAAGGTCCCGATGGAAGATTCTTCCAGTCAAGCGTCATGTCTTCATTAGAAGTAAAGGTTCCCGTTGCAACCGGTTTCTCTTCCAACTGCTTAAAGTCCTTGTCTTTGGCAGGGTACAAGTAATAATTCCCCTTCACCTCCACAGGTTGTCCATTCAGGTTCTGCACTTTAAACATTGTTTCGAAGGGTTGATCCTTGCAAGTCTTATCTTGCAATTCCACCTGCAAAATCAACGAACGGTTTCCTGCCGAAATCACGTCCGTAGAAGATTGTGTTTCACCTGCCACATTGGTAACAGTGGCCTCAATGGAATAACGATAATATACCTTATCATTATTCTTATAAGAGTCACTTTCCTGCAAACGAACCGGTATCGTGAATTCTCCATTCTCATTGGCCATCACTTCACCGGAAGCAATCTGCACAGATTCCGCAAACCGCCAAAGGCTGTATGCAGAACGCTTTACCGTATATTTCACCGGAAGATCCTGAAGCAGCACACCACTATAAGATTGTACCTTACCCTTCACCTGTACCTCATCACCCAGTTTGTAACTTCCTTGTTGCTTTTCAAAAGTGATATCAAATGTCGGACGTTTATAATCTTCTACCCGAATGCCTGTATGGCCTCTTCCCGCTTTCAAAGAAAACATTCCGTTCAGACAGGCCGAAGGCAATGCGAAATCGGTGGTAAACGAACCGAACTCATTGGTACGTACCGACTTCTGCCCTACTTCCTGATTGTTTACATCCAATAAAGTCACCGTATATTCCTTGTTCGGAAGTACATTCGCCGTATCCGATTGTTGAGAATAAGCAATTCCCTTCACATACACAGTCTGTCCGGGACGATACAAAGAACGGTCGGTCAATAAAGTCATATTTTCAGTCACTTTATCTTCGTCGCCGTAATATCCGTAACTTCCTGCATAAATGCCTTGTTTCGGCATTGCCGTATCCGTCCCCTTGGAAGCTTTCAGATAGCGGTATTCGGATTTCCAGGGAAATACGACCTTACCCTCTTCGTTTGTCGTAAACTCCTGCAACACTTTTTCGTCATTACTGTACATCGTCACTTTTGCATGGGGAATAGGATGCCCTGTCTGTCCATCCAGCGTCACCACTTGATACTGTTTGTCCGGCAAACGGCATGTCAGCACTTTGAAACGTGTTACATCAAACTTGCTTTCACTATCTCTCTTCGCACGAATATCCGGTATGATACGCATCACGTAAGATCCAAGTTCAGGAGCTTTGAATGTAAACACAGTGTCCTGCGTCTGATAATCTTTCGGACGAAGCACAGCGTAATGTTGTTCCTTTATCAGTTTCTTCGCCTGATAAAGACGGACAGTGAAACCATCCAGATTTTTGTGTGAGACCCTTAATTCTATCTCTTCGTTCGGAAAAGCCAAATCGGATGCATTAACATTCAAATAAGGAGCCAATATCTCTTCCCGAAGATTCTTCAAAGCATTGATTCTGCGATAGCCTGGATAAAGGCGGATTGCCTCATCGCAAAGCTGCAATGCATTGAGCTGCTGTTGTTTTCCAATAGTATACCGGGCTTCTGCCAAATAGACTTCGGCACAGATCGGTTCGGAAGCATACTTGCTTTTCAATGTGTTCAAAGCTTTCAGATAAGTATCTTCCGTCAGTACCGGAAGTTCGCCCTTAGCCTGCAGAGGTCGAATATTCCGATCAGCATTCCATCTCCATTCCAGGTAGTTAAGTGCTGTCAACACATAACCTTCTTTTAATCCGGTTGCTTTATAAGCGGAAATCATATTCCCATAAATAGCTATTATATCTTGTTTGACCGGATTCACAGTACCGTCATTAGTAATCCTGTTACCCAATTCTTCCACCCGTTGCAGTGCTTCAATGCTACGGGAAGCCAATAAATGATACATATCATGGTGATAGTATTCGCTCGTTTCCCCCAGTTCTACAAAAGGAATATAGCCGCGTGAGGACGTTTTGAGCAGCAATACAGAATCGGCCAATGCCTCCTTTATATTTGTCCGCACTTTTTCGATGAACATATTGGCTGTCCATTCACGCATATCGGTAGCAGGTGTCTGGTCTACGATTTCTGTCCGTTGGCGGAGTTGCCACTGATTGCTGGCTGCATAATCTGCATAGATTCCCGCTATCAAAGAGTGTAGGATGGCGCGATCCATTGGTTGGTCAGTCTGTTTCACCCATTGTTCCAGTCCTTTCAAATCAGCGTAAAGACTGTCGGGATTCAACATTTCCCGATATTTCATCCGCCACGTATATGCTTTGAGCATTTGTGGAGAGTTTTTCTCTTTTTCCCCTTTCTGATAAATCTCATCAGTCAGTTTTATCACAGTCTTAGGCAAGCTCTTTTTCTCCGCTTGCTCCACTTCTTTCCATAATTTGTCGAAAGTTTGTGCCTGTACCGCCGGAATCACTCCCAACCATAGCAGCACCATCATACAAATTTGCTTTACTTTCATAATCTTTCTAGTTTAAGTTTGCTATAAGTCTCACTCTTATAAATAACAAAGTAAGGAAATAAAGTTTAAAGATTTGTACTTTTTAGCTTAAAAAAAGCTTTTATCAAGCTATCAGCCCCATACCATATTGTATAAACATTAGCCTATTAATCAACTCGCTCTGGAATAAAATAAAAAGTCCAAAAACTGCCACTCGGTTTATTATTTAATTGAAAAGTTTATCTTCTGCAATAAGATTCACCTATCTCTTACAAGTTCATAAATGCAAAAGTATCTTGCACCTTACACTAAACCAGCGATAGTCAACTGATATACAAGTATTTGAAGCAGTGCAAGATACCGTTGCAGATGCGTGCAAGATAGAGGTATCTTACACACTGTCTCGTTTATAAGAATCCGGGCATATTCATAGAAGACACTCAATAATTTGCAGCACCTCTACATAAAATGGCTTGTTCATGCCGGTGAACAAGCTGTTTTATGCCTTGAGACCAACAGTTTCAAGTAATGAAACTACCAGTTTCACACCGGAAAACTAAGTGTTTAATACCTTGAAACTAAGTGTTTCAAGCGTATGAAACAAACTGTTCACAAGCTTGAAACTGATTTTCCCCTATGGAGAAGCCAATCGAAACCTTACGGAATACAATTAATTCATCCGTATCTATTATCTCGTTCAGCCTGTTATTCCAGATAATATTACGCCAGTTATCAGACACAAATACATCATCTTTCATGTATTAGTACCAGACAAATCAGCATACAACTTACTATAAATCAACTATTAAGCACTTATTACAGGTATAATTGTAGGGTGAGAGTAAAAATTACCCTCACCCTACAATCACAGTTACCCTCACCCTTTGTAACATCGATGAACAAAGGCTTTCAAGTGATTCGGTGAGGGTGTGATAGTAAAATCAGCCAAACTCGCATGTGATACATTCCAGCCCAAGTGGCAAAAGACAGTGTACCCAAACACAGAAATTAAAGGAGGAACTGACACTGAAACAGATCCCCCGCCACAGTTGTTAGCTAAAACAACTCTATATAAAATTTTAGATATAAAAAATGGGGATATCGTATTTAATAACGTATCCCCACTCTAAACTTAGTTAATGTACTTGTTCTCATTTCTCAATTCTGTACCCCCATGAAAGCATTTCATTACGACCTACTTCACTAAGGATTTTTCTAACTAAAGAACCCATTTTCTTTGCCATAATCTTTAAACCTTTTAAATTACTAATTCCTGAAAACTAAAAAATAAAACTTACTTGTTTGGTTTGGTATTAATTGTTGAATATCCCCAAACATGTACATCGGCTTCGCCGATCTTTCTAAACAATCTTTTTAAACTTTTCATTTTGTTATCCTCCTAATTACATGTTTTACAACACAAAAATACAACCTTTGTTTATACATTGATCTAAAAAAGAGAGAAATTTATGTTTTATAGCATATTTCTTGATTTGCATCAATTAATTTATTTGTTATAAAGCAGAATTGTAATATACGCTGCAATAAATATGAAAAAAAGGCACAGATGAAATATCATCCGTGCCTTCACTATGGTCACCTATTATATAATAGGAGAATATTTATATAAAGAGAAATACGTTATTTCATTGGAGTTTGCTCCAAAGTTGCCACCAGGAAGTCATAGAACTTCTGTACGGTAGGAATCAACGCTCTTTCGTCCGGTGAATGCGGTGAACGCAAAGTCGGACCAAAAGAAATCATGTCCAATCCCGGAATAATAGCACCGATAATACCACATTCCAAGCCAGCGTGAATCACTTTCACTGCAGGTTCTACACCAAACTGTTGTTTATAGGATGACTTCATCGCATGCAAAATCGGAGAATTTACATCAGGTTGCCAACCGGAATATCCGCCTGTCATCTCTACCTTCATCCCTGCCATAGAGAAACAAGACTCCAGGCTGGTAGTCAGATATTCTTTCATGCTATCGCTTGAACTGCGAGCCAGAATCTTAATGGCTGCCTTTCCTTCACCAATCGTTATAATAGCAAGGTTGGAAGAAGTTTCTACCGTATCTGGAACAGTAGGGATCATACGTGTCACACCGTTCTGACAAGCAAAGATTGCATCAATCAGATTGTCCTGAATTTCTTCAGGTACTTCACCGGCAGGAAGTTCTACACGTTCAGCCGTAAAGCTGATCGGTGTTTCAATTGCCGAATATTCTTCATTGAACAGGTCTTCGCAGTATTTCACCAAGCCCAATAGTTCTTCTTCATTTTCAGCCGGAATGGTAATAACCGCATGTGCTTCACGTGGGATAGCATTACGCATATTACCACCTTCCCAGCTAGCCAAACGGGCTTCATAGCTGGCAACCGCCTCACGAACGAAACGAACCAGCAACTTATTAGCATTGGCACGTCCTTCATTGATTTCCAATCCCGAATGTCCGCCACGTAATCCTTTCAATGTAACTTTCACTGCGATATCTCCTTCTTCGGGAGCTACTTCCTTATATTCCAGGGTAGCAGTTACATCCATACCTCCAGCACAACCAATATACAACTCGCCTTCATCTTCCGAATCCAGATTCAAAAGAATCTCTCCGTTCAGTGTACCCGGTTTCAAGCCGAACGCACCGTACATGCCGGTTTCTTCGTCTTTCGTGATAAGAGCTTCCAAAGGACCGTGTTTCAGGTCTTTTGCTTCCAACACGGCCATAATAGCAGCTACACCCAGTCCGTTGTCTGCACCCAGAGTAGTGCCTTTTGCTTTTACCCAGTCACCGTCTATATAAGTTTCAATCGGATCTTTTTCAAAATCGTGTACAGTATCGTTGTTCTTCTGCGGAACCATATCCATGTGCGCCTGAAGAATCACACCTTTCCGGTTTTCCATACCCGGAGTGGCGGGTTTACGGATAATCACATTACCTGCTTCGTCTACAAAAGACTCCAGCCCCAGCTCTTTTCCGAAACCTAAAAGAAATGCTGTAATCTTTTCCATGTGTCCTGACGGACGGGGAATCTGTGTCAACGAATAAAAATGCTTCCACACGTTCTGTGGAGCTAAAGAAAGAATGGTACTCATAATAAATATTTTAAAACTATTTTAAATCTGATAATTAAACAGTGCCAAGTTATGGAAAAGTTTTCAGATGACAAAGGAGGTTGGCAAAAACATGTAAGAATATACACTTTTAGCCAAAAATTTACGCCCGATGTCTATTGGTGAACGGCAGAGCAGCCAAGCCGTACACACCCAATAAAACAACCAAAAAGGTTTGAATACCGTGTACAATCAGGGCAAATATTCCGGCATCCGTCACGTTTACTCCATAAAGCATCATCATAGAAATGATGGCAAAATGCCAGGGTCCCGCTCCGTTAGGAGTAGGCACAATCACGGCAAACGTGCCGCCGACAAACATGACCAATGCCGCAAGGATACCCAAATGTGCCGTAAAGGCAAAGCAATAGAATGTAAAATAGAAATGGAGAAAATAACAAGCCCAAATAGCCAGTGTATAAAAAATAAAGAGGGGAATGTTGCGCACGCCTTTTAAAGACATAATTCCTTCCCATATATTCAATACAAATCCCTTCACCCGTTCATAGAAGAACAACGTTTTTCTTAAATAATAAAGAAGTATCACCACACCAATAAAACAAAACAGAATGATATAAAACCATACTGAAGTCAGCAGGTGTACTAATGAAGGGATTTTCGTTCCGGTCTGCTGAAGAAAAGTGACGAATATCGGTAATTGGAGCAATACAGTGATGCCTGTGATGAGGAGAATAGTCAACGTATCGACCAACCGCTCCGTAACGACTGTTCCCAACGACTTGGCAAACGAGACATTATCATATTTCGCCAACACTCCGCAACGGCTCACCTCCCCGATCCGGGGAACCACCAGACTGGCAGCGTATGAAATGAAGATAGCATTCACGCAATCGCTCTTTTTCGGGAAAGCGTCCAACGGTTCCAATGTCTGTCTCCACCGCCAACCACGAAAGACTTGTGCAAACGCTCCGAACAATAACGAGAAGAGCATCCACCACCAATTTGTACCGTGTAACAACACATCGCCCGCTTTTGTAAAATCAAAGTCGCGATATACCCAGAATAAGATAAAGCCGCCTAAAACAACCGGTAATATCAGTTTCAGCGTCTTTTTTAATAGTTTCTTCATCCTTAATTCTTCATTAGCTTCGCTGACACATCATTTATTTTTTAATAAATAGTGGTACGTTCTTCATTTAAAAGAATTACCTTTGTCAGCTGCAAAAGTAATTATTTAGTTGGTAAATGAAATTAGTAAAGCCTAAAAAGTTTCTCGGACAACACTTTCTGAAAGATCTGAAAGTTGCGCAAGATATTGCCGATACGGTTGACACCTTCCCCGAACTGCCTATTTTAGAGGTGGGGCCAGGTATGGGAGTATTGACCCAGTTTCTAGTAAAGAAAGACCGATTGGTAAAGGTCGTAGAAGTTGACTATGAGTCGGTTGCTTATCTTCGCGAAGCCTATCCGTCACTGGAAGACCACATCATCGAGGATGACTTCTTGAAAATGAATCTTCACCGGTTGTTTGACGGGAAGCCTTTCGTACTGACTGGTAATTACCCCTATAATATTTCCAGCCAAATCTTTTTCAAGATGCTGGATAACAAAGATATCGTCCTCTGTTGCACGGGAATGATTCAAAAAGAGGTAGCCGAACGTATTGCAGCCGGACCGGGCAGCAAGACATACGGTATCCTTAGCGTATTGATACAGGCATGGTATAAAGTGGAATATTTGTTCACTGTCAGCGAACACGTGTTCAATCCGCCTCCCAAAGTGAAAAGTGCTGTTATCCGTATGACACGCAACGAGACTAAAGAGTTGGGATGCGACGAAAAACTGTTCAAGCAAGTAGTGAAAACGACCTTCAACCAGCGACGGAAAACATTGCGCAACTCCATCAAACCTATTTTAGGCAAAGATTGTCCGCTCACGGAGGACATCTTATTTAATAAACGCCCGGAACAACTATCGGTAGCCGAATTTATCGATCTGACCAATAAAGTGGAAGAAGCACTAAAGACAGTCGGCAACGCCCAATAATTGGCGGGCAACAGTGAGCAGAGAACTGGATTTTGTAATTCGTAATTTGTAATTGACAACGATGAACGAGGAATACATTGACAACGTTAAACACCTTATTGAGCAAAAAGACGCCGACAAGGTAAAAGGTCTTCTCATCGACCTCCACCCGGCCGACATTGCCGAATTGTGCAATGACCTGAATGCGGAAGAGGCTAAGTTCGTCTATCGCCTGCTCGATAACGAAATTGCCGCCGACGTGCTTGTCGAAATGGACGAAGATGCTCGTAAAGAGCTGCTCGAAATGCTTCCTTCGGAGACAATCGCCAAACGCTTCGTTGACTACATGGACACGGATGATGCCGTAGACCTGATGCGTGAACTCGATGAAGACAAGCAGGAAGAGGTTCTTTCGCACATCGAGGACATCGAACAGGCAGGAGACATCGTCGACTTGTTGAAATACGACGAAAATACCGCCGGTGGTTTGATGGGTACGGAAATGGTACTTGTCAACGAAAACTGGAGTATGCCCGAATGTCTGAAAGAGATGCGGCAACAGGCGGAAGAACTGGACGAAATCTATTATGTATATGTCATTGACGATGACGAACGTCTGCGAGGTATCTTCCCGCTCAAAAAGATGATTACTTCCCCTTCTGTATCCAAAGTGAAACACGTGATGCAGAAAGATCCGATTTCGGTACACGTAGATACTCCCATTGACGAGGTAGTACAGGCGATTGAGAAGTACGACTTGGTGGCTATCCCCGTTGTCGACAGCATCGGTCGGCTTGTGGGACAAATCACCGTCGACGACGTCATGGATGAAGTCCGTGAGCAGTCGGAACGTGACTATCAGTTGGCATCCGGTCTTTCGCAGGACGTAGAAACAGACGATAATGTATTGAGACAGACCACCGCCCGCCTCCCCTGGTTATTAATCGGTATGATCGGCGGAATCGGCAACTCTATGATATTGGGTAATTTCGACTCCACCTTTGCTGCCCATCCCGAAATGGCACTGTACATCCCGCTAATCGGTGGTACAGGAGGAAATGTCGGAACACAATCTTCGGCAATCATCGTACAGGGTTTGGCAAACAGCTCGCTGGACGCTAAAAACACGTTCAAGCAGATAACCAAGGAATCGGTAGTAGCTTTAATTAATGCCACTATTATCTCCTTATTAGTATACACCTACAACTTTATCAGGTTCGGCGCAACGGCTACGGTCACCTATTCCGTATCCATCAGCCTGTTTGCCGTGGTAATGTTCGCTTCTATTTTCGGAACACTGGTACCGATGACGCTGGAGAAGTTCAAAATCGATCCAGCCATTGCAACAGGTCCGTTTATAGCCATTACAAATGACATCATCGGAATGATGTTGTACATGGGAATAACCGTTTTATTGTCATAAAAACACGATAAACAAAAAAAAATAAGCAAAATAGTATGAAGTAATCGTTTTATTTCATTAATTTGTGACCCAAAACTAATATACAATGATGGACGCTCATGACACTAATCAACCCTTGAACCAAGGGGAATTAGAAGAAGAAAAGAAAACAGTCGAGGTTTCTGAAGCTATTACAGAGACTCCGGCTGAAGATGTTACTGCCGAAGTTCAACCTGAAGCAGCTCCTAAACCTGCCACTAAGGAAGATGTACTAAACCAGCTAAAAGAGCTTGCGCAAGATGCTGAAAATGCGAACAAGCAGGATATTGACAATCTGAAACAATCATTCTACAAGTTACATAATGCCGAGTTGGAAGCTGCTAAGGTACAGTTTACAGACAACGGTGGAAACATTGAAGATTTTGTTGCCGAAGAGGACCCGACGGAAGAAGAATTCAAACGCCTGATGGGGGTTATCAAGGAAAAACGCAGTAAACAGGTTGCCGAGTTGGAACGCCAGAAAGAAGAAAACCTGCAAGTGAAACTTTCCATTATTGAAGAACTGAAAGAATTGGTGGAATCCGGAGATGACGCCAACAAATCTTATACGGAGTTCAAGAAGCTGCAGCAGCAATGGAATGATACAAAACTGGTGCCGCAAGGTAAAGTGAATGAACTTTGGAAAAACTATCAATTATATGTAGAGAAGTTCTACGATTTATTGAAACTGAACAATGAGTTCCGCGAATATGACTTCAAAAAGAATCTGGAAATCAAAACGCATCTCTGCGAAGCTGCCGAAAAGTTGGCTGACGAGGAAGATGTTGTTTCCGCTTTCCACCAACTTCAGAAGTTGCATCAGGAGTTCCGCGATACAGGTCCGGTAGCCAAAGAACTGCGTGATGAAATCTGGAATCGGTTCAAAGCAGCTTCTACCGCTGTCAACCGCCGCCATCAGCAGCACTTCGAATCGTTGAAAGAAGCCGAACAGCATAATTTGGATCAAAAGACCGTCATCTGCGAAATCGTTGAAGCGATTGAGTATGATGAACTGAAAACATTCTCTGCCTGGGAAAACAAGACCCAGGAAGTGATTGCCTTGCAAAACAAATGGAAAACCATTGGTTTTGCTCCCCAGAAGATGAATGTGAAGATCTTCGAGCGTTTCCGCCATGCCTGCGATGATTTCTTCAAGAAGAAAGGAGAATTCTTCAAGAGCCTGAAAGAAGGAATGAACGAGAATCTGGAAAAGAAGAAAGCGCTCTGCGAAAAAGCGGAAGCCTTGAAAGACAGTACAGACTGGAAAGTAACTGCCGATGCACTGACCAAACTTCAAAAAGAATGGAAGACCATCGGACCGGTTGCCAAAAAACACTCGGATGCAATCTGGAAACGGTTTATCACAGCTTGCGACTACTTCTTTGAGCAAAAGAACAAGGCCACTTCTTCACAACGCTCTGTCGAAACAGAGAATATGGAAAAGAAGAAAGCATTGATCGAAAAGTTATCCGCTATCGATGAGAACATGGATACCGAAGAAGCAAGCAATCTGGTTCGGGATTTGATGAAGGAATGGAACTCTATCGGTCATGTGCCGTTCAAAGAAAAAGATAAGCTATACAAGCAATATCACGGATTGATCGATCAGTTATTCGACCGTTTCAACATCAATGCTTCCAACAAGAAGTTAAGCAACTTCCGTTCGAACATTAGCAATATCCAGGGGGGCGGCACTCAATCTTTATATAGAGAACGCGAGAAACTGGTACGTACTTATGAGAATATGAAGAATGAACTTCAGACTTATGAGAACAATCTGGGCTTCCTAACTTCTACTTCCAAGAAAGGCAGCAGCCTGTTGACCGAACTGAACCGCAAGGTAGACAAGTTGAAAGCAGACTTGGAACTGGTATTACAAAAAATTAAAGTAATCGACGAATCAATTAAAGCAGAAGAATAATCCTCTGCCCGATTTAGAGAAATAAAAGAAACAGGTTTTATGCTCGCTTGAGCAATAAAACCTGTTTCTCTTTTCTGCTAAACAAGCTTATACAGCTTGTTTAAAGATTTATTTCTTAAACATCAACTTCACAGCTTCTTTTCACAGCAAATTTGCGTTTCTCTTGACTATGAATGTCCGGAAACAATAAAACCCTGCAAAAACTAATTCTTAGCAGGGTTCTATCTAAATTGACGTTGATTTTGTTGGGCTACCTGCCCTCAAACTTTAATTCCTTTATAGTCTCATTCATAATGAATTAACAGCTTCCTATTTTCGTAGTGTCACCGAATTAGACACCGACTTTGGCAAAAACCCTCTTTTAATATCCCATTGAGGATTCAAGTTTTGTAATACAAAGGTATCGTTTTTAATCGGATAAACCTAATTAAAGTGACAAATAACGATAAATATCGCATTTAATTTATTAACTTCACAGCGTAAAAAATATAAATTATGCAAAATAACAGGTATCAGAATTCTTATATTAAAGGCTTAAAAAGAAATGTTATCAATAATACCATAGCAGGAATCGTTATAGCAGGAATAATATTCATTATACAACTGATAGGAGGCTGCGAACAACCGGAAATAACTCATCGAAAAAACTCTCATTGACAGCCTGCAAATAAACACGAATGATGAAATTAATGACTGGGACACAGACACCACCATCTACCATACAACCACTAAACCAACTAAATAAAACATTTTTCTTGCTAAATAATCAACCTATAAGTTTATTATCTCGTTA
>NZ_EQ973362.1:378090-378715 GCF_000157055.1 Bacteroides sp. 2_2_4 | reverse complement strand
TACCTTTGCGGGAAACAATTAAAAAGGAGGTCATTATGAAACCATTTTGGAGAACGACGTTGAAGGTATTGAAAGTTATCGGTAAAATTTTTGTTTGGCTCACCGGGGCAGACAGTCCCGTGAAAGACGATGAAAAGGAGAAACGATTAAGGAGTAAACTTTACGATCGGAGTGAAAACCCCTGTTTGGAGGGCTGCGGAATACAAACCGCAGCCCTTTTTTCATGTACATAATCGTATGATGAAACACGTATCATCACAGATAAGAACATACGTCCGCACGCCCACGCACGTATATGTAGATTTGCAACATTATTAATCATTAAAACACTAATTAACATGGCAATTACAATCAAACCCGCTTTGCGCAAGAATCCGCAGGACAAAGCCGCTGCAGCAAAATACTATGCGCAGGTAGTGCTCGCTCCGGAAATGAAACAAAAACAAATCGTTGACCAGATCGCAGACCGTTGTACACTGACCGGTTCTGACATCAAGGCAGTTCTTGACGCATTGATGGTCGTTATCAAGCGCAACCTCGCAAACGGTTCACCCGTCCGCCTGGGAGATCTCGGTTCATTCCGTCCTTCCGTTTCCGGTAAAGGCACCGAGGATGCCAGCAAGTG
>NZ_EQ973362.1:375584-376561 GCF_000157055.1 Bacteroides sp. 2_2_4 | reverse complement strand
TGGCAGAAGTAACTAAGGGGCGGTGGTCGGGGTGGCGGCTTGCCGCCATAGTGGTGGCGTTTCCACTCCGCATGGCTTTTTTCGCCTGGGGGCGGAAAAATAAAACAATCCATATTAAACATAACCACGCATTATGCACCCGACTTGCCTGAATGGCAAGGCGTGCGGGCATAATGACCCGTTATGTTGAATATCGCTACCCCTTTGTTTTTCTGCCGGTCTCTTTTTGGGTGTCCCCCAAAAAGGAAGACGGAAGGAAAACAATTGCTGTCGCGGCGCACGCAGCATCGCGTCTGCACGCGCCCGAAGGACGGCGAAGGGTGCTTACTTCCACAATACAAACCCACTCAACCGTAAACCCGGGAACCCCGCACCGCAGGGCTGCACTCCTGGCTAACACTTCCGTTCCTATAGTCAGCCGAAAAGAGGTGGCGGATTCTCGCCTTAGTCCCGGCGTTAGTGCCGGGCGGAGCGAAACCGCACCGGGCATCACAGCTGTCACCCGTTCCGCAGGGGATACCCTTCCGCAAGGGTTTCCACCGCATAGGCTGTCGCTTGTAGTCCGGCTGTGCCGGGGTGTGAGCGGAAGCCGGAGCCGTATGCGTCAGGCGGTAGTAACTTCCGTAATCACCCACTTTGCCAGCCTCGACTGTTACACACAGGAGTAACTTTTGGGAAGACTTCCCCCAAGAACGTTCCATAGAAACACTGTCAGAGGGCGGCTTTCTTTGCGCCCATTGGGTGGCTACGGGAAAGCAAGGAAAGCGGCACGGTGCACAGAAACACCGCCCGTCCGAGAAACGCTGCCGGTGAAGGAATATTGCTATTAAACACTGACGGAGTGCTGCTGCGGGGGACGGGGCTGTGTGGGCGGCGGTATTCCCGCTGCACGCATTGCCACGAACCACACGGCGGCACGGTGAGCAATCAGACGATAAGCCGCTCGCGAAAGTAATCCGCTTGGTTCGGCACTTGCC
>NZ_EQ973362.1:291817-375251 GCF_000157055.1 Bacteroides sp. 2_2_4 | reverse complement strand
TATTACCTTCACTTGCTATCACATACCTGTCGGGATCCCGGCTCCATCAACTTGATATCCCCGTTAATTGCTAGCAAATTAGTTGCTCCGGAACGAACCGGGAACAAGAATCCGCTAGCAGAATCCGGCAGCCGGATTCTTCCAGGATGAAACTGTTGCTAGCATTATTCCCGATCTGTAGCACACGATCCGGAAGAATCCGCTAGCACTTTTACGCAGCTCGAGCACACGATCCGGAAACATCTGCTAGCAAATATTTCATTGGCCAAGATCTTCCGGAGCGTATTTTGCTAGCAATCGTTTCCCCTACTCTTTCTCCCTGCCCGCTTTCTCCAACCTGTCGAGTGCCGACAGAAAACCCCGCACGGCTTCGCCTTGCTCCTGGTACCTTCGTTTCAGTTCTCCGTGTTCCTTCGCTTCCTGCTTGTAGTGGGTACAGAAACGGGGGTACTCCTGCACAACGTGTTTGATTGCTTCGCTGGCCGTTCGCTTTCCTGTAAGATTCTTCAAAATTTCAAGCTGCGTGACTTCCTCGGCAGTCAACCGTAGCGTGATGGTGCTTACTTTTTCGCTCATGATCGTTCACCCCCTTTCTCGCCATCGGAGGCGGACGGTTCCAGCGAACCGATGGTTTCTCCGACTTGTGTTCCTTCGCGCCCCGCTTCCGTTTCCACCTGTTGTTTCCGGTTCATCACTTCCGCCCGCCGGTATGCTTCCGCATACGTCTGGCAGTGTATTCCGTATCTCTCGATAGTGATGCCTGCGGCTGTCACTTCGTGCGCCACGCACCACCCTGTACGCATTTTGCGGGGGTAGTAGAGCGGCGTGTCGGTTGCTTTTTTGTTTTCGCTCATCGTTGTTGCTTTTTGTGAGGCTATGAAGCCGATTTGTTTTTTATTTCGTCATCTCCGTGACTGCTGTCCGCTATCACCCCCACGGCATCCCGTAGCCGCTTCAACAGGAACAACCGGGGCATCCGCAGGCGTTTGTTTCCATGCATTTCGCCTAGAATTTGCCATACGGGATTTCCTATTTCGCCGTGTCCGGACAGTTTGAGCACCTCCTCAAGTTCCCGGGGGGAAAGATTGTAAGGGCTTAGGGCCTCTATCAGCCCTTTGGGATTGCGTGGCTTTTGTTCGTGCGCCGCCGCCTCCACTTGTGGCGGGCGTTTCCCGGTAGTTGTGGAAGCAGTATTGCCACCTGTTGCAATGGTCGTTTCAGGCTTGTTTCTCCCCAACGGAGTGGAAGAAAGCAAAGCTCTCGCTTCCTCCTCCGTGAGTTCTCCGATAGTCGGTAGGGGGATAGAGGAGGACTTTTCTTTGTTTTCTTTTTCTTTGCTTTTCTTTTCTTTGTCGATTTTTTCCGGAAGGTTTCCAGAAGTTTCCGGAAAGTTCTGGAAATCTTCCGGAAGTTTCTCGAAAGTAGGTTCTACTGTTGTCGGTGACACCGACACGTCCGGTATGTTTTGCCCGGTCGGTTCCGCGGCTGTCGCAGCTTCAAACAGAGGCATAGTGACGGGTTCCTTTATGGGCTGCTCCGGTTCTACGAGAAGAATATCCAGCGGGATATACATTTTCTTCTTCGCCAGCTTGCAGATGTCTATATATCGGCTTTGAATGGCCCGGGAGGTGAGAATACATTTCATCTTCCACACGACGGGGTCAAACAGGCAGATTTCAGCGCAATAGTCTACGATCTCTTTCACCCGTTCCTCGTTCATGCCCCAATAGTCGGCACAGTCGAAAAGCTGATCTTCTGTCCAGCGGATATACGAACCGTCGACACGGTAGATTTCGTTCAATGCATATTGGTATACGGCATAGCCGTCGCACCCGTATTTCTTTTTCAGGCGTTTTATTTTGATGTCCTGAAAGCGGTCTGTTTCCGCTTTGTAATAGGAAAATCCGTTCTTGCTCATATTCTTCTGCTGTAATTAGATGCCAGGTAATTCATGATTTCTTCTTTGCTGTATAGGAAAGTCCCACCCAGTTTATAGAACGGGATAGCTCGCTCCGCGCGCAGGTTTCTCAATGTCGAGTTGCTGATGTTGAGCAGCTTGCATACATCGGCCGATCGGATGAATACAGCATCTTCGGGCACGGTGTCAAGCATAACGGGCGTAACGGGCTTGTATTTCGATTTTTCAGGGTCTTTTTCCTGTTGGGGAGTTCCGGCTGTATCTGTCTTTTCAGATTTCACGATTCTCATGCTGTTGGTTTCTGTTTTCATAATTCTGCTTTTTATATGGTTAATATTCATTCAAGTGATTAATGTTCATTCAGGTATTCAAAAGTAATCCGGTCGAGGTCCTTCAGTTGGTTACTGTCGAGAGCGTAGATCGTCTTTATAATCCACCCTTTCAGGACAATTTTCCGGTGTCCTTCCCTGCTGCCATAATGCCGCAACGCATCACTAACCGCCTTCTCCATTTCTGAATAGGTGATGAAGCTTTTCTCATACGCTATCATGCTGTCGATAGCTTTCAGTTCCAGTTCTTCCTGATTGATAATTACGGTTGCTTTCATTCGTTTGCGGCTTTATTATTGGGTGATTTATCTTCTTTATGTGAATACATATCTTTGAGTGTTGCCATATCGCGCATTACCTTCGTATCGACTACTCGTGCATATACCTGTGTCGTTGTGATTTTGGTATGTCCCAGCATTTTTGATACGGTTTCGAGTGGGATTTCATGTTGCAGGGTGATTGTCGTTGCGAACGTGTGGCGGGCAACGTGATACGTAACTCTGTCTTCTACTCCGGCGAGTTTGGCTACTTTTTTGAGATAACGGTTCATGATCTGATTGCTGACATATGGGAATAGCGGCTGGTTCTTTTTGCCGCCTTTGTGGTAGGTGTCATATCTATTGATAATTTCCAATGCAGGTTCTAGTAATGGCAATGATACACGGACACCTGTTTTGACCCGTTTGTAATGCAGCCACAGGCTTTTGTCTATGCCGATAACGATGTTCTTTTGCGTTAATCGTGTCATATCTTCGTATGAGACTCCGGTATACACGGCAAAAATGAACAAGTCTCTGACAATGCCCAGATTAGGAGGTAGTATTACAGTGGAAAGTCGTTTTACGGCTTCTTCGTCCAGTTCGTTGATGTCGGTTTTTTCTTTATGTGCTTTGAGTGCTTTTACCGGATTTCGATTTATCCATTCGTTATTGAACGCCATTTCCATGACTTTTTTGAAGCGTTCCATGTGTTTCAATGCTCCGTTAATATCGCATCGTTTCATGTTGTCCTGTCGCAAATAACCTTGCAGATAGGCGAAAAACTCATTGACAAAAGCTGCGTCGATGATACTTATATCGTAGTCGGCCACTTTGTGTTTGATTCGCACGTAGCTTAGTAGATATTTCAAGGTAACTCCGTATTGGTAGCATGTTGACTGGGAGAGTTTTTTCCCTTCCATAATCATGTGATATTCGAACAGCGTTTTAATGGTAGAATATTCGTTATCCTCTGATTGGAACATGAGTTTAAAGTTCTCGATGTTGAGGGGATAGTTCTTTTGCCGGAGCTTGTTACAGGTTTCTTCAATTTGCAGTTTTAAATCTTCGATATACCTGTTTGTTTCCTTGTCTACAGCTGTTTTTCCGAGTGACTTTTGGGCGACTGCCGACCATGAAGCGGGGGAGATATGACAATTCGTCGGAATTTCGTATCTTTGCCCCATGATTGTAACTCTGCAGAACAGAGGTGACAGACTTTCATTTGTTCGACTTTTCCGTAGCCAAAACAGAACGTTGAAAGTTTTTTTTCTTTCCATACTTGATTTTTTTTGGTGAATCCTACTTTGAATCCAAAAAATCAAGATAAAAAAAGGAATCCTGTCACCGAGAATGGCACCGAATTGTTGTTAGCATTTTTCGGATAACCAGCGAAGAGGACACAAAAAAGCCCCTAAAATGTCCGTTTTAGGGGCTTTTTAACTGTAAATACAGTGTAGTTTGTGCGGCTGATAGGACTCGAACCTACACGTCTCACGACACCAGATCCTAAGTCTGGCGCGGCTACCAATTACGCCACAGCCGCATGTGTAGCTTTTTTGTTTAGCGGTGCAAAGATAGGAAGATTTTCTGATTTGGCAAATAATTTGGCAATAAAGTTATTCACTTAAGATTTCGAATGCTTTTTCAATCAGAGTGTCTTTGTGCTTAAGTTGATCTGATTCAGACATATTGATGGCAATGTCCGGCTCAATACCTTCTTCCAAGGGTTGCTTGTTTTTGTCGAAATGCGGACTGGCGGAGAAACGGACGCTCCATCCATTAGGTAATTCCGATGAGAAGGGAAGTCCCGAACCACCTCCGGTCCAGTCACCTAACTGGATGATTCTTTTCTCTTCGTTGTCCTTGTTTAAGCTGCGCATCGCATTCACAAAATCATTGGTGGCACTATAACAACGACGATTGGTCAGAATGATTACTTTCTTCTGCCACCGGATGCTGTTGGATGGTTCCAGATAGATCGGCTCCATCTTGGAGAAATCATTATGTCCCGGTCCGGTTTTGTGCTGTATATATCCGGTAAGTGTTTTCTCGTTGGTAAACCGGGCGGCAATGCGGGTGGAGTTGGTCAGGTTTCCGCCTCCGTTATCACGTACATCGATGATTAATCCGTTGCAGGTGGCCAGGTAGAGGAGAACTTCATCCAAGTTGCCATCGCCCACTCCGGAACTGAAACTTTCATAACGAATATATCCTATATTATTATCGAATATTTTATACTTTAAACCGGCGGATGTATAGTATCCTGTGCTGGCACTGCCCAGATAAGTTTGATAGAGAATATCTTCCCGGTAGTTCCAGTCGTAACCCTGATACCATTCATCGTAGAAAGAAGTACGTTTGGCAGAGGATAGATTGACATGTCCGTCTTTTAAAATGTATAGCATCTGGCTTAGGATGTCGAACAGGTCGTCATTAGACATTGTCGGAATAATCAGTGGGCTATATTTGTCGTGAACGGCATCCCAGTCAATACCTTTTGCTTCCAGAAAACAATACTGTTCGTCGATGATCTTCCATAGTTGTTCGAAGTTTCCTACAGGATCATTGGCGTAGTCTTCTTCTCCGATGCAACCGGTCAATACCGGAAGACAGCAGAGCAGCCAAAGCATTTGTCTAATCTTATTTCTCATTCTTAATTGATCTCACTTGAAGTTTCAACATTAAATTTTGTTCTCTTAGTAGGCTCTGACCGATGAAGGCAAAGCTGTTCCTTTTTTGTTTCGGATACGGTATAGGTCTTTCACAAATCCTACCATGAATACGTGCGAGTAGGTATGTGTCTTGATATTGTTTACATTGGATTGTTGCAAATCAGCCAGATAGCTGAATCGCATTTTTGTATATCCTATCGGTAAGTCGACCGAGAGCATCTGCCGCAGTGAAGGCTGGTTGTGCAGGGAGGTGAACTTTATCACTCCACTCGAATTTCCCAGAGAGAATATCTCGTAGTAAGATTGTCCGTAGTGCGGTGAGAACATTACTCCCATCACCGGTAGATTGACTTGATAGCGTAATACCATCGGGTACCGTTTGATTTTCAAATGCCAGATAGCCATTCCGGAAGCATCCAAATTGACGTATGCCCGTGCGGATGCCGGATTGTTGGTGTTCCGGAGATTATAGACAAAGCCTCCGTTGGCATCTATCAATCCTCCGGCTAATAATTTGAAATTCTCCGTCAGTCGAAACTGGTAGTGTAATCCGTAATTCCAGTTGACTAATCCGGAGAAGGTGTTATTGTTATCGGCACGGTTATGGGTATAACCGATGTCTGCCTGAAAGAAATTCTGCACAGACACATTTCCATCGAATAACTTAGTCATCCGAATCGTCTCGCGGGAAATACGGAAGTCAATTCCTTTGTATTCCTGCGGTGAAAGATAGGTGTCGAATACGTTGGTAAATCCTACACCGTACATGGTGGCACGTGTTACATACCGATGGGTTTGCAGACTGTCAATCTGCGCTTGTAATCTGGTGCAAAGGGCGAACAGGATGCATCCTGTCAGCCCCAGATATATTAGTTTTTTCTTCATCAGAATAATTTCATCTGCCCGGTGATCTCATCAATAATATCGCCTTCGCTCTTATCACTGTCCGGGTCCAGATTTTCCGGTTCCTCTTCCGGGCTTTCCTGCTGCTCTTGTTCAGGTTCGGGGAAGCGGGTCGGTTCAAGTTCGTTGATCGTATCCACGGTATAGGTCGTGATGCGTTTTCCTTTGGCTTTGAACCCTTTGACAGCTATGAATTCATCTGCATCGATATCCAACGGATCACGGAAGCTGTCGTGTCCGCCAAATATAACTTCCAGACGCGGATAGTACTCATCGGTCAGCAAGATGAGACGGTTATTCTTATTCTCTCCCAGATAGTTCTGTTTGCGGTTGGAGGCCTCGAAGCAGAAACGTTTCAGGTACGGGTAATTCTGTTGATCGGCATCATAAAGTGCAGCGGTCCATACCTTATGGGGATCGAATTTCTCAACGATGCTCACATTGTCTTCGTAGTGATTGCTCAAATCGAAGTTGGTGGTGTAGAAATCACCATTGTTCAGTACAACCAGTATGGAGTCGTCACTTTGGAATTCTCCCAGGTATTCGCCGCGTCCATCATAGTTGAGGCGAAGTATGTCACGGTCGAACCAGACTTTACGTCCACCGAGAGTAGAGCCGCCTTTCTGTTTCAAGGATATTTTGTGTACCGGCAAGCGGGTGAGAATTATCCCCCGTGCCTGGCGTCCCTTGATACTGACTTCGCTGAAGTCATGCTCGAAGATGATGCGGCGTACACGCGGGTTCGGCTTCAATGTCACTTTGATAATTTCGGCTTCTCCGTTCGGGTTGGCACTGAAATAGGTAATTCGTGAATCGGGAGTTCCCAGTGTCACATCATATTCGCGGTCGCGGACCACGGAAGTTACGGCGAAACGTTTTACGTAGGTCGTTCCTTCTTTTCCGTCGCGGTAGGCTACGTTGTAGATTGTACGTTTATCGTTCTTCTTGAATACATTGACATAAAGAACGTTCTTACCGACAAATTTCTTATCGGCAACGGGGGTGACGATATATTTACCATCACGGAAGAAGATAATGACATCGTCGATATCCGAACAGCAGGCTACGAACTCATCTTTCTTCAAGGTCGTTCCGATAAATCCTTCTTCACGGTTGATATAGAGTTTCTCGTTTGCTTCTACTACTTTGGCTGCTTCGATGGTGTCGAAGTTTCGCAATTCCGTGTGGCGCGGGAAATTCTTGCCGTATTTGTTCTTCAGCATCTGATACCAGTTGACGGTATAATCCACGATGTGAGCCAGGTGGTTATCAATCTCGGCAATTTCCTCTTTCATCTTGGCGATCAGTTCATCTGCTTTGTCTGAGTTGAATTTCAGGATACGCCCCATTTTGATTTCCATCAACTTGAGAATATCTTCTTTCGTAACTTCACGGATAAATGTCGGATAGTAAGGTGTCAGACGTTCGTCGATATGTGCACAGGCTGCATCCATGTCTTTGGATTGCTCGAACTCTTTATCCTTATAGATGCGTTCTTCGATAAATATCTTTTCGAGAGAAGAGAAATGCAGGGATTCCAGAATTTCTCCTTTCTTGATTTCCAGCTCCTGCTTCAGCAAATCCATCGTATTGTCTGCCGACTTTTTCAGGACTTTGCTCACAGTGAGGAAATGTGGCTTACTGTCATCGATAATACAGCAGTTGGGCGAGATACTTACTTCACAGTCAGTGAAAGCGTACAGAGCATCAATCGTTTTATCTGATGAGGTGCCGGGTGCGAGGTGCACTAATATTTCTACGTTGGCAGCCGTATTGTCGTCTACCTTACGAATTTTGATCTTTCCTTTATCAACAGCTTTCAGGATAGAGTCGATCACTGTCGAAGTCGTCTTTCCGTATGGAATTTCTGTGATAGCAAGCGTTTTATTATCAATCTTGTTGATCTTGGCACGTACTTTCACGGCTCCGCCACGCTCTCCGTCGTTGTATTTGGCTACATCGATAGAGCCTCCTGTCTGGAAATCAGGATATAGTTGGAATTCCTCTCCGCGTAAATAGCTGATAGAGGCATCACAAAGTTCGTTGAAATTGTGTGGTAAAATTTTTGAAGAAAGTCCCACGGCGATACCTTCCACTCCCTGTGCTAATAATAACGGGAATTTCACAGGAAGAGTGACCGGTTCCTTGTTTCGTCCGTCATAAGAAAGTTTCCATTTGGTAGTTTTGGGATTGAAGACAACATCCAGCGCAAACTTGGACAAGCGTGCTTCGATATAACGGGGAGCAGCTGCGCCGTCTCCGGTGAGGATATTACCCCAGTTACCCTGACAATCGATCAACAGGTCTTTCTGTCCCAACTGTACCAGGGCATCTCCGATAGAAGCATCACCGTGAGGGTGGAACTGCATGGTGTGTCCCACAATGTTAGCCACTTTATTATACCGTCCGTCGTCCAGACGTTTCATTGAATGTAAAATACGTCGTTGCACAGGCTTTAAACCGTCATTGATATGAGGCACGGCACGTTCCAGTATAACGTATGAAGCATAGTCCAGAAACCAATTCTGGTACATGCCTGTTAACTGATGCTTTACGTTTTCGTCCCGCGTGTCCGCCGGTTTGTAGTCTGAATGTCCTTCCGTTATCTCGTTGATTTCGTCACTCATATATCAATCTTCGCTTTGCTTTAACAACAAATTATCTTCCTGAACATCAAAAAAGGGGATGTCCACGCAAAAATACGAAATAAATTCATATGAGGACGAAAAGAACTCACGTTTTTTATGATACTGACAGTTCTGTTAATCCTTTGATTTCACATTCCATACCAATAAAGCAAAAAAGACGGAGAGTAATGCGGCTCCGATCCAAAAAATATTGATATAAGAAAAGTCATAGATTTCTTTGCCATCGACAATGCTTTTATGCCCTCCTATGAGAATACCGCTCATAATATCCTGTATACCTGCCCCGATGTAACTGGCAATACCTACGATTCCTAATGCTGCACCTGAAGCGTTCCGGGGAGCAATGTCAACTGCCATCAATCCGCCCAAGAAACAGAGGAGTACTCCGATCGCAGTACCGAACAGTACCATGGATAACGCGTCTACCCAAAAGTGGACACCCGGAACTAATAGAAACAGACAAAGTGCCATTACATTCATCAGACCGAAGATGAGTGCAGGAGCATTTCTGCGCCCACTGAAAAACTTGTCGGAGATGACACCGGAAAACATTGTACCGATAATTCCACAAACCGAACCGATAGAAATGATAAAACTGGCGTCCAGTGTAGAATATCCTTTCTGGGTTTCCAGATAGAAGACTCCCCAGCTGTTTACGGCATAGCGGCTGACGTACATCAATGCACTCGAAATGGCAAGTATCCAAATTGCGGGCATCATTAGAGCTTGCCGTTGTGCCTTGTTGAAATCGGCAGCATCACCTGTTTCACTTTGCATTTGTGGATGATTGACGGCAGGCAGCCCTTCACTTTCCGGAGAATCATGAAAGAATCTCCAGACGATTAATGCCCCGATTATTCCGATACTTCCGGCTCCAATGAAACCGTATCTCCATCCTAAAGCACTGACAATGGAGGCGACAATAATGAAAGTCATTGCTTCCCCGATGTTGTGGCTTGCCGACCAGAAGCCATAGAACGATCCCCGTTTCTTATTTTCAAACCAACGGGATAATCCGACTACGCAAGAAGCAGTCCCATTGACTGAAACCATCCGCTGATTCCCCATAATATGGCGAATAGAATGAAAGAGTGGGTGAATCCTAGGCATAAGTTTGCCAGGGCTGTAATTAGCAGTCCGGTGGACATGAAACGCCTGATATTGCTGCGGTCTGCCAGAAATCCGTTAGTGAATTTTCCGATAGCATAGGTGAAAAATAACACTGCTCCGATAATACCGAGCTCTGTTTCTGAAAAGATTCCTTCTTCAACAATCGGTTTCTTTACTACATTCAGGCTTAGCCGACAGACATAATAAATACCATATCCGGCTGTGGCGGAAAGAAAGGTAGCCCACTGCAATCTTTTAAGTTTTTTCTTGTCTTTTTTAAGAGGAGTCGCAGGAGTGCTGATGTGATAAAATTTGATAAGTTGTTTTAACATGGTGGTAGGATTTGATAGCCTAGTGAAAGGCGATAGTAATGGGAAGGTGTATCGATTATCTTCCGATACACCTTCTGATGAAGAAATAAATAAAGAGTTAGTTAGTAGCTTAGTCCATCTTCCCAACCCGGATTTTGGGTTAGAATGCCTTGTGTAAGTACGCGCTGGTCAGCAGGGATAGGCCATAAGTAGTCTCTTTCCTCTTTCCAGTCTTTGCCATAAGTAACTTTGGGGAATCCGATAATATAACCGGATGTTCCGTTGGAGAGATAGATATCCTTATCCAGTTTCTTTTTATTATCACATTGGGAGGTCGCTGTGGTTTCGTAGATTTCCAGATCAGGCTTCCCGTCACCATCCATATCGTATGTTCCTACTCCGGGAACATAAATACCGTAGTAAGGTACGTAATGATTGAACATTTGTTTACCTTCTTTCCAACGGAATAAATCCCATTGTCTCAACCCTTCCATTACTAGTTCAATTGTACGTTCGCGACGGATTTCGAGAATGACGCCCTTATTCGTTCCCTGCTCAACATTCGGATAGCAAGCTGCCAGATAAGGATCAGGGTTACTGTTGGCATCCGTAAGATTCAGATCCGGCATTTTAGCCCGTTCTCGAATTTTATTGATAGAGATATCCAGGTCTTCTTGTTTGAGTGTTCCCAGTTCGGCTTTGGCTTCGGCATAATTCAGGTAGACTTCCGCTGCTCGCATCAAAGGCCAATCGGAGGTACTTTTAGCGGCTCCGTCATGATCTTTGGTACCTACAAATTTGATAGGTCTGTAGCCGCAATAAGCAGTTAAGTCATTGGCGGTCACGGTTGTTTCTCCTTTTTGGATATAGTTCGGACAAAGTACGGTTTGTTGCAGGCGTGGATCGCGGTTTTTCACCTCGTCTGTGTAAAACATTGTTTCATATCCTTGTTTATCAGTGAAACGTGTTCCGTCCGCCATCAGGTAGTGATTCATAAACCGGCGGGTAAATCCCATTTGCAGGTTAGCGATGCTGAATTGTACGGAGTGTGATAATTGCAAACCTTCGAAGTTATAAGCTCTTGCCAGTACGACTTCTGTGGTTTTGGCGTTGTCGGCACAGAACATATCTCTGTAAGGTTCCGTTCCTTCTTTATACAGGCTGAAGCCGCTTTCGTCAATAAACTGCCGGGCAGTGCTTGCTGCAATTTCCAGGTATTTCTCATAATTATCCAGTCCATGGTATTTCCGATAAGTCCCTTCATAAAGTGCAGCTTGACTGGCAAATGCCAATGCCGCCCATTTAGTGACTCTTGTGTTCCGAGTTTCTGTGCTTTTGGTCGGCAAACTGGTAGCGGCATCTTGGAAATCTTTGAGTACTTGATTCATCACAAACTCGCGGGAATCCCTGGCTTTGACTAATAATTCCTGATCTTCCGAACCCAGCACTTGATCGTACCAGGGTACATCTCCATAACGGCGTACCTTTACGAAATAGAAATAAGCTCTGAAGAATTGGGCCACTCCATTATATTGATTGCGGGCGGTTTCATCATCACAGTTGGAAGAATGTTGCAGGAAGTAATTAATGTGGCGGAGTTTGGTCCATGACCATCCGGTTTCGCTGGCAGCCGAACGGGTTCCTTCAATTACCTGTCCCATGCCTTTGTCGATCATATCATCTGCATTTGTACCGGCTGAAGCATCTGGCTCGTCCAGTAAGGTATAAAATTGATTGGTCCATAATTCCAGATCGGATTTGTTTTGAAAGTAATTCTCTGGTGTCACTGCATTTTCCGGTAGGAGTGTCAGGTCACAGCTATTGAATAGGGCTACGGCCATTCCCAGAATTATTATTTTGTTGATAGCTTTCATACTATATCTGATTAGTCATTAATTAAAAAGTTATATCTACTCCAACAGTGTAAACACGCGGGTAAGCATATCCCGAACCCGTGTTGGATGAGTAAGTGCTACTGGAGATTGCCAATTCCGGGTCGATAGTTTTGTTATGCTTCTTCAGAGGCGACCAATAGTATAGATTTTCTCCCGATACGTAAACACGAACCTTTTCAAAAATACGTTTACTGATAGGCAGTGTATATCCAATAGAGAGATTCTTGAAACGCAGATAAGCGATATTCTGTATATATCGGTCGTTTACGGTGCCGAGTGAACCGCCTGAATAGGATTGATAACCTCTGATACGTGGGAAGAAAGCATTTCTGTTGTCTTCTGTCCAGCAGTCTTCCGGAAATGATTTTTCTACAAATGAGGTAGAAGGGAAAGAATATGGTCCCCAGAATGAATTTGCTCCCTGTGAGGTGGTACTATAAGATGGGTACCAGTCTCTTTTACCAATTCCCTGGAAGAAAGCGGATACGTCGAAACCGTTCCAGCTCGCATCCAGACGGAAAGAATAACTGTATCTGGGAGTTGTGTTTCCAATGATTTGTTTATCACCAGGATCGTCTACTGTTCCAGCTCCGGCCCCAATCACATTGTCACCGTTTAAGTCAGCAAAGCGTACGTCACCGGCACGCAGATAACCGTCGACCTTACTGCTATAAACACGTCCGTTCACGACTTTGTCATTGATCTTTGCCTGATATTCTGCTGCTTCCTTATCTGTTTTGAACAATCCGTCTACATGGTATCCCCAGATTTCTCCCATCTTCTTGCCTACATAATGGTCGGAGATCAGTTTGTCCGGATTATTGTATTTGGTGATTGTCCGTTGGTAATCTCCCAATGTAGCTTGTATTCCATACCTGAAAGGTTTATTGGCCACTTTGAACGAGTCGTTCCATGAAACGGATAATTCCCATCCGTTTGTCCGTAAGTCGGCACAGTTGGCTTTTGGGGTGGAAGCACCGTATACATCCGGTAACGTCAATGAAGTAGTTAGCATATCTGTTGTTTTACGAACGTAATAGTCGGCACTCATACTTAAACGGTTTCTAAGGAATGACATATCCAATCCGACATTGTAGGTTGTAACGGTTTCCCAAGTCAGTCCGGAAGAAATCGGGTTGGAAATCTTTGCGTAATATGCTTTGCCTTCTCCGTCGAAAGTATAGCTGAACTGATTGTCCGAAGTGATTGTCTGCAGATAAGCGTAATAATCTACCTGCTGGTTCCCCAGGCTACCGACGGATGCGCGTAACTTCAGGCTGCTCCACCAGTCGCTTACCGGTTTGAAAAAGTTCTCTTCGGAGATTCTCCATCCGGCAGATACTGAAGGGAAAACTCCCCATCTGTCTCCTTCTGCGAACCGGGAAGAACCATCGGCACGACAGGATACTTCGAGCAGGTATTTACCCATGTAATCATAATTGATACGGCCGAAGAAACCAAGCGTTTTATAGGCGCTGATATCTTGTGATACGGTAAGTACACTTTCAGGAGTTACTGCCGAGAAGGAGTCGAGGTTATCATTGGACAGGTTAGTCATAGAAGTGTTTTTGTTGACATTGCGGTAAGTCTCATACTGGCTACCTGCCACTATTTTAAGATTGTGTTTCTTTGCCCATGAATGTTCAAATGTTGCATAATAGTTCAACATGTGAGTAACAGGGAAAGATTCGTCTTCCTCATAATTATTAAAGATACTTCCGGAAGTGAAAGTTTGTGTCACTCCCTGACTGCGTGAATACTCAAATGAATTGTTGCGATAACGGTACAATTGCTTTCTTTGTTGGTAACTGTAGTTGGCGGTCAGAGTCAGTCCCTGTAGTAACGTAATGTCAATCTGATTGACAACGGACAAGAGTGTTCTGGATTTGCTGTTATGACCTCTTCGTGACGTTAGGTATCCGCCGTCACCGGCTCCCAAGGGAGAGTTGGCATAAAGTTGGTTGGTATATTGCACAATCGTTCCATCCGGATTGAAGGGGACGAATGAGGGACTGATATTTGATTCTAGGCGGGCAATAGTCATTGCGTAGTTGGAAGTACCGTTATAATTGTAATTGTTATTATCCAGTCCGATATTTGTCGACCATTTGATCCATTTGTTTAGTTGAGCATCCATTTTGGCACGGAACGAATAATCCTTATAAAGGTCTTTGTCGATGTTGAACATACCATATTGCTGGTAGTAACGTCCACTGATATAGTAATTCACCTTTTCGCCACCTCCGGTGATAGAGACATTGTGTTCCATCTGTGGGCGGGTACGATTGTAGAAGTATCCATACCAGTCCGTATTTCCATAATAATAATATTTCCCGTCTTCTCCGATTTCCACCCATGGACGTTCCGGATTCTCAGTCATATCATTCCGGCGGTCATAGAGTTTCTGGAGCTCTTCATCTTCGTACAAGTACATATTCACGCCATTGTATGCATGGTAGAACTTGTTGGCGAAAGTGACATAATCGTATCCGGTACGGATAAAATCAGTGGAAGTCGTGTTCTGTGTCCATCCAAATCGACCGTTGTAGCTGATTTTGGCTTTTCCTTTTGTTGCAGCACTTCCCGATTTGGTGGTGATAAGTACCACACCTGCAGAGGCCTTTGCTCCATAAATGGCACATGAAGATGCATCTTTCAATACGGAAATCGACTCGATGTCATTTGCATTGACTTGGTTCAGTGGAACTTCTACACCGTCGCAAAGTACTAATGGCGTACCGCCATTGACAGAGATCCCTCCGCGAATGTTTAATGAATAGCCGGACTCGGGAGAACCGGTGCCGAAAGTCAGATTTACAGACGGATCGGCTCCTTGTAATGCATTGGCGGCAGATACTACCGGGCGGTTGTTCAGTTCTTTGCTTGAAATGGTGGATACAGCACCTGTCAGATTACTTCTGCGTTGGCTACCATAGCCCACTACAACTACTTCGTCAATCATCAGACTGGAAGGTACCAGACGGATTGTCTTAGTCTGACCGTCTTTTACATGAACTGTCGCTACCTCATAGCCTACATACGAAATATCAATAGTCGAAGGAATGGAAGTCTCCAGAGAGAACTTTCCATCCAAGTCGGTAATTGCTCCCTGTGCGGTTTCTTTGTTCATCACCGAAGCACCGATAACGGGATTTCCTTCTTCGTCATAGACAACCCCGGTGATTGTCTGCTTCTTTTTCTCATCGGACTTTTGCTGGCTGGTATCGGACTTTTTACTGATGATGATGCTATGTCTGTTGATGGTATAGCTAACATTCTGTCCCACGAATATCTGATCCAAAACGACCTTGATAGGCGCATTATTGGCATTGATTGACACCTTCTTACTCATGTTGATCTCGGAAGATTTGATTACAACTGAATAATTCTTGGTCTTATGTAAAGCTTCTATCGCTTCTTTTACAGTAACATTCTTTAATTGTAAGGTTATGTCTTGTGCTAGAATAGGTTGAGAGAAAAATATCATCACACAAGCAAACCAGATTGTCGATATATATTTTTTATAAATATTAGTTTGCTTCATATCAGGTTATACTACTGCTAAATTTATGGAGTTGCAGAAGTAATCATGATTACTTCCTGACTCCGGGTTATGGACATTTGTCCGTCTGTATTGAGATTGGATAAAATCTCGTCAAGAGTTTCCCCGTTAGTGAAATAAGCAATGTACGTGTTGTCGCTTAACTTTTGATCTAATATGATGATTCTGGTATCGAAATAATATTCCAGTTCCTTCACAATATCACTAAGGGGAAGATTACTGAAATAGAATCCTTCGCTTTTTGACGGACACTTGTACAGATTGGCAAGGAATGTTTCACGAACAATTTTCTGTGAGGCACGGTTGTACTGGATCATTTCTCCTTTTTTCAGAATCTCATTAGGATGAGTCGGAGTTTTGAACAGTACCGAACCTTCTACGAGTGCGACTTCTACCGTCTCAATATTCTCGTAGGCACGGAGATTGAACTTTGTACCCAGTACCTGCACATGGACGTCACCGGCAGAAATGATAAAAGCCTTGTCCGGGTCCTTTGCCACATCGGCAAAGAGCTCTCCACTGACAAAGATTTCTCTTTTATCTTCTGTGAAGTCGGAAGGATAAATAACCCGCGTGCCTGAATTGACGTGGAGCTTCGTTCCATCCGAAAGAGTGAGTGTTTGATGCATACCGTGTGGTACGGTGATATCATTCCAGTGTGTATTTGCCTTCTTGTCAAGAAGTAAATATCCGGCTAAAAACAAAAGTGGTATAAAAAGGACGGCTGCTACACGCTGCATCCAGCGGATTGAGTGCTGAAGCCTTGGGCGTAGTATGCGAACCTGTTTGGGTTGAATAGCTTTTTGAAATTTCTGAAAGGCTTTTTGAGATAACTCATGGTCCTCTATTTGAATTTCAGAGATAATCTCACGGAAACTCTGGTCCATCAGGTTATTGTCATTTTCTGTCAACCACTTTTGGATTTCTATTTCTTCCTCGTGAGAACACTTATCGTAGAAATAATCTTTTAATATGTCGTTAGTTATCTTCATAGCGTATTTGTTTAAAGTACAAAAATGCATTTTTTTTCTTTATCTGTGAGTATATTATGTTGATTATTTCTGAATAAGATATTCTATTGGGGATAGATTCGTATTCTTAATCTGATCTCATATTCATAAGCACTTGTTTTTATTTAATATAGTGAAGTCAGAAGGAGCAATATAAAATTTCTCATGTTTCTTTATCTGATAAATAGAGTAATAACTTCGAGAGGCTAATCGTGGCGTCCGATTTTCTTCAGGTAGCTGATTAATAACTCTGGTCGGTCCGTTTGTATGATGGATGTACCGAAATCTAGCACCTTTTGGTAAACTTCTGCCCCGTGTTCAAAAGCGTAGTCATCGTATATACCAGCTTCTTCACCTCCGCAGAGCGAGGCCCAAAGGGTGTTTACCCAGATTTTGGAACCTTGGGCAAGGATATCCTTCATACATTTTCTTACTTCCGGAGTTTCTTGTTGCCAGCATACTTCATAAGCCAAAGGGACGATTTTTTTGTCCATATATTGGCGGAATAATTCCTGTCCGCTTGGTTTGTTAATATCAATAATGGGCATGTACATCATAGCGTGCTTATACTTCTTTGCCTGTGCATCTACAAAATCTACCGGTTTTTTGCCTTTAATCAGGATTTGTTCTGTGACTCCCAGTTCTTCTGTAATAGCCATCACTAAATCATAATATTGATACCCTTGGTCTATATTAACCACTATACGGTCTTTGCAAACAGCCAATGCTTCTTTTAAAGTCGGCATCTTGTATTTGGTAGGGCAGTTATGTCCAGTTTTCAGGAAACAGTTTTTGATATAATCGTAAGTTACGTCGCTGACTCTGCCTTTTCCTGTAGTAGTCCGGTCAATGGTACCGTCGTGGCAGAGGACAAGTACACTGTCGGCTGTTAGCTTCAGATCCAGTTCCATAACATCAACTCCCATTCGGATAATTGATTCAATGGCGGGGATCGAGTTTTCCGGGTAATCTCTCCAGTCTCCCCGGTGAGACACTACTACTACATAGTCTGTTTTCGGGTTGTGGATGGCTTCTACTATCTTTTGCGCATTTGTCTTGCCCGAAGTGACAGGAGTGGCTGCAAAAGTGCTTAGAGTCAGCAAGAGCAGAAGTCCGGCGAATAAAATTCTTTTTTTCATATTCATATCATTTTAAGGATTAATTCTTTTTGAATAAAAGAGGGCGAAGCACAAGATGTTGAAGATCGTAGGCTGTGATGATGACATGGCCTTCGTCAAAATCATTCTCGAATGTCACTGTAAGAGTATGAGTCTCTTTGTCGAGTGTTGCTTTAACGTTTACTGCCTGAGCAATAGTAATTATCGCGTCTCCTGCTGATGTTCCCGTCACTTCATATTCAATTTTCAGAGGACTGGCAAGGTCAGTCACCTTGGTAACCGCTTCAGCTTTCAACTTGAGATTCAGTGAATTGAATACTTCCAATGTAAGGGTTTCTCCGTTACCCAATGTGATATTGAGATATCCATCGTCAGTTTTGGATATATTCTTAAAAATGGCAGTCGCGTCGGTGGTAGCTGTAATAGGAGTGCCTTTGCTATCTTTAAGGACTTCACCGTTGACTGTCCAGTAACCGTCGGCGTTTACCCCCATTTCGGGGGTATAGCCGCAGACTGGGACTTTTTTCCCGGCATCATCAGTGAGCCAGTTTGTTTCATTGTCAATGGTTGTAGTCCAATAATACAATTGGTCATCATCGCTGAGGCGTACACCTAGTATCGGAGCTTCTATTACATCTTCCTGGGTTGCTACGACGACTGCTTTTTCTTCATTATTGCTATCTTTGTAGGTAATGACATATTGTCCATCCGAGTTCCGGGTAACGGAGGTGATAACATTTCCTTCCGTCAGATAGCTCAGCTTTGAAATATCTTCGTTGAGTTTATTCGCTTTTGTTTGAAGAGCAGTTATTCGCTCTTTGAAATCATTGAGCTTATTCTGAATCGCGGAGTCGTCATAATCCCCACAACTGGTTAGCAGGAGGGAAAGAAGCAACGAACAGAAAAAATATATTCTTTTCATATCTTGTGTCTTTTAGAAATTAATACTGGGATCGAAATTCTGGTTTGCATGGCAGAATGCATTCTCGTTGGTGGCATCCGGTGCAGAAGTGGGATCGTCCTTATACTTGCTGTAATCACCGACATAACCTCCGCATACACAAGCTTTGCAATTAGTCCAGGTTGCAGTAGAAGCACCCGAATAACCACATAACCACCCCGGACCATGTCTGTTGGTTCCATTTCCTTCGGTAAATACATCTCCCAGAACAGCCCCTTTGTTTACACAGCCGATAATCTGTATGTTGGAGTGACCGATGATACCTCCGGTGCGGACACTTAGGTGAGTCATGACATTTCCATAATTTGTGCAGGACTCTACTGTACATTCTGGTTTCGTTTTCAGGTCATCCGTACCTCCCACAATTCCACCCATACGTTTGTAATTGTAGGTTATGCTCGCTTCTTTACCTTCGAATTGTCCTACCTTATCATCTTCGATGGTTCCTCTATTGTCGCAGTTGTAAATGTTGCCATACATCAGTGTTGCTACAATTCCGCCTGTTCTTCCACTCGGACAACTAATATCACCATAGTTAGTACAGTAATTCAGTTTGCCACCTTCTGCTTTAGCCATGAAGGCGCAGATTCCGGCAGTCTGCATGCCCGTACCTCCATTGCCTGTATTACTGATGTGTCCTGTGCGGACAAATCCTCTGTTGGCACAACCTTGTGCTTTGGATTCTCCTCCGATCGTCGTATTTATAATAGCACCTACCAGACCGGAAAGTGCGTTAAATTCTCCAGATTTATTATCGGCTGTGAAGTCGATATTATAATAGTTAGTACAGCCCTCTATTACTGAATTTTTGGCGAAGCAAACAAGAGGAGCGATAACAGTATATTTAGGTGCTGTTCCGCTCATGATCCAAATAGTAGTGGTACCAGCATCTCCTAAAGCCAAATTCTTGACCGTTGCGTTTTCTATTGAACCGAACAGGCCGTATGCCAGCCCTCCGTTCGTTATATCTGCACTGCAATTCAGATTCTTGATGGCGTAACCTTGTCCGTTGAAGGTTCCGGTAAACGGATGTACGGAAACGTAAGGTTCGGCAGTTGTATAGTTGGAAGCATCTATGTCGCCTATCGGTGTCCAGCTGGTCACGGATGACATATCAATGTCATTCAGCAAAACTACTTCTCCGGCATCATTCTGCCAACGGGAAGTATTTGTTCCATTATTAACGGCTTTCGCAAAGTTAACCAAATCAGTGGCCGTACTGATTCCTCCCTTAGCTTCCACTTCTTTTGCTTCCTGTATCACATCAATGCTTGAAGAAATATTATACAGCGAGTTGGAGAATGTTATTTTTCCGGTACGTTCGTCGCCTGTTTCATTGGCCAGAATGGTGAAAGCGTGTGTGGTTGTAACCAGTGCGCGGGTCCCGTTGTAGGTGATCCACTCATTTTCTGTATTGACTTGATAGGATATGTTCGCAGATATTTGCATCTCAATATTCATTTGTGTACCTTTAAGTTGGATAGGTCCTACATGACCTTGATATATTGGTTCGTCCAGAATAGCAGTACCATATGTGAAGTATATCGGTTTCAATACGGTATTATTACCAGCACTTGCCAGTAACAGGATATTCCCTTCAGTTGCCCCTTCTTTCATGGTGGCGATAAGGGTGGAAGAGATCTTGTCTATTTTGACTTCCATATTGTAGGCAGTAAACAAGTCTACATATGCATTTTCCGACTGTGTACCATATATTTCGTATGGGATACTTACGGGAGTGGTATAGTCTGTTACTGCGTTGTATACCGGACTGTTGAAGCGGATGCTGAGTGCTTCCTGCAAACTCATCCGCAATTCCTGACCGTCTGCCAGAATAAATACGGCTTCTCCTGTTTTATCATCGATATAGGCTGATTTGAATAACATATTACTTAAATCATTAGCCAATACACCGGTACTACTACCGTTCACACTCCAGTAACCATTCTCGTTTATTTTAACGTCAGGCATCGTTCCGCCAATCGGGAATTTCTTTCCGTCACCGTCAAGGATGAATGTGTAAGTCTTCCCCTTATCAGTAGTCTGTGCCCAGTAGAATTTACCGTCACTATCTTGCTTTGCTGTGATGATTGGGAATTTGATAACATCTCCTTGGGTGGCGATGGTAACGGTGTGGGTTTCCCCACCACCGTCGCTGTAAGATATTATGTAGTTACCATCAGCATCCTGACTGATTAAAGTGATAAACGAACTTCCGAGCACTTTGGACAGTGAGGCCATTTGTGCAGTCAATGTTTCGGTTTGAGCTTCATAATCTCCAATCGTTTTTTCTATTTCGTTGAGGTCCTGCCAAATTCGTTCGTCGTCGTAAGAACTACAACTTCCTAGAAAGCAGGCAGATATAAATAATGATATACTTATAAACTTTTTCATATATTCAGTGATTAACATTCGTTTGATTCATTATTCAAGTACTCTGACATGCAGATAGTTCATGCAGCTTCTTTCACCATTCGCATCCGACACATGATTGATTACATTTCCGATACCATTTTCATAAGTCCACATTACCGTAGAACCTCCTCCATCGAAACGGATTACATCATATAACCCCAACTTTTTGCAGACACGATAAGCTTCATAAAAATCAAGTCCTCTGTCGTTATCTGTTCTTCCGTCTACACAGAATATAATTACCTTCGATTTATCTTGTGTCATTCCAAGATTAGTAGTCGGGTTGATTGTCTCTGCATCTTCTTTCTTGGGAGGAGCGGAGTTATATACCATTGTATACGTAGCGATACATGCTGGAATTATGTACTTTAATCGGATCGGTAGAACTACCTATTTTAAGTTCGGCACTAATTTGTACTTTATCTCCTGTTTTCAGACTTTGAGCCAGTTCATTGGCTTTGTCACCTGTCACTTGCAACACCCATTCATTTTTATCTATTACGTATGGAGCTTCTACAGTAGTGCTTCGCCCGTCAATGATTTGGGTAATTGTAGCTTCAAAATCACCGGAATTAACCTTCAATGGTTGGTTATTTTTGCCTATGATAAACAAAGCTTTGGTTCCTATTGGGTTGGTCAACCCCGGATGAGGCTCTTTCACATATCTGAAAGTATATAAATTTGCATCGTATGATGGCTTGCCATTCAAGCGGACAATGGTGTCATTGACTGAATAATATTCATATTCTTTGGTTCCGACTTTCAATTTACCAGTAAAGTCTCTCTTTTCGAAACTGATGGAACGGTTATCAAAGAAGGTGAATCCCCAGACATGATTGGTCAAAGTGGAACGCACATACGGATTATTGACGAATACAGGTTCTCCTTCTTCAATATGCATTCCTCTGGGGAAACCGTCGTGAGAATTGAAAAAGCCGGTATTGATACCTACGACGATATTTCTTCCTTCTCCTCTTCGTCTGACACAAGTCTCTGACAATGTTTCGCGAAGAATTTTACCATTATTAGAGTTGTTGTTACCATTAGGATTCGGGCAGATCTCATCTGCCATGACTGTTTCGAACGTCACTTTCGGATTGTTCATATCAATCTCGATAGCATAGATATTCTGATTGAAATTGGTGAAAGAATAGTGTTTGTATACGATACCCGATGCCAATTCGCGGTCTTCGGTCACCTGCCAGTCATAGTATGCTTCATCCTGATTAGAGAAGTTATTAGCTTCTTTGGAGAAAGCTCCGTGGCGGACGGCATTGCTGTAAGTGGCAACCGGAGCATCTTCCGGATTGTTCTTGTAAACACTGTAATCTCCGATTTTGCCTCCGATGTGGCAGTCTGTGATATAGTCTGTGCCAGTTTTTGTACCGCTATAGCCACAAGCCCATCCGGCTCCATGTTTGTTGGCTCCGTCTGCGGTTGCATCCGACAGAATGATTCCGTTGTTTGTACATGATTGAACAAATCCGGCGTTGTGTCCGACGAATCCGCCTGCACGACTTCCATTTTGAGAGTAGACGTTTCCGTTGTTAATACAATTCTTGAGGTATTTATCTGTGTTGATTCCCCCTGCAAGTCCTCCGATACGTTTCACATTATATCGTTTGGAGTTTGAGGCAAATACATCGTTCACGTCATCCTGAATAAGTCCTTCGTTAGTGCTGTTTTCAATCGTTCCTTCCTGTAAAGTTCCTACGATTCCTCCGCCACGTCCGGAAGGTGCACTGATATTTCCTTTGTTGATTGCATATCCGATATAGGCTTCATCAATTTCTATATATCCCGCAATTCCTCCTTGGTTGAAAGCGGAATAGGCCCCGGAGCCCGTGTTGACAATATTGCCGCAAGTCAGGTTGCCTTCATTTATACAGCCATTTGTTTGTGTTGTGTCGCCTATTTTATTTCCATACAGTACACCAGCCAAACCTCCCATTCGAACACCGATATTAGCGGCGTTTGTTCCTTCAAAGGATAAGTTTATTTTATTGGTGCATGCCAGTATGCTTCCTTCACAATAGCCTACCAATCCGCCAATAGCTGCCCCTTGCGGAGCTTTACCTGTAATGGTGGCATTACCGGAAACCACTAAATTTCTGATAATTCCCGAACTGCCGAGTGAATTAAATAATCCGTGGGCGATATTGCCGTCTTCAAGATTATACGTACAAGTTAGGTTGTTAATTGAATGTCCTTTACCGTCAAATACCCCGTTGAAGGTTTGCTCGCCGATTGTATAAACTACTTTTGTATTAGCACTGGTAGTATTACTTGTAACTTTACTTCCTACACCGCTCGTCAGTGTAATATCTTTCATATCGATATCATTCAGTAGGATTACGTTTCCTTCTGTGTCTTTGAATTTACGTAAACTACCTCCATTCGTGACCGCATCTATAAATGCTTTAAAGTCTGTTGCAGTAGCAATGCCTCCGTTTTCGACGATTGGTAGAGTAAAGCGTACCGGCTTGATTAATACATTATCTTCAGTATCATAGAGCATAATCATGGTTACTCCCTCTTCAAAATCATCGGTAAAGGTAATAGCCAGTGTTTTATTGCTGCTATTCAACTTGACTTCTACTCCATCGTCGCTACGTGTGATGAGCACCAGTGTTTGTGCTGCCTTTTTCCCGATAATATTATAATTTAAGGTAAGGCTTTTCGTTCCTTCCTCTATAATAATAGGAGAAATGGCAGGTTGACCTGCATTTTTAAATTCTACATTAAATAGCGTAAAGGTACTGACCGATAGAATTTCTCCGTTGCCTAGTGTTATTGAGGCAGTTCCGTTATCGTTCATTTCCACTTTAGTAATCAGTGAAGCCGTTTTACCTTCGGCCTTAATCGGCTTTTGGTTACTGTCGAGAATCTGCTGGCCATTGATAACCCAATATCCATTCTCATCCACTCGTATTTGAGGAGCGCTACCCGATACTGGGATTTTTTGTTTGTTGGTATCCAACAGGAAAGTTGTTTGTCCTTTGGTGGTAGTAGTCCAGTAATAAGTTCCGGCTTCTTCTTGTATTCCGATAATCGGACTGGAAACCATTTGATCGGTGGTAGCGATGGTGAAGCTATGCTCTACATTGTCACTTCCTTTATAAGAAATGACATAACCGCCATTAGCAGCTTCTGTGACAGAGGTGATTGCTCCTCCTTTCACAATTTGGCTCAACGCATTCGCTTGTAGTTGCAAACTGTTTAGCTTCTCTTTCAGTTGATCGAGATCTTTGTAGATTCCATCAATGTCCTTCCAGGCAGCCGAGTCATCATAGTCATCGGTGCAACTGCCAATCACAGGCATGAGTAGCAAGAATAAAAGTAGAAAATTTCTCATGTTTTTTAAATAATTTGATTCAATGGTTAATAGCGCGCTATTTATAACTCGTTTCTATAATGAAGAACACATCACTTGGAGGGGGTACGTAATCGGATTTGAACTTTTTTTTTAATCATCACTATTTTCAATAAGACTTGAATTTTTCATATTAATTTCATAGTTTTGTCATCAGAAGCATACTATTTCCTGTTTACTCCTCCCTTACATATTACAATATGATGTGATTTTAAATAGGGTTTGGTATATCTTCTATATTATTTATAGCTTTGTTGCCTAGAAATCTTTTTCGGAATAAACGATGAATAAAACTGATTTATCTTCTGTTACTGAAGAACAACTGTTGTTACGGCAGTTGAGAGAAGGGGATATGGGGAGCTATGAGACCCTTTTTCATCGTTATTATCCCACCTTTTTTGCTTTTGCCAGAGGTATGCTGAAGGATGCAGGGGCAGCAGAAGATATTATCCAGAATGTATTTATGAAGATCTGGATACATCGTGAAGCTTTGGATGAAACGATGTCAATCAAGAACTATATTTATGTACTTTCCAAACGGGAGGTTTTCAATTATCTTCGGGCCAAATACAATACCCATGTTGTGTTAACGGAAGACATGATGACATTGGAGCAATCTTCAAGTACGGATGAGCCAACTACAGACTATCGTGAATTGCGTGAAGCAGTACAAAGTGTGATTGATACGATGCCGCCTAAACGTAGGAGTGTGTTTTGTCTTAGCCGTTTCAAATCCCTGACTAACCAAGAGATTGCTGATAAACTCGGTATTTCTATTCGTACCGTTGAGAAGCATATAGAATTGGCTCTTCGCACTTTTAAAGAACAGTTGGGGAGTTTCTTTGCTCTTTTTGTGGGGTGGTTCCTTTGAATGAGGCTGTAGCGACTGCAGGGGGGCTACTTGTATAACAGAAAGAGATATGGTATTTGAACACCATATCTCTAAATAACTTATTAAAAGTGAGAGGAATAAGCTGAATTAAACTCGTATTTCCCATCCTTTTTCATACTCTCTTCCCCAGAGCTTATTAGCCTCCAAATCGTTGAGAATACGGCCGCTTCCCGGATCGATTTGTAATGAATGACCGACGCGCTGAGCGATATTACCCAATTGTACTAGCTGGGTACTGATACAGGCATCTACAATTCCGGAGTTTAACTTAGTACCTTTGCGGATAGCATCAAACCAGTTCCGGAAGTGGAAAGAGTCCAGCTTTTCTGAAGGATTCAGGAGATTTCCGGTTTCAAACTTCAAATCACTCTTTACCTCCTTGATCGTTTTGCCTTTGATATCTGCTATCTTATATTCGTTACCACCACCAATAAAAAGAGTGCCCGTATCTCCATAGAATGCAGTACCGACTCCATATCCGTCTACCGGCATCGTATTGCAACTACGTCCCTCCCAGGAGAAAGATGCTTCGTCGCCAAACTGGAAAGTGATAAGCTGTGTATCCGGCGTCTGCCAATCATCCTGAAAACGATAACGTCCTCCGATTGAATCTACTTTGGTTGGATAATCCACACCTAGTCCCCAGCGAAGCATGTCGACAAAGTGAGTACCGTTATTTAAAGCTTCTCCAGTTCCCCAGTTCCAGAACCAGTGCCAGTTGTAATGAATGAAGTTATCCTTGAAATCGGGTACACGAGGGGCAGGGCCTTGCCACAAATCCCAGTCCAGATAATCCGGTACGGGAATGACTTTACCTGTTCCGATAGAAGGACGGTTGTTGACATACCATGATTTGGCATATCTCACTTTTCCGATGGTGCCGGACTTGATTTCCTCCATCGCTTTGATTACATTCGGGAATGATCTGCGTTGATTGCCAACCTGAACGATTCGATTGTATTTTAAAGTGGCTCTAACCAACATTTCATTTTCTGCCGGATTGTGGCTAGTTGGTTTTTCCAGATAAACGTGTTTGCCGGCTTGCATAGCCATAATGGCTGCTTTGGCATGCCAATGGTCCGGAGTGGCGATTACTACTGCCTCAAACTCATTGGATTCTAACATTTTGCGTATGTCTTTTTCTCCTTTAGGAGTCCGTCCGGTCAGTTTGTGAATCACAGCCTGGCATTTTTCAAGTGCTCTTGAGTCTACATCGCAAATGTAAGTTACTTCACAATCGGGTTGTTTGGCAAATCCTTGCGCGAGAGCACTGCCTCTGGAATTTACGCCAATAACTCCGATACGTATTTTCTCATTAGCTCCCAGAATATCTTGATATCGGCTGGAACCAAACCCTGGAAGTATGCTTCCTAAAGAAAGTGCAGCTGTACCTGCTACTGTTTTTTTGATGAAATCTCTTCTTGTTGTCATAGTATCTATTTTTCTCCAAAATTAGGTTGTTATTAGGATATGTGAATGAGTATTTCCGCCAATTCTCCCTCAAAAAACGTAAATTTCTTATTTTTTTCTTCGGAAAAGACGGATCAGGACGCTAAGAATTCCCCGGGGAATCCATAGGATGAAATAAATGAAAATGCTGATGACAATCACATATCCGATTTGAGAAATTACTTCGATCCATGGTCGGGAATAGACAATGATTGCAATAACATTGACGATAAACGCAAGTATGAAACTTAGAAGATAGATATTTCTTTCTCGTTTCAGCTTTTGGGATGTGATGATAATATCTTTCATGGTTTAGAATTTCATATAAGGTATTTTATATTCGTCAGGAAAGAATATGTGGCGTTGTTCTTCCATGGCCTGATTTCCAAGTAAACAAAGAACCGTTGAACAATATGCTTCTTCAACTATATTCTGTGCTTTCTCTCCGGTGATACATGACTGGCAGAAAGAAGACAGGATAATGTCCGAACCGTCTTTGTCTGCTCCGATCATACTCAATCCACTGTTTACGTGGATATCTCCATCAATGATAAAGTGTGGTGTGTACTCCATTTTTGTTTCTGGTCTCCAACTAGGACCTGCTGTCGGGATGGCGGCAAAGACCTTGTCTTTTACCTGGTCAATCAGTTGCCGGATACCCGAAGTTGAATGATCTTCTTCCAGATAATAAATACCTTTTGCCATTTCCATGGTTCCTTTACTTCCCAGAATCTGGTCTTCCATTCCGTTGAACTTGTTGGAAATCAATGATTCGTATGCGATCTTAACTCCATCCGAGTATCTGTAAGTGACATTGACGCTATCATAAACTTCTCGTCCGTCTTTCCAGTATACAATGTCACCCATTCCCATAATGGATTCCGGCATTTTTTGGGCTGCCCAGTTACAAACTTCCAACTGATGGCATGCTAATTCCGTCATTAATCCTCCGGAGCTCTCTTTGTATAATCTCCAATTAATTTTGCGTTCCAGCTCTGGTGAAGGAACCGGACGACGCCAGTCTGCATTACGGAACCAGTGACAGCGAAGACCTACTACATCTCCGATGAGACCGGAATGGATCATCTGCATTCCCTTGATGTACTTCTCGTCATACATTCGCTGCATACAAAAGTAGAGGACTTTGTCTGACTGGTTGTAAGTGTCATAGATAGCCTTGCACTCGTCAAGGGTACGTGCCATTGCTTTCTCGCAAAAGACATGTTTGCCGGCAGCTAATGCGTCCAATACAATAGGTGCATGCCAGTTTAGTGGTGTGGATATGATGACTCCATCGATGTCCTTCGATTCCAGTAGTTTGCGGTAATCCGTATATGGCTTTGCATCCGGACAAAGTTCTAATGCTTGTTGAAGATTGGGGGCATAATTATCACATACGGCAACAATTTGTGCATGAGGTATTTCTTTGAGGTTATGGATGTGGTATTGTCCTCTGGACCCGGTACCAATCAAAGCGATTCGTGCTTTCTCATGCTTGATCTCTTGTAGTTTCTCCGGAGTACAGGAAGTCAGCCAAGGAGTGGTCGCCAATAATGCGGTTCCTCCGGCAACATATCCCAGGCTTTTGATGAATTGTCTGAGTCCTAAGTCTACTCCTTTTTCTTTATGTTCTTTCATATCATAAATTGTATAGGGTTGCTTGTATATTATTGAACTTTTCTGAAATCTCTTTTTGTTCCTGTTCATTGGCAATCATCCAGACCGTACTAAGAATTTCGGCTTCCAACGGGTCGGGGGACAGGATAGAACTTGCTTTTCGTTGTTTATTAAATATGCCTGTAAGCGGATTCATAATGTGTCCGGTATATTGTAACGTATTGCCGGAAGTGGATAATGCTGTATCCTGCAGATCGAATTCTTTTAGAAGAGACTGATTGTACGGGTTCAGAAAACTGACTTTCCAACAATCTCCATAAGGATGATGTCCTATACCCAGGATCGAACTGTTTCCAAAATTAGCAAATGCATCACTAATATTCTCCTGTTCAATGAATTTTCTTATTTTCTTCAAAGCATATCCTTTGGCAAAACCTCCAAAATCAAGTGAAATATCAGGAGATGTAAAGGAGATATATGAATGTTCATGAAGTTGTATTTGGGAGAAATCTTTTAATGTAATGTCGAATAAGTGTGAAGTGGTCTCATAATAGTATGAGCAAAGCTGTAAGATTGATTTCATCTCTTTACTGATTTGAATCTTGCTTTGAGAAGCATGATTATTAATCTTGGAAACTTCACTATGAGGATCAAAACGATTTAATATTTTATCCAATCGCTCCAGCTCATAGGCGATATCTGCCCAAAGTGTATTCAATCGGTCGATATCGGAATGAATGAGCAGGATATCGAATCGGGTCCCCATGATATGAGGAATGAAGCCATGAAACATGGCTTCATTTTCATAATATTTGCATCTTGTTTCTAACACCTATTGTTTTGTTTATTTGTTTCCTTTCTTTGCCATTTCTACAGCAGTAGTAGTAATGTAATATTTAGCTAGTGTATTTTCATTTTCCCATTCCGGCATATCCTGATTGTGTACATAATGCAGGAAAGCCTTTGCCACTTTGCTGAAATGTTCTTCGTGTCCTAATCGTTTTTCCTGTGGTATGTCAATCAGATAAGTTCCATTCTTTTTGTTTTTGACAGATAAGAACGGATAAGTTATTTGAAGCTGTTCCACTGTTTTTTGCAATTGAGCTTCAAATGTCCGATTGTCAATGTCCGGTTCTTTCTGTATATATAGCTCTTTTACAAATCCATTTTTTTCATCCTGAACGATTTTTAAAGTGGCTTTACTTCCTTTCTTTATGGAAGTAAATGTATCTCCTCCGTTAGTGGGTGGAGTATAATGCCATGTGACTTTTATTCCTATACAAATCCCTTTAACGGTATAGTTGAGACTTCCGTTTGCCATCACTTCCAATACATCGTTTTTTATGTATCGATTAAGATAAGCGGGAAAAGAATCGACTTGTGTCGATTGACTGAACTCTGCTAATGTAATTGGAGTTGCCCAGTGTTTGGCGGCATTCACGGTGACATCCGATTGATAATGAATCGTTTTATCAGGAAAACATTGCCAGTTGATAAGATCGATCAGATGTGTTGTAACATCTGCAATCCCTTCTCCTTGTTGCTCTACATCATAATACCATGCCGGGCGAATTAATGGCTTGCCAGAAACTGTCTTGAAAAAATGATGCACGCTTTCCATTATGACAGATGGATTGTCCGGTGAACCTTTTTGTAAATCTCCGAATAATTCCGTCTGATGCAAAAGCTCTTTTTCTATGATATTGAGGATATCATAACGTTCCGTCATCAGATCGTATAAAAGAAGATTCTTTTCTTTGGCGAGTTGATAGGCTTCTGTCAATAACTTGAAATCCTGTGGATTGATAGCCAGTGGCTTATCGGCAAGGACATGATATCCGGCTTTGATAGACTCCATGATATAGCGCGTCTTTTTCTGATTGTTTCCAGCCAATACTACTACATTACCTTTATGATCGGCAAGCATTTTCTGGAGATAATCATCTCCGGTATATACTTGTTTTTTCCATGTCGTAGGAGATTCCGCCCGCTGGTTATAAGAATCAATGCTTTCCAGATATTGATTGACGCCTGTTCCTTCGGGGGCATATATCCGGATGGTGTCACTGACATCTGTCAATTTCTCTTTTTGAAGCAGGCTGGCATGGAAATGTCCGGGATCGAGTACTACTATTTCCAATTGGGGTAGATCATTTGTCTCCATCCTATTCGCAGCTTGCTTTTTCGAGAAAGAACAAGAAACGACTATAAATAAAATTGCTATAATGGCAGTCCCTTTATATATAGATTTCATTCTCTTACTTTTTATAGGTTTTGATTAATTTCCGGGCGTCTTTCCATCCTTTTTGGTAAGCTTCTTCCAATGTGACAATTCTTCCATTCTCTTCTTTACTCATATTGGATGCTTTCATGAAAGTGAATATTTCAATTGTTTCTTCTCTGGAGATAGGAGAGATTCCTGTTTGAAAGTATTTAAGAATCTGTTCAAGAAGCGCTTTATAACCTTGGTAACCTCCTGCGGCTACTGCTCCTTTTGAAGTATAGGCAGTTCCACCATAAATTTGCGGTCCTTTTATAATCGCTCTGAAAGTTCCGATTCTACCATCTTTCCATCGTCCTACTACTACATCCCCTCTATCTGAAGACATCCGGTTGACTGATTCGCATCCTGTTCCCATAATTGTGTATAATGTTTCTACTCCATGAATGCCATAGAAACCGAAATCCGGATGCGTTGGCTCCACTTTGTGAGGAGAATAACAATCGGCTCCAAGGATTTTGCCAAATTCTCCATTTCTTAATTTCTGGTTTTGAGGAGTAAATCTAAGAGCAGAAGAGGAAAAAACAGGTGCATTGTATTTTTCTGCCATTTCATAAATAGCGATTGCATCTCCTAAAGTAGCTCCGACAGGTTTGTCAATATAGCATATCTTACCTGATTTGAATACCTCGACGGCTTGTTCCAAATGTAGTCTGCCGTCATTGGTTTCCAAAAGGACACAGTCTACTTTTTCCAGTAAATCTGCTATTGATGAGGTGATTTCCACGCCATTTGCTTTGACCTTTTCAATGTATCCGGGGATTCGTTCGTAACTGGATTGAATAGTCTTTGAACCGTACGGATACGCTGCTACTACCCTAAAACCTTTGGAAAAGGTCTCATCCGAACCACTATTAATCAATTCGGTGAAAGCGGTGGAATGGGATGTGTCCAGACCAATAATTCCGATCCGCATAACTTTTTGTGCGTGTATACTGAAGCTGATAGCCAGTAGTATAAGAAGTGAGATTCTGTTTTTCATAATCCTTTATAAATTAATTCTTTCTGCACTTTCCGGGTCCAAATATAACGAAGAATTTTCTTTTCTTCGCAATATGCTGGCCGGACATTTTTCTGAAACTTCACCATAAACAGTCTGATAGACTGCTTGAGCTTTATTTTTGAACGGGACGATACAAAACATCCATTCAGCTTTTAGCAAAGCCGGTATCGTGAGTGTTAAAGCTTCTTTGGGTACTAAGTCTAGTGTCTTGAAGCATTTTTCATTGACTTGCTGTTGGCGACATATTGGGTCCAGTTCAACTACTTTCACAAGTTTGGGATCATTAAAGTCTGCTACATCCGGATCATTGAAAGCAATATGCCCATTTTCTCCAATTCCCAAACAAACGATGTCAACCGGATGCTTAGTCAGCAAGTCTGCATATCGCTGACATTCCTCTTCAAGGTTTTCCGCCAGACCATTCAGATAGTTGACTTTCTTGAAAGGAACTTTGTCAAAGATACGAATTCTAAGGAAATGTCCAAAACTTTGTGGGGCTTCCGGATGTATACCGATGTATTCATCCATATGAAAAGCGTTTATTCTGGTCCAGTCGATGCGTTTGTCATGAATCAGATGACTCAAAAACTCATTTTGTGAGGGGGCAGCGGCGAAAATCATATTTATTTCCGGTTTGCTTTCCAATAAGCGACAAATTTGGTCGCCGACTTCTTTTGCGGCTACACTGCCCATCTCTTGAATGGACGGGAAAATTCGAACTGTTAATTGTTCCTGCTGAAAAACTTTGGTCTTAGTTTCATTTAGTATAGATAACATGGCCTTTTAATATTGTATTATTTATATTTATTTGATTATCAAAAATGACTATGTCGGCATCCTTACCGATTTCTAAAGAACCTTTTTCTTTGTCAATATGAAGAATACGGGCGGGCGTCAGGGTCATCATACGGACGGCGTCAATGAGAGGAACACCGGCTAAATATATCATGGTTCGAACCAGTCGGTCGGTTGTTGCAACACTACCGGCAAAAGCTTTCCGATCCGGCATTTTGGCCACTCCGTCTTCGATAATGACTTTCTGACCGTTGTTGAGGCTACCTAATATCGATTCACCGTCCGGCATACCCGCTCCTCTCATGGCATCAGTGCAGAGGGCTGTTTTATCAACTCCTTTGAACTTGTATACGAATTGGAGCAGGGGTTTCGGAAGATGTATGCCATCGGCAATAATCTCCACTGTCATATCTTCAATCAAGTAGGCGGCTTCTACTACTCCGGCATAGCGGAAAGCATTTTTGCGGGTCACTGATGACATGGCCGAATAAAGGTGGGTCACATGTGTATAACCTGCTGTAAAGGCTTTCTCAACTTCTTCATAAATCGCGTCGGTATGAGCGATGGAGGGCAGAATATGATGTTGTTGCAGAGTTTGCCCTAGTGCTAGAGCACCCTCCAACTCTGGAGCTACGCTCCAACGGATAATATCTTTTGAGGCTTCCAGAATGGCATTATATTCTTCTGCTTGCGGCTTTTTCAGGAAGTTCGGGTCTTGCGCACCACATTGTTTCGGTGAAAAGTAAGGTCCTTCCAAATGTAAACCGATAAACTGCGAACCATTGATATTCATTTCTTTGGCTTTCCGATATACGGTAAACGTCGTCATTAACTCCTCGTTAGTGCTAGTAAGTGTGGTGGGAACCATTGCGGTAGTACCATACTTGGCATGTGTCTCGGCCACTCCGAGAAAAGCTTCGATAGTACCATCCATGAAGTCATGTCCTCCTCCTCCATGGATATGCATGTCGATGAATCCTGGTGAAACATAATTCTGACGGGCGTCTATTACCTTGTCACCGACGAGCGGCTGATAGCTTCCATTGGGAATAATCTGCTCAATTTTTCCATTTTCGCATATCAATGTTTGCCCCATTTTTATGCCTGTTGGTAGAATGAGTTTTCCATTTGTTATGATGAGTCTTTCCATATTATTTCGTTTTTAATTTATTTCCAGGAGTCTATTTTATGACCTTTAACTGCAAAGAAAACCAAATATAAAAAACAGGGAATCAATACCCAATAACCGAAACGCAGACTATACATATCTGCCAGATGACCATATATCAGAGGCAGAATGGCATTGCCACATAATCCCATGATAAGAAGAGAGGAACCGGTTTTGGTGAATTTCCCCAGTCCATGAATGGAAAGTGGCCAGATACCTGCGTAGATTAAAGCATTTGGGAAACCCAATGCATTCAGAAAGAAAATGGAGGCATTGGCATGATGACCGAACAGAGTTACTTCAAAATCTGCAAATACAACTCCGAATGAAAGGAGTAATCCGATGATGGTACAACCTATAAGTGCATTTTTTTGTGAAACATATTTGGGTATTAACAGGATTCCTAGGAGGTAACCAATCATAGTACAGGCCAATGTATATGAGGGAAAAGTTTTAGCTTCAAGCAGGTCCATACCCATCGAATTGGCATAATTGATGATTGTATCAATTGCGATAACCTGTGTTCCTACATGAAGAAATATAGCCACTGCTCCTAAGATAAGGTAAGGAAAGTCGAAAATACTTTTTCTGGTGTGATGGTGGCTACCTGTATCTTCCGTGCTGTTTTCTTCGTCTGTATTGATTTCAGGCAGAATGGAGTAACGGATACCGATACCGGTAAGCAGTAAAATAACGCCTAGAACAGCATAAGGCACAATGACGCGTTGTATTAATTCGTCAAGCATAGCGTTCTTTGTGACTATGTCTAAAGTCCCCGATTCTATAGTGGCAAAAAGCTCCTTGTCGGTAACATTTAATATCAATGCAGCAAATATGAGCGGTGAGACGATACCTGCGAATTTATTGCATATTCCCATAATACTGATTCGTCTGGCGGCACTATCAATAGGACCGATAATAGTGACATAAGGATTAGCGGCAGTTTGCAATATGGCTAATCCGGTGCCGATGGAAAACAGACCGGCCAGAAATATCTCGAACTGACGGGCTAATGCTGCCGGAACAAATAAGAAAGCTCCTAAGGCGGTAAGCATAAAACCATACATAATACCTCGCTTGAATCCCACTTTCTTGAGAAGTACTCCCGAGGGGATAGCCATTACAAAGTAGGCGATGTAAAATGCAAAGGCGACAAAATAGGATTCGAAATGTGTCAGTTCACAGGATATGCGGAAGTATGGAATCAGTATGGCATTGACCCACGACACAAATCCGAAGATAAAGAACATCCCTGCCAGAATTGCAATTGATATGTAGTATGTCTTTTTGCTGCTTATAAGGTTATTGTTTCCCATGTGTTTTTTATTTTTTCAGTTCGAAATCTTTCTGTAATTTGATGTCCCGTGACGATGCGCCTATTAATACTGTAAACATACCTGGTTCGTCTTTCCAGCGTTTACTTTCAGTATCGTAGTATTGTAAGGCGCGGCGCGGTAACTTGATAGTGACTTGTTTGGATTCACCCGGTTTTAAGCCAACCTTAGTGAACCCTTTTAATTCTTTAAACGGGCGTTCTACAGAACATTTGTTTTGATGCAAATATAACTGTGCAATTTCCTGGCCATATCGTTTTCCCGTGTTAGTAATGGTGAATGATACGGCAAACTCTGTGTCCGAGTCTTTCCATACAGGTTTCATCTTTATGTCTGAATAAGTAAAAGTGGTATAGGATAATCCATAACCGAATTCAAATTGGGGGACTACACGGTAAGTATCGAAGTAGCGGTAGCCGACCATAAGCCCTTCCTTGAAACGGACGGTGTCGTTTATACCCGGATATTCTCCAAATACGTGATCAGGCATATCTTCCAGATGCTTACACCAGGTAGTAGTCAGTTTTCCCGAAGGATTGACTTCTCCAAACAATGTACGTGCCAGTGCATTTCCTCCTTCCATCCCTAGAAAACTGCCGTGCAGTAATGCCGTAGCATCATTATACCATTCTCCTATTTCGACGGGGCCACCGGAGATTAGTACCACTACAGTGTTGGGATTAACCTCCAGGATACCTTTTAATAATCTGTCCTGTTGGTAAGGAAGCTTTAAATTCGGCTTATCGTACCCTTCACAGTCAGAACCATGTTCGTGGGAGGTTCCACCTATATAGATAACCAATTCTGCTTGGGCAGCTGTATTGATTGCTTTCTTATATAGCTCTTCATCGGATTTATCAAATTCGTTCGTGAACCAATGACCAACCTTATACGCCTTTTTACTCAATTGATAACCGGGTGCATATTCGATCCGGGCTTTTCCATCTAAAAGATTTTGTAGCCCTTCCAAAGGAGTAACTTCATATTTAGCTTTAAGTTTTGTACTGCCACCTCCTGCTGCAAATACTTCGGTCGCATTTGCGCCAATCACTGCGACATTCTTGTATTGTGCAGGGTCTAGTGGTAGCATATCTTTGGAATTCTTCAATAATACCAATGATTCCTCCGCTATTTCTCTGGCAGCCTTAGTATGGGCAGGTATTGCAAGTTTGGCTGCCATACCTGTAGTGTCATAAGGAACTTGTCCTATTAAATCAAGTCGAATCATCAATTTCAGAATATTGCGTACTTTTTTGTTGACGGCTTCTTCCGGAATCTCTCCATTACGTACTTTCTTCAATAAAGGATCGGCTAAATAATATTTATTGAAAGCATATTTCCCATTTTCTTTGATGCTTGTTCCCATTTCGACATCCATACCGCACAGAGCTGTTCGCTCTGTGTTATGGACTGCATTCCAGTCCGATACGACTAATCCGTCAAATCCTAGTTCATCACGAAGTAAAGTATCAAGAAGATAAGGACTTTCCGTACACCACAACCCTCGAACCTTGTTATATGCCGCCATGGCTGCCATGGCTCCACCTCGTTGTATGGCAGCTTCAAAAGCCGGAAGATAAATTTCGTGTAAGGTGCGTTCGTCTACTTCTACACTCACTTTGTACTGGTTGTATGCCTGGCTATTCAGAGCAAAATGCTTCACACAAGAGGCTACTCCCTGTGACTGTACTCCTTGTATATATGGAACAGCCAGTTCACCGGAGAAGAAAGGATCCTCGCTGAAATATTCCCAATTACGTCCATTGAGTAAGGAACGGTGAATGTTGACTCCCGGAGCCAGGCTCACATGCTTACCGCGTGCTTTACATTCAGCTCCAAGAACTTCTCCATATAGCTGTGCCAGATCACGGTTCCAAGTAGATGCTAAGGCGCTTAATGCAGGTAGATAGCTACATGCGTCGTTATCCCATCGGGCGGATTCCCACCCATTGGCTACTCCCTCAAATCTTACTCCGTGAGGTCCGTCGGAGTAGTGCAGGTCGGGGATGCCAAGCCTTGGAACACCGGTACTTGAAAACATCGTGTTACTGTGCAACATTCCAATTTTCTCTTCCAAAGTCATTTGTGATAATAAACTTTCTATCTGTTTATCAGTACTTGCTACTTTATTACCAGTCAGACAGGAGGAGAATATAATCAGAATCAGCCAGCTATATGGAGTCAGTCTTTTCATACTAGAATACTTGTTGTCTTTGATTATTTTGAATTATTCTTTCTTGTTTCAATTTCACTGTACACAGCATCCGGGATCAAATCAAGCCAGTAAGGATCCTGGACGAGTTCCTTGTACAGTTCAAGTGCCAGAGGGTCACTTTGCAGACGGCGGTCACCATTCTCTGCATTTTCGTGATTCTCCCATACGACGGCCTTGACACGTGGCTCTTCATCCTTCAGCTTAAACCATTCTCTTACCCATCTCTGGTGGTCGCATGTGCTGGAGTATCCTCCTTCACTAATCATGATAGGCTTGTCTGCCGATACCTGCTTGATTCCTTGCATCAGTGTGAGCGGATATCTTCTTTCTTCCGGATAAGTAGCACTAAGCGATGGTGGATAACAGCTTACTCCCAGCCAATCTACATACATATCTCCTGGATAATAGTTTTTCATTGCGTTTGCTTCTGTACCTGGCATGCTTACACTGTTGGGTGACCATACGAAGACATTGTAGGCAGTGACACCCAACTGTTCTGCAATGTTATACATACGTCTCCAAGCCTTGACATAGTTTGTGGGATCTCCGTAATACGGAGTCCAGCTTCCATTCATTTCGTTGGCTGGTCTGAACCAGATAGGTCCCATGTCACGTACTTTTTGGGCAGCTACTTCGGCGAAGTATGATTTGTGAAAATCGTCGAGTTCGCCATTTGCCATTTGTTGGGTGGGAATGACGGGCAGCCATCCGTAAAGGAAGAATCGGTATTTGCCCTGATAGTTTTTTCCCCAGTATTTCTCACGTACTGTTTGCATTTCGCTGAAATTTCGTCCCGGTTCCATATTCTGATACCATAAGATCATAGATAGTTGCTTTCCCACCAATTTTTCAAATAAGGCAACGGCACACTGGTCAGTACTTCCTTCGCGGTCTTCCGGATCGAATCCGTATAATGGTGGGAATGCTCCATGATAACACCCTTTTTCGGGGACGTACTTCATGTCATTATGAAATTCTCCCATTACCTTGATTTCGTCGATGAGCATCATCGTACTGGTGGAAGCTGAAGATTTGAGAGTCGCTTTCACATATCTGCATGCTACATTACTAATGTCTGTTTTTCCCCAAGCGTCCGACTTTCCGTTGCTGTCGGAATAGGTAATTGGTGAGGCTGCTTTTTCCCATTGGCTTTTGTCCTTGCTGGTTGATACTTCTATTTGAGCAGGGAATACAATTTGTGATGTCGGATCGGAAATAGCATGTACTGATACTTCTGTGATATTGCGTAATGATCCCAAATCAATTATTACTTCTACAGTTTGTGCATCCCAACCGACTCCTCTGTTTTTAGTCGAGAGGGTACCGGTCTCCTCATCCGTCAGTTTGGTGCCGGATGTCCAGGGATCGAGAGGGGCTTTATCAGCATAGGCACTGTTGGCTACAACATTCATTTTATAGAATTTGCCTGCCGCCACATTAATAATGCTTTGTTCATTTGGATCTTTGGGCTTATTTGGATCAAAAGTAACTTCCCATGATCTCGTTTCTTCTGCATTGCAAGCGTATATGAGTATTGCAACTGCTATTAACCATAAATTTTTTAATTTCATATTTAGTGGTATATTATAAGGTTGATTACTGGTTGTTTGTATTACATATCAATACAGTCATATTGGTAGCAGGCGATGCCTCCATTAGAGAATACGAGATAAACGTATAGATAATAACCATTTTTGGCAACTTTAAATACGACATCTCCGGTTCCTTCGGTGTTTTGACCGGAATTCTCGAGACCTCCATATATCTTGTCCGGACATACTATTATTTGGTTGTCGAACGAGCCGCTACTAAGATCATACATACGGACAGCATCAGAACCAGTTACGGCATAGTTGAAACTATTTACATGATTGTAAATGATATAAGGTACTTTGTTGAACACGGCATAGTCTACGGCATTGATAATTGTGTTACCCGGAGCACCCGTATTTGCCGCTTTTATGCTATTGTCTGTTCCTTTAAACCAGTAGAAATAGCGTTTGGCAGAAGTATCTGTGACATGGCTGGCCAAGAAATAGTCACTTTGAGTATCAGTGTCATCAGCATAAATCACATCCGCCCATTTAATCCAGTTTGAAGTCAGTAGAGAGGAACTCATAATGACAAATTCCGGACTTTGTGATTGTAAAGTACCATTTATGACACGCCAACGGGCGAATTGCACTTTACTATCCTTTTGGAATACCGGAGTTGTGATAAGGGCATTGGCATCCAAATCTCCTTGGATAGAGATCTTCCAACCAAATCTTATGTTAGTGCCAGTTTTATATTCAATATATTTCTGTGGTTTCTCATTCACTCCATTAGCTTTCCATACAGTGAAAGTACCTCCTGATGGAGTATAGCTGCAGAATAAAATATTATTTCCCCGATCTGCTGTTGCATGGAAGTTTGAATTATCACCGGCAAATTGGCTGATATCCATAGAACCTGCTATTTCTCCGGTCTGGCTATTTAAGTAAATGGCACGATCATTGGCACGTTCGTTGATGACAACATATTTGTCGACTACTGCAAGTCCGGTTACTTTACCCGGTAGCAGAATACCGCTTATTTCAGATAGTCTTTTAGACCATAATAGCTTACCGCTTCCTTGGCGAATACCTGCAACAGTTTTTTGCGGAATATCTTTTTTTACCGTATATGTTGCTTTATCTATACCATTCTGTGCTGTGACAACAATGGTCTGTTCTTGTTCATAGTCTAGTGCTTCTGTTTCGGGGTTGGGACTGCATGTTGCTCCATGTGAGATATCAATGTTAGCTATCTGCTCCCCTACATTATCTATGGTTACTAATGAAATTGTTTTTTCGTTTTCATTAATGACTCCCAATAGCCCTATGGCAGGAATATCGAATTTGGTGATACTACATTCGTTGCTCTTACGGATTTCACCTATTACTTTGAATTCGGTACTAGTCCCGGAGGTCTGATCTTTCACTGTGATATAGTTGTCTTGGGTAAGATCCATATAAAGTAATGGTGGAGTTACACTGACATTATTCGCTAAACTGGCACTCAATCTTACCCGTTTTAGTGCAGAGGTCGGCAATACATTATCCGACAATTTGGGATAATTGTATGGGAAAACAAATGTGATTGAATGATTGGTATAATCTATCTCACCTTTGAAACTATTTTCGCTGCTGTCATCGTTCGGAAACGATGCAGTGATGCTGTTGATACCTTCGCGTTGAATGTCAGAACCCAACTCTTCAGGACTGTGACAACTAGTTACTCCCCATAGAAGAACTAATGCCTGGATGATTGATATAATTTTGTTTTTCATTGTTCTAAGAGTTTTATTGTTATTTCCATTCATCATATTGCTCAATCAATGAGTTATTCTTCAATTCTTCAGACGGTACAGGAAGGACATATAATTTCTTTATAAACTTGCGGTCCTGCCCGTCGCAATCAACATATTCGTATGTATTGGTAGCGCCAATGATTTTGAAGCCATGTGTGCGATAGTTGTTGTATTCAATATGGGCTAATTCCCAACGACGCATATCCCAGAATAAATGACCTTCATAGGCTAGTTCAACCTTTCTTTCATTTCTGTAATCTTTGAACCAAGCCTCGCCTGTAGAGGATTTACCCGGTAAATTCACTTTTACTCTGGCGCGTACCTCATTCATTGCACTTTGGGCTTCCCCGATCTTATTGAGTCGATAAGCTGCTTCTGCTTTGTTCAATAAAACTTCTGCATAGCGAATTTCAACCCACGGTTGGGCGCTTTTCCCATTTTTGACGTCTGTTAGCGTTTCATCTAACAATTTCCTTAAAAAATAACCGGTTGTGGTTTTGCCGTATGAAGTACCCTGTTCCCGGTAAGGCATAAACACACCATTCTTTCCGTCAAGGCTGCAATCCATCTTTTTCCCTTTCCAGGTACATCCTCTATAGATTACAGTTGCGGCGAAGCGAGGTTCCAGTTGGTCGTATGGAGGAGTTTCATCAGTAATGCCATGCCAGGGTGTCCAGTCTATCTTTTCTCCATTTTTGCTTTCATAACATTCTACCATTTCCTGGGTAGGAGTTCCTGTTGAACCATTGTCATAACCATCACATTGTGGTACATAATACCGGTCGAAAAGATGATTAGGCCCGTTGGCAGCATCATAATCAAACTCCAGAATCGCTTCTTTATTATTCCCTTTCCATGCATCTTCATATTTGTCCGTCAGACCATATAGTTTGAGTGCAATTACATTATTAGCAGCATCATAGGCATCCTGCCAACGTTTGGCATATAACATAGCTCTTGATTTCAGTGCATAGGCTGCTCCTTTGGTGATACGCCCTTTATTTGCCGCATCCCATTCCTTGGGTAAATTATTGGCTGCAAAATCAAGATCGTCAGCTATGAATTGCCAGGTTTCTTCAGCACTGCTGCGGGCTTTATTAGTTGATACCGGCAGATCGTCATACAAGATGACACCTCCATGTCTTTTGGCTAACTGGAAATATACAAATGCACGGAAAAAGCGTACTTGAGCTTCCCAAAGCTTATTTCTGTCTGCTGAAAATTCGGAATATTTTCTTTGTAGAGATAGAAATTGGTTTGTTTCTCGGATCTGTTTGTATGCTGTTGAACGTAGCCAGATACTGTATAGACAGTTATCCGGAGAGATAGCATCCGGTGTAAGTACATAAAGATTAGGATGGCCGGCTCTGTGTCCCAGCGTATATGAACCATACTTAAATGCGTCAGTCAGACTTTCTGTAAAACTTCCGTAGAATTGGGCCTCCCCGAATTGACCGTAATCATGCAGGAGGGGATAGAAACTATTCACATATTTGTCAACCTGGGTTTCATCTTGCCAGATGATTTCATCACTAACGGTAGTCGTTTGTTTTACTTCATCCAGCCAGTCGTTGCACGAACTTAAAGTCAGCAACATAAAGAAGAGTGATATATTAATACATAACTTTTTCATATAGCGTATATTTTAGAATGTGATTTTAGCTCCAAGTGTATAAGTCCTTTGTTGCGGATAATATCCATTGTTTACAGCTGGAGATTCCGGGTCGATGTTGTACTTGGACACAGCGCTGAAAGTCAGAAGGTTGTATCCCTCAACATAGAGGCGAAGAGCTTCCACTCCCAATGGACTCAACCATTTTTTAGGGAAATTGTATCCTATTTGCGCTGTTTTTATTCTCAAATAGTTTCCGTTACGATACCAGAATGTGGAGGCCAGCCCGTTATTCAAACTTCTCGGATTGATTTCCAGACAAGGGAACTCTGCATTTGTATTTTCGGGTGTCCAGGAGTTTGCCACCAGATAGACTGGTGCATTGCCATTCTGATAGAATGGACGCGTGAAGGCCGTAGCGCTTTGGATTCCGGATGAACCGGTTGCCGTATATACTCCGGTTAATGCAACATCGCTGCCAAGCCCCCATGATGCTAAAATATCAAAATCGAATCCTTTCCAGTTACCAAATAAATTGAAAGAACCTGTGTGGGTCGGCCTTGAACTTTTACCTACATACCCCTGATCTTGATTGACGGTTATAATACCGTCTCCATTTCTATCCATATACTTGATATATCCGGGATAAGCCGGTCGGTCGGGCATGGTAGCGGAGTTGGCTATCTCTTCCTCACTCTGGAACAATCCCTGGGCAATGAATCCCATTTTCGAACCGATTTGCTTTCCGGTCAGTCGTCTGTATTCCGGTGTGTTTTCAGAGTCACCTGCATATTTGAGCCACCTTCCGTATGCGTATGACCAGATTAATTTGGCTCCATAGCTGAAACTTCCGATTCTGTTCTGATGTGTAAAGGTGACATCAAAACCCTTATAATCTGCTTTATTAACGTTGGCAGTTGAAAAATAATAGCCTCCCATGGAAGGAGTGTGCGAACCGGTTACAGAAGATAATTTGTCATATTCATATTTATAAAAAGCATCCAGTTCCATTCCTAATAATCCATTCCATAAAGTTACATCTATTCCGATATTATAGTTGAGGCATTGCGCCCATGTCAAATTGGGATTTCCCAATACGGACGGATAGATAGCAGTTTGACTGGCTCCGCCTATTACTACAGAATTGGGGGATGTGCTCATCGTATTTCTCCATTGGAAAGGCTGGATACCGCTGGTTGCAGTTTTTCCAATACCTGCTCTTAATTTCAGATTGTCTACCCAAGTAGCATGAAACCATTTTTCATTATTGATTCTCCAGGCAAGAGAGAGACCGGGCAGGGTGACCCAGCGTTTGTTCATACCACCAAACAGATAACTACCATCGTGGCGTAGTGAAGCCTCCAAATAATATTTGTCAGCGTAATTGTAGTTCAAACGACCTACAAAACCGGCTACACGTGTCTGGCTGCTGCTACCCGAAGGTATAGCAGGTTGCTCTTTCCCCTCTTTGGTGAATCCTGTGATTTGGTTCAACTCATCCAACTGAATGAAATCTAATCCGGTTCCCGTTACACCGAGATTGTTGCTATTACGTTCCCGTGTTTCAGCCAGCAATAATATTCCGATCGAGTGATCTCCAAATTTGTTATCATATGTGATACTGGTTTGCGTAGTGAACTCTTGGGCGCGTGATGCCGATTCGGATAATATAGGTGTATCTTTCAAAACACTGTAGTCCTTATGGTAGGTGAGTGTGGTAGTGGCTGCATTAGGTAAATCCATAATCATGACTTCATTCGGCTTGGTCAACTGTTTAGTCATCCCATGAACTAAGTCGTACGCTCCCTGGAATTTTAAACTTAATCCTTTAAGCCAAGGTGTGTCGTATTTCAGACTGAAATTAGACTGCATATATGATTGGTTGGACCTGTTATATCCTGAATCGTATATGGATGCGATAGGAGCTACCGGAGAACCGGAAGTCGGGGTTGAAACATCGTATATTTTCCCATTATATTCATAAGTATCCTGTACATATGGCAAAGCGTAGCATACCTGTTGGGGAATATTCATCCAATCGTCCGGATCGGCAGAAAATTTGGGAGCATCCCGTTTTTCTATACGCCCCGAAACACCTAATGACAGACTAAGTCCTTTAGCCAGCTGTGCGTCGATATTAGAACGAAGATTCATTCGACGGTATTTGAACTTATCTATATTTCCTTTTTCCTCCAGATAACCGATAGATGTGAAGAAACGAATCTTTTCACTTCCTCCTGATGCTGAAATATTATGATGTTGGCGAACACCGGTTCCATATACTTTATCGTACCAATTGGTATTTCCCCATCCGTCGACACCCTCGCGCATTTTGCGCACCATGTCGACAGTAAACACTTCCGTATCACCTTGTAGAAGACGGGCTTTATTGTACCAATAAGCATATCCCGGTCCGTCGAGCCATTCTTGTTCTTCTGCATTCTGGCTGATGCCCACAGTACCTGTATAGCTAATGGTGACTTTATCTGTTTGTCCCTTTTTGGTTGTGACAATGAATGCTCCATTTGCGTCCAGACCATAAACGGCTACGGCTGATGCATCCTTTAATACAGACACAGATTCTATTTCATTCGGATCGAGTCCGTTGAAGTCACTTGCGCTTCTTCTGATGCCGTCAATAACATAGATAATACCACTTTGCCCGCGTATGGATAAGGAGGCATTATCCGCACCGGGTTGTCCACTGGCTTGTACGGCGGAAATACCGGCAACACGTGCACCGATGATATTACTGATTCCCATGGTTGGGGCTTTAAGGATTTCTTTATCGGAGACAGTAGATATGGCGGCGGTCAGACTACCGCGCTTTTGAGTTCCATAGCCTACCACTACGATTTCATCCAGCGAGGAAACATCTTCTTTAAGAGTGATATTGATATTCGTCTTATTACCTACTTTGACTTCCTGGCTGACCATTCCGATATAGGAGAATACCAATACGTCATTCTTATGGGCATTAATGCTATATTTGCCGTCAACATTTGTAATGGTACCGACATTCGTTGCACCCTTGACAGCTACAGATACGCCAGGTAATGGTTCATCATTACCATCTTTCACAAACCCTTTTATTACTTCTTGTGCAAGACAATCGAGAGTGCACATTAAAAGAGTAATAAACAACGAGGTTACTAACCTTGGATTCCATCTGATTTTCTTCATTGCATGATAAGTTTTTAAATATTAGATCGTCGATTTGAAATTTTAATTTCTAACAATAGTCTCTTTAGACCGGTTAACTAGTTAATGATACAAAAGTATTCTGTTTCAAAGACATGTGCGGTGGCAAAAACGAAAAACTATCTTCAAAAAACGAAGAATAATGCATTGTTAATCTTCTTTTGGCGTTTTTCTTTTTAAGAACCATTCGAAGAACTTATATATAGTTTCGTTTGATTCGGGAGTAGGATCATGTTTGGGCCTGTTCGTCATTGCTACTCGATGATGATAACCCAAAAGTCGGTTGACTGCGACAGAGTGATTTAATGGAATCCATCTGTCTACATTATCAGAATAACCTCCTGATACGAGAAATGGGCGAGGAGCCAATAAAGAATGGAGTTCATGTAAATCATGCCCCTCTTTACATAGTCTGGCATAGACACTTGTTGAAGAGTTATTGCCGTTGTTGCTCCAGATCTTTTTCCAGGGTGGGGGATAATACCCCAAGTACCAAGGTTCCCAATAATTGATATAATTATCTTTGGTTTCATCAAAGACGATACCCGGATCACTCCAGGCGGTGCAGGCAAACTTTTCATATAAACAAGAAGCAAACATAGCCCATTTAGCACCGTAAGAGTGTCCCATGATACCAATTCGGGTAGAGTCGACACTTTCGACTCTGGCTAATACTTCCCATGCATTGGCTGCCGCATAAGCAAGTACTGAAAGAGGTTGCATAGTGGAGTTGTTAATAGTCGGGTAATAGAGAGAGTAAGTCTTATCTTTGGTGGTCTGTCTAGTTCCTAATGAGAGAGTAACGAATCCTCTTTTGGTTAATTGGTAGGCGAAATCTCTATTAGCTTTTCCTCCCCATCCGATAGCTGTTTCCGGTTCGTAGAATACTGTGATAACGGCAGGATGTTTCCCTTTCTTATTTGGTTCCAGTAAATAGCCGTAAGTCTGTTCCAGAGGAGTCCAATAAAAACGCACTAAATGTTGTTTGAAATCTTCGCGTTCTGTGGTTTTTATAATCTCCAGTTTTTGATTGGTGATGATAGCCGGCCAATGACCGATCAGGTTCAACCATTTGTCTTTTATTTCTTTTCTTCGTTTTAGCCAGTCGTCTGCGTTTTTGACTGTATCTCCATTGTAAAATAAAAGAGGGTTGCGGTAAGTTCCAAATTTCTCCTGATACAGTGGTGGTGGGGTAAAGTAGGCGGATAGCTTCTCCCAGTTTCTTTTTGTTTGGTTAATCTCTAATCTTTTGCACCCCATTATTGAGGTGATCCCCAAATAAATAATAATAGGATAGATAATCGTTCTTGTTTTTCCTCTTATGGTATGTCTTTGCATAGTATTAATATCTAAAATGTATTTCGAAAAGTATGAAAACAAAGGTAGGTCATTCTCATGAATGATCTTAATGTCAAAACGAAAAACAGTCTTCAGAAAGCGTTTATTTTATCTTTGTCTAGTCTTTTTCTGCCGGTATTCAATAGGTGAACATCCTTTGAATTTTTTGAAAATCCGGGCAATGTTATTATAGTCTGTAAAGCCTACTTCCATTGCTAAATCGGCCAATGGACGGTCGGTTGTGAGCAGTAGATCTGCAAGATGATTACACCGGCAATTCAGAATATATTGGTATATAGAGGTATTCAGTGCGTTTTTGAATTTCACTTCGAAGTTTCTGCGGGATAGCGGAATGTTTGCAAGCAGAGACTCTATGGTCAAATCGGAACTGTAATGAGACTCTATATACTTCACTACTTCCAGAATATAAGGGTCTTTGATATTGTGTTTCTCCGTAGATTGCCGTAATTCGATGCGGATAGGATTGATAACAATATTGAAAGTACCTTCGTGTTCCTTTTTTATTTGTTGATGAATAAGTCTGCCGATAGAATATCCGCCTCTTTCTACTTCGAGCTCTATGGATGAAATGGGAGGGTCGGAAATATTACACATCAGTTCGTCATTGTCCACGCCTAATAAAGCAATTTCTTCCGGAATAGGAATATTCGTCATTTTGCAAGTTTCAGAAATGAATAGGGCGTGCGCATCATCACAGCAAAATAGGGCGACTGGCTTGGGGAGTTGCTGCAACCACTGGCTCGCCTCCATTCTTATCTCGTCTTCCTGCTTATCCGATTCGAAACTGAAAAATTCGCCTCCGATACGTTTCACTTCCTGCCGATACCCTTCGCAGCGTTCGTCAGACCAAACCACCCCTTTAACGCCGAAATAAGCAAAGTTTCGAAACATCCGTTTGGCAAAAAACTGGGCTGCCATTCTTCCCGTACCTTTATAATCACCTGTCAGATTAGAGTAAGTGACGCTCCGGTGATGGTAGTTTTGTAGTACTACCGGAATATTCAGCTCCTTCTGCAAATCGATCGTATCGTTATTCCACTGACCGATAATGGCGTCGGCTTTCCATTCTTTCGCCCATTTCAAAATGCCTTGTTCGCCATGCATTGTGCTATAATAAGAAGGCAGCCGGTAAAAGAGCCAGGGACCGTTTTCTTTGGAGTATTGGACAAGTCCCCGTAGCAGTTTCCTGTCAAATTCGCTTGAATAGTCTATCAATAGAAGAATCTTAATCATAGTTCTATGTTTTTCTTTAGTATAATGTAGGGATGCACAAATATAGAAGAATTCTTTTGTTCTCTCGCAATAAAGACTTAATTTTGTTGCAGCCAACACTTATCTGACACCCGGGTCTCATGAGCACTGACACCCGGGTGTTGGTATGCTTGACACCCGGGTCTCAATGGTGTTGACACCCGGGTGTCAGATAGAACGCGAGTATAAACGAAAAAAGAAAGGAGTATAAACGATGGCAGTGCCTTATGTAGTGAGAAAAAAAGCCGATTTAACATCGGGAGAAAGAAAAGAATTATGGTATGGTGTACCCAAAAAACTGATAGATCCGATTCGGAATAGAGAATTTGCCGAGTACATGGAAAAACGGAGTGGATTTCATCGCGGGCAGATAGATGGTATATTGACGGAAATGGTTGATGCTATCCGTAGTCTGTTGTCTATCGGACAGCCGGTTACTATCGAAGGACTTGGCACATTCCATACGTCACTGACCAGTCCGGGATTTGAACGCCCCGAACAGGTAACTCCGGGAAAGGTGTCCGTTTCACGTGTCTATTTCGTGGCTTGTCCTGAATTTAGCCGGGAAGTGAAAAAAATGAAATGCATGCGTATTCCTTTTAATCTGTATATGCCCGAAGAGATGCTGACCAAAGAAATGAAGAAAGCGGACCGGGAGCAGGAGCGGGAAGAATATGACCGTATGGTGGCACCGGAAATCGATGAAGAAGTTCAGGAATAAGATAAATTAATACCCTCCCTGTCTTATTTATGAGATAAATCCCTATCTTTGTGGCACTTTTTACGAAAAAAGCAAATTCAAATTAATAGATATAGAAAAGAAAATGGCACAAGAAGACGTTTTTAAGAAGCTTGTATCGCATTGCAAAGAGTATGGTTTCGTATTCCCTTCGAGCGATATCTACGACGGACTAGGCGCTGTGTATGACTACGGTCAGATGGGCGTTGAATTGAAAAATAACATCAAGAAATACTGGTGGGACAGCATGGTGCTGTTGCACGAGAACATTGTCGGTATCGACTCTGCCATCTTTATGCATCCTACTATCTGGAAGGCTTCCGGACACGTAGACGCATTCAATGACCCTTTGATTGACAATAAAGACTCTAAGAAACGTTATCGTGCTGACGTGTTGATCGAAGATCAGCTGGCTAAGTATGACGATAAAATCAATAAAGAAGTAGCGAAAGCTGCCAAGAGATTCGGCGAATCTTTTGATGAGGCTCAATTCCGTTCTACCAACGGACGTGTATTGGAGCATCAGGCAAAACGTGACGCACTTCACACTCGCTTTGCTAAAGCTCTGAACGACGGTAATCTGGAAGAATTGCGTCAGATCATTATTGATGAAGAAATCGTATGCCCGATCTCCGGTACAAAGAACTGGACAGAAGTTCGTCAGTTTAATCTGATGTTCTCTACTGAAATGGGTTCTACTTCCGAAGGAGCCATGAAGATTTATCTTCGTCCGGAAACTGCACAGGGTATTTTTGTAAACTACCTCAATGTACAGAAGACGGGGCGTATGAAAGTACCTTTCGGTATCGCACAGATTGGTAAGGCTTTCCGTAACGAGATCGTTGCCCGTCAGTTCATCTTCCGTATGCGTGAGTTCGAACAGATGGAAATGCAGTTCTTTGTAAAACCGGGAACTGAACTTGACTGGTTCAAGAAATGGAAAGAAATCCGTTTGAAATGGCATAAAGCTCTTGGATTCGGCGATGCAAGCTATCGTTATCACGATCACGATAAACTGGCTCACTACGCAAATGCCGCTACTGATATTGAATTCCTGATGCCGTTCGGATTCAAAGAAGTGGAAGGTATCCACTCTCGTACTAACTTCGACTTGTCTCAACATGAGAAGTTCTCCGGCAAGAGCATCAAATACTTCGATCCGGAACTGAACGAGTCTTATACTCCGTACGTAATCGAAACTTCTATCGGTGTTGACCGTATGTTCCTTAGCATCATGAGCGCATCTTATTGTGAAGAACAACTGGAGAATGGTGAAAGCCGTGTGGTTCTGAAATTGCCTGCTGCTCTGGCTCCGGTGAAACTGGCAGTTATGCCGTTGGTAAAGAAAGACAGCCTGCCTGAAAAAGCCCGTGAGGTTATTGACAGCCTGAAGTTCCACTTCCATTGCCAATATGACGAAAAGGATAGTATCGGTAAGCGTTATCGCCGTCAGGATGCTATTGGTACTCCGTACTGTGTAACAGTCGATCATCAGACATTAGAAGATAACTGCGTGACATTGCGTAATCGCGATACCATGCAACAAGAGCGTGTAGCTATCTCTGAACTGAATAATATCATCGCAGACAGAGTAAGCATCACTTCTCTATTGAAAACATTACAATAAACCTTTGACGAATGAGTAAAAAGATCTATTTATTCTCCTTAGTATTGCTGGCTCTTGCATTCACTGCTTGCAGTGAAACGGAAGAGACGGGCAAATATGATAACTGGCAGGCACGTAATGAAGCTTTTATAGATTCAATAGCCAATGCTCATGCAAATACCGCTACACGTGGTCAGTTGGATTCTATTCATATGATTGCATATCCTGGAGTTCCTATCTATTTTAAAAAGAAAACTCCTGTGGGAGATGGGGTGATTCAAAATATTATCCCGCGGGCAACAGATGAGGTTACTGTATATTATAAAGGTTCTTATATCATTTGGGGTAATACTGGTGGTTATGTTGATAAACAAGATAACTTTATAGGGGAAGCGTTTGATGGCTCTTTTACTGAAGCGAATCCTAGCATTGATTTTTCAAGAACTGCGAACTTAACAATTAATGGGCTTGTGACTGGTTTGTCAGAGGTATTGCAACGAAGAAAAATTGGTGAACGTTTGGAAGTGTATGTTCCATGGAAATATGGTTATGGTAGTAGTGATTATACTCCAAAAGGTTCTTCGATTACTATTTTAGGTTATTCAACTTTAGTATTTGATATTCAAATGTTAAAGTGCGAAAAATAATCACTTATTATCATTTGGAATTTATTAAAATAAAGTTCCCTTATTCTAATCCTATTTCATCTATGGCAAAGGATAGAATAAGGGAGCTTATTATTAATATAGCATTGGTTTAGATATGATTTTTATTCTATGAATTATTTCTAAAACTGAAGTATTTCATATATTGTATTTCTACCAGGAGTAATACCATGGAAATTCTTATCTGCAGGTAAGTCATATCCTATAGGATTGTTCCATTTATCCCATACAATAGCTTGATTTGCATTCTTTTCATTTTCATCATCAATCCATAATCCTCATTGTCATGATGTCGTTTGACTACTCCTTATGTTTTTGTTCCTTCTTGCTTATATTACAGAAGATTACATTTTTGATTTTTTATACTACTCTCCCTAATCTGCAAATGTGTTGGAATCGTCACCTGCTTGATAGTCTTATCTCCTTTTATCTGATCGATAAGTAGTTGGCAGGCAGTTTCTCCCATTTTATAGGTCTGATGTGATACTGCTGATAATTTCGGTTCCACATAATTAGCATGCTGCTCGTCTGTATACCCGATGATTGCCACATCATTCGGAATCCGGAGGCCATGGTTTTTGATAACTTCCATTGCTGCGAAAGCCAATGTATCATTCATGGCAAGAATAGCATCCGGAGGCTGTGGAAGTGACAGTAAAGTTTCTGTGGCAATCTTGCCTTCCTCATAATCAATCTTCCGGCAGACTACCAGCTCTTTTTCGATGGGAATACGATTCTCACGCAAGGCTTCCAGATAGCCGTGCTTTCTTCTCTTTACAATATCCAGATGATTGGCCCCTCCGATAAAAGCTACCCGCTCGCTTCCATTATCCAGGAGATGTTGTGTAGCCATCTGTGCGGATTGTGCCCCGTCTGCTATCACCGATGAAAATTGGTCGGTCAGGCAAACACGGTCGAACAGGATAAGTGGCATATTAATGTCTTTCAAGGCGGAGATGTGGGAGAAATCGGTTGTTTCTTGAGACAGACAGGCGATGATGCCTTCCACGCGCATATTGACCAGATTCTCAATGTTTCTTTTTTCGTGCTCGTAAGACTCATGCGAGGTCGTGATAATCACGAAATATCCGTTGGCAATAGCCATATTCTCTATTCCATTCAGAATTGATGCAAAGAAATGAGTGACAATATCCGGAACGATCACTCCGATGATACGTGGTGCATTTTTCCGCAGGCTCATGGCAAAAGGATTGGGGCGGTAGTTCATCTCTTTAGCCAGTGCCTTTGCTTTGGCGCAAAGTTCACGGCTGATTTCCGGACTATCTTTTAGTGCCCTGGATACAGTAGGAATCGATACCCCCAATGCTTGGGCGAGATCTTTGAGTGAAGTATGTTTCCGGTTTTCCATTTGAAAGTCTGCAACTTAGATTCTTTTTACAAAGAAAGCACATTCCCGGAAAATTAAAAGCATCTGAAGCAATATTTTTTACGTAAACCGTTACGTTGGTTTTTCGACCGCTCTCTGCTGCACTGAAACTATTACTGACCTATTTTTGTCGCATACAAAATGATTTAAAACCTAAAAGTATGCAATACCATGAAATCGGAAAGACAGGGATGAAAGTATCATCTCTTAGTTTTGGAGCTTCTTCTTTGGGAGGAGTTTTCCATGATTTGAAAGAAAAAGAAGGCATTCAGGCTGTGTTTACCGCTGTTGAGGCAGGAATGAACTTTATCGATGTGTCTCCTTATTACGGACATTATAAAGCGGAAACAGTTTTAGGGAAGGCGCTAAAAGATCTTCCTCGCGACCGTTATTACCTTTCTACCAAAGTGGGACGTTATGGAAAAGATGGAGTGAACCTGTGGGATTACTCTGCAAAACGTGCGACGGAAAGTGTGTATGAGAGCATGGAACGTTTGAATATAGATTTTATCGATCTGATAAATGTACACGATGTGGAGTTTGCCGATTTGAATCAGGTAGTTAATGAGACTCTGCCTGCTTTGGTTGAGTTGCGTGAAAAAGGAGTGGTAGGACATGTTGGAATTACCGACTTGCAACTCGAAAACTTGAAATGGGTAATCGACCATTCACCAAGCGGTACGATTGAATCTGTGCTTAGCTTCTGCCATTATTGCTTGTGTGATGATAAATTAGCAGACTTCCTGGACTACTTCGAATCCAAAGAAATCGGCGTGATTAATGCTTCTCCGCTTTCAATGGGACTGTTGAGTGAACGTGGTGTTCCTGCCTGGCATCCGGCTCCCAAACCCTTGGTAGAGGCTTGCCGTAAAGCAATGGAACATTGCAAAGCTAAGAATTATCCGATTGAGAAACTGGCTATGCAGTTCTCCGTCAGCAATCCTCGTATAGCAACGACTTTATTTAGTACAACTAATCCGGAGAATGTGAAAAAGAACATCGCTTTCATCGAAGAACCTATTGACTGGGAACTCGTTCGAGAAGTACAGGAGATTATCGGAGAGCAGAAACGTGTAAGTTGGGCAAACTCATAAAACAGCGTCATTCGTATGGACTATACAATTATTGATGCGCACGCCCATCTGTGGTTACGGCAGGATACTGTTGTGGACGGATTGCCTATCCGGACTTTGGAAAATGGCCGTTCGGAATTTATGGGAGAAATCCGGCAAATGGTTCCGCCCTTTATGATAGACGGAGTGAATAGCGCGGAAGTTTTTCTTTCGAATATGGACTATGCGCAAGTGGCTGCGGCTGTCATTACCCAAGAGTTTATTGACGGTATTCAGAATGATTATTTGTCGGAAGTCGTTTCCCATTATCCCAACCGTTTCTTTGTTTGCGGAATGTGTGAGTTCCGCAAACCTGGATTTCTGGAGCAGGCGAAAGAGCTTATAGCCAAAGGTTTTAAGGCTATAAAAATACCTGCCCAACGCTTGTTGTTAAAAGAGGGACGGGTAATGCTGAATAATGAGGAAATGATGCAGATGTTTCATTCTATGGAAGAACGGAATGTCATGCTCTCCATCGATTTGGCTGACGGAGCAACACAGGTTCCCGAAGTGGAAGAGATTATTCAGGAATGTCCCCGCCTAAAAATAGCTGTCGGGCACTTCGGAATGGTGACACGTCCGGACTGGAAAGAACAAATCCGCCTGGCACGTCATCCCAATGTGATGATTGAATCCGGCGGAATCACCTGGCTTTTCAATGATGAATTTTATCCTTTCAAAGGAGCAGTGAAAGCCATTCGGGAAGCGGCGGATTTAGTTGGCATGGAGAAACTGATGTGGGGATCGGACTATCCGCGCACCATTACAGCAATCACTTACAAGATGTCATACGATTTTGTGGTGAAGTATTCCGAGTTGACGGAAGAGGACAAAAGACTCTTTTTGGGAGAAAATGCCCGGAACTTCTATGGATTCACGGATCTCCCCGTACTTCCTTACATCAAGAACATGTCCGAATGATGGAGAAAACATCCTTATCGTAAAACTAGATTTATACCATGAAAAAGAATACATATACAATACCTTTAGCGTTAGTTTTCTGCCTTTTCTTTCTGTGGGCGATAAGCAGCAATCTGCTTCCCACAATGATCCGGCAATTGATGAAGACATGTGAACTGAATACCTTTGAAGCCTCCTTTACCGAGACTGCCTACTGGTTGGCTTATTTTATTTTCCCCATCCCCATAGCGATGTTTATGAAACGTTACAGCTATAAGGCGGGGATTATTTTCGGACTGGTATTAGCAGCAATCGGAGGCCTGCTTTTCTTTCCTGCCGCCATTTTAAAAGAATATTGGGCTTACCTCTGTATCTTCTTTATTATCGCTACGGGAATGTGCTTTCTGGAGACAGCTGCCAATCCGTATGTGACGGTTTTAGGAGCCCCCGAAACAGCTCCCCGCCGATTGAACCTAGCGCAGTCTTTCAATGGACTCGGAGCTTTTATCGCTGCCATGTTTTTGAGTAAGCTCATCCTTAGCGGAGCTCATTACACGCGAGAGACCCTTCCTGTAGATTATCCGGGAGGCTGGCAGGCCTATATCCAATTGGAAACGGATGCCATGAAACTTCCTTATCTGATATTGGCTATATTGTTGATTGCCATAGCTGTCGTCTTCGTCTTTTCAAAATTGCCGAAGATTGGGGACGAAGGAGAAACGGCTTCTTCTGATAAAACGACTTCTTTGGGTAAAACGAAAGAGGGCAGCCAGAAAGAAAAACTGATAGACTTCGGTGTATTGAAGCATTCACACTTGCGGTGGGGAGTGATTGCGCAATTCTTCTATAACGGCGGACAGACGGCGATAAACAGTTTGTTCCTGGTTTACTGTTGCACTTATGCCGGATTGCCGGAAGATACAGCGACTACCTTCTTCGGATTGTATATGCTTGCATTTCTTTTGGGGCGTTGGATCGGTACCGGATTGATGGTGAAATTCCGTCCACAGGATATGCTACTGGTTTATGCCTTGATGAATATTCTTTTGTGCGGGGCAGTGATGATATGGGGAGGTATGATCGGGTTATACGCAATGTTGGCTATCTCTTTCTTTATGTCTATAATGTATCCCACGCAGTTCTCATTGGCGCTAAAAGGACTGGGGAATCAGACAAAGAGCGGTTCGGCATTTCTGGTAATGGCTATTGTCGGCAATGCCTGCCTGCCACAGTTGACGGCTTATTTCATGCATGCCAATGAGCATATCTATTATATGGCCTATTGTGTACCGATGATTTGTTTTGTCTTCTGTGCATATTACGGCTGGAAAGGTTATAAAGTAATCGATTAATAAATTTATTTATCAAACATATCCAATGAAAGCAGTTCAAATTGTCAATCCCTCCGAAATGAAGGTGGTTGAACTGGAAAAACCGACCGTTGGTGCCGGTGAAGTATTAGTAAGAATCAAGTATGTGGGTTTCTGTGGCTCCGACCTGAATACCTTTTTAGGACGTAACCCAATGGTGAAGTTACCGGTAATCCCGGGACATGAGGTAGGAGCGGTGATTGAGGAGGTTGGTCCGAATGTTCCGGCCGGCTTTGAAAAAGGGATGAACGTGACATTGAATCCATACACCAATTGTGGTAAATGTGCTTCTTGTCGTAATGGTCGTGTCAATGCTTGTGAGCATAATGAAACGTTAGGAGTGCAACGCAATGGAGTGATGTGCGAATATGCAGTTTTACCTTGGACAAAGATTATTCCGGCTGGTAATATCTCTCCTCGCGATTGTGCGTTGATTGAGCCGATGAGTGTCGGATTCCATGCGGTATCTCGTGCGCAGGTGATCGATAATGAATATGTGATGGTTATTGGCTGCGGTATGATTGGTATCGGTGCCATTGTACGTGCTGCTTTGAGAGGGGCAACGGTCATTGCTGTCGACTTGGATGACGAGAAACTGGAACTGGCGAAAAAGGTAGGTGCTTCTTATGTGATTAACTCCAAAACAGAAAATGTACACGAACGGATGCAACAGATAACGGAGGGCTTCGGTGCCGATGTCGTGATTGAAGCTGTCGGCAGTCCGATCACTTATGTAATGGCAGTGGATGAAGTCGGTTTTACAGGACGGGTCGTTTGCATCGGTTATGCCAAGAGTGAAGTAGCTTTCCAAACGAAATATTTCGTTCAGAAAGAACTGGATATCCGTGGTTCCAGAAATGCGTTACCTGCCGATTTCCGTGCCGTAATCAATTATATGAAAGAAGGGAATTGTCCGATAGAAGAACTGATTTCGAAGATAGCAAAACCGGAAGGGGCTTTGGAAGCTATGCAGGAATGGACGGCGAATCCGGGAAAGGTGTTCCGTATACTGGTTGAGTTCTGATAAGTTCTTGTAATAAGAATAGTTGTTGATACCTGTTGTTCGGGTATGTAATAAGTGAGAGGAGGCTGAATACAGTCTCCTTTCTTTGGGAGATAGGGTGATGTAACATGAGTAAATATAGATGTAACATTCTTCATTCGATATGTAGCATCACAAAGAAATCATGTAGCATGCTTTTAGCACTAGTTCTGTTTTCATTTCCTATTTTTGTGATGTAGAAGATAACAAGGAACATTTTAAATAATTAGCTTTCAAATAATAGATAATGTAGCCAGTTAATAAAAAAACGATGATTATGCTGAAAACAAAAATCAACACTATTCTGCTGTGTACTCTTTTTACATTGTTCTTCCCGCTATCAGCCGGAGCACAATACCGTAATCCTATTCTTTATGCTGACGTGCCCGATATGTCGGTGTGTCGCGCAGGCGATTACTTTTACATGGTTTCCACTACTATGCATCTGATGCCGGGAGCACCTATCATGCGTTCGCCGGACATGAAACATTGGGAAACTATCAGCTACGTATTTTCTCGCATTGACGATGGTCCTCGTTATGATTTGCTCGAAGGCACTGCTTACGGGCAAGGACAATGGGCATCATCTATCCGCTATCATGACGGTAAATTCTATGTCTGGTTTACAGCCAATGGCGCGCCCGGACGTGGGTTTGTCTATACTGCGACAGATCCGGCCGGTCCCTGGAAACTTCTTTCGCGTCCTCCGCATTTCCATGACGGTTCGCTTCTGTTTGATGATGACGGGCGGGTGTATCTCTTTCACAGTACGGGACAGCTTACGGAGTTGAAAACCGATTTGACCGATGTACTTCCCGGTGGCATCAATCAGCAAATATTTGAACGGGATGCTGACGAACAAGGGCTGTTGGAAGGTAGTTCCGTCATCAAGTATAATGGGAAATATTACTTGCTGATGATTTCTATGGATTGGAGTATTCCCGGCCGTCTGCGTCGTGAAGTATGCTATCGTGCCGATAAGATTACCGGACCTTACGAAAAGCGTGTCATTCTTGAAACGGAGTTTGACGGGCATGGCGGTGTTGGTCAAGGATGTATCGTAGACGGGAAAAACGGTGAATGGTACGGACTGATTTTTCAGGATCGTGGTGGCGTAGGGCGTGTGCCGTGTCTCATGCCTTGTACATGGACGGAAGATGGTTGGCCTATGCTGGGAGACAAGGATGGGCACATTCCGAATGATACCACTTTATCGTATATGTCAATGGATGGTATCTGCGGTTCGGATGATTTTTCCGCTTCCGGGCTTTCCCTCTATTGGCAGTGGAATCATAACCCCGTCGATCAGGCATGGAGTCTTACCGACCGTCCCGGATTTCTGCGTTTGAAAACCTCCCGTGTGGTAGATAACCTGTTTGTTGCTCCCAATACGTTGACCCAACGTATGGTAGGACCGAAATGTATGGGCACTGTCAGTCTCTCTCTGGGGGGGATGAAAGATGGTGACCGTGCAGGATTATCGGCTTTTAATGGTGACAGCGGTGTGCTTACGATTGAAAAGAACGGAAATAAACTGTCTCTTGTGATGAGTGAACAGAAAAGCGTGTTTGAGAAAACGAAGCGTGCCATTAGCCGTGTGGATATGACCGAACAAGCCCGTATACCTCTTAACAAAGAGCTTGTCTACTTGCGTGTGGAAGGTGACTTTACCAATGGACGGGATGAGGCTCGTTTTTCTTATAGTCTTGATGGGAAAGCATGGATACCTGTTGGTCTGCCTGTCAAGATGAAATTTGACTACACCCGTATGTTTATGGGCAGTAAGTTTGCCATATTTAACTATGCTACACGTTCTGTAGGCGGTTATGTAGATGTGGACTCTTTTGATTATTCGTTCTGTGATGCGTCAATGTAACAAACAAATATGTATTTGTAACCAATGAAACATTGTTTTATTGGAAAATAGGCTATTTTTGTTTCCAAATTAATCATAACTAATAAGTATAATATTATGAAAAGAGGTTGGATACCGATTATGGGTGTTTGTTTGGTGTTATCGTTTTCGGCATGTAAGCAATTGCTGCCTTACCAGGACACTTCTTTAACGGCGGAACAACGGGCGGAGGATTTGTTGCCCCGGTTGACTTTGGAAGAAAAAGTATCATTAATGCAAAATGCGTCACCTGCTATCCCTCGACTGGGAATTAAAGAATATGAGTGGTGGAATGAGGCGTTGCACGGTGTGGGACGTGCCGGATTGGCTACTGTTTTTCCCCAGTCTATCGGTATGGGAGCTTCTTTTAATGATTCATTATTATATGAAGTGTTCAATGCCACTTCCGATGAGGCTCGCGTAAAATCGCGTATTTTCGGTGAAAGCGGCGTGCTGAAACGCTATCAGGGATTAACATTCTGGACACCGAATGTCAATATATTCCGTGACCCTCGTTGGGGACGCGGTCAGGAAACTTATGGTGAAGACCCTTATCTGACAGGACAAATGGGAATGGCTGTAGTCCGTGGTTTGCAAGGACCGGAAGATGCCAGGTATGATAAGCTGCACGCATGTGCCAAGCACTTTGCCGTTCATTCAGGACCGGAGTGGAACCGGCATAGTTTTGATGCGGAGAATATAGATCCCCGGGATTTATGGGAAACCTATCTGCCTGCTTTTAAAGATTTGGTACAGAAAGCGCATGTAAAGGAAGTGATGTGTGCCTATAATCGTTTTGAGGGAGAGCCTTGTTGTGGCAGTAATCGCCTGTTGATGCAAATATTGCGGGATGAATGGGGATACAAAGGCATTGTAGTCTCTGACTGTGGAGCGATTTCCGATTTCTATAGACCGGGAACGCATGAGACTTACCCGGATAAGGAACACGCCTCGGCTGGTGCCGTGCGGGCAGGTACAGACCTTGAATGTGGAAGTGAATATGCTTCACTGGCGGATGCTGTAAAAGCCGGTTTGATTGACGAAAAAGAAATAGATATTTCATTGAAACGTTTGTTGACGGCACGTTTTGAACTGGGAGAAATGGACGAACAATCGGCTTGGTCGGAAATTCCAACCTCTGTCTTGAATAGTAAGGAACATCAGGCATTGGCTTTGCGTATGGCCCGTGAATCATTGGTGCTCTTGCAGAATAAAAACAACATCTTGCCTCTGAATACCCATCTGAAAGTAGCTGTTATGGGACCTAATGCCAATGACTCCGTGATGCAGTGGGGAAATTATAACGGTATTCCGGCACATACGGTTACCTTATTGGAAGCTGTCCGTGCCAAACTACCGGAAGGACAAATCATATACGAACCGGGTTGTGACCGTGTGGACGGAAAGACACTCCAAAGCCTGTTTGATGAATGTAGCATAAATGGTAAACCCGGTTTCTTGGCAGAATACTGGAATAATCGTAATCGTGAAGGGGAGGTCGTTGCCACCGATCAGATTTCAACTCCGTTCCATTTTGCAACGACAGGGGCTACTACCTTTGCTCCTGGGGTGGAGATAACAGATTTCTCGGCTCGTTATGAATCTGTCTTTCGTCCTTCGCAGTCGGGTGATGTTGCTTTCCGTTTCCAACTGGATGGTGAAGTGACTCTTATTATAGATAGTGAGCAAGTGGCTCGGAAAATATATGTTAAGAATCCGACGAACCTCTATACGTTACAGGCGAAAGCTGGAAAAGAGTATCATATCGAGATTTTATTCAAACAACGGAATGAAAGGGCTACACTTGATTTTGATTTGGGCAAAGAGGTAGGGATTGACTTGAACCTCGCAGTGAAGAAAGTAATGGATGCTGATGTGATTCTTTTTGCAGGTGGAATTTCTCCAAGTCTGGAAGGTGAGGAAATGCCGGTAGAAGTTCCCGGATTTAAGGGTGGTGACCGTACGGATATTGAACTTCCGGACGTTCAACGTGATTTGTTGAAAGCTTTGAAGAAGGCTGGTAAAAAGGTTGTCTTTATCAATTATTCCGGTTCAGCTATCGGATTAGTGCCCGAAACGACTACTTGTGAAGCGATTCTGCAGGCATGGTATCCGGGACAGGCGGGTGGTACAGCTATCGTTGATGCTCTTTGGGGAGAGTATAATCCCGGTGGACGCCTGCCGGTCACTTTCTATAAGGATGTGAATCAATTGCCGGACTTTGAAGACTATTCCATGAAGGGGCGTACCTATCGATATATGCAACAGCAACCACTTTTCCCATTCGGTCATGGGTTGAGTTATACTGACTTTACTTATGGAGAAGCTAAATTGAGCAAGAATACAATCGCCAAAGGTGAAAATGTAGTATTGACTATTCCGGTAAGTAATGTCGGGCAACGTGATGGAGAAGAGGTGGTTCAGGTTTATTTGAGACGTCCGGGTGATAAGGAAGGTCCCCGTTATACCTTGCGTGCTTTCAAACGCGTTCATATTCCGGCAGGGAAAACTGAATCAGTAGCTATTCCTCTTACCGGTGAGAACTTTGAATGGTTTGATGTAGAGTCGAATACGATGTGTCCGTTGGAAGGTACTTATGAATTACTGTATGGAGGAACTTCTGATAGAAATAAGTTGAAAACGATTGTAATGAACGTACAGTAATACCGCTTTGGAATTTTGTTTATTTTTACAGATAGACAATCCGGATTTATTTATTGAATGAATAAAGAAAGAACGACCTTGTTCCTTTAAAAGGAACGGGTCGTTTCTTTTAAACCAAGCCCCCGTTTCTTTTAAACCAATGGGGGCTTTCTTTTAAAGGAAAATGAATATTTGCTAATTATTGATATTCAGCATTTTATATGATGGAAGATAAAAGTGCTGAAATAATAGGTAATGTAGTTATTTATCTTACCATTTTTCTGTTTTTGGGCTTTTTGTTACATCAGAAAAGAATCATGTTACATGTCTGTGATAAATGTAACCTGTATATAGATGCCTGTATCATGATTGTACATATATGATAAAACCGAATCGATACATTTGCAAACACTACTATGGAACAGGAAATTATAGAAAATAAAAAGTGATAATATGAGAACATTAAAATTGATTTTGTCGAGCTGGCAATCCGTGGGGCTTGTCGTATTTATTATGTTGTTTTTTAATATGGAGGTGAGTGGCAAGGGTAAAATAACAAAAAATGCTCCTGTCTTTACGCAATTTATTTATCAGGGGGAGGATGCTATTTATCAAAACAATCCTTTAAAGCCGGGTGAGTTCTATAATCCTATTTTGCAGGGTTGCTATCCCGATCCGAGTATAACGCGGAAAGGTAATGATTATTATTTAGTGTGCTCATCTTTTGCTATGTTTCCCGGGGTGCCTATTTTCCATTCTAATGATCTGGTCAACTGGAAGCAAATCGGTCATGTGCTGGACAGAACGTCACAATTAAAGGTTGAAGATTGTGGTATTAGTGCTGGTGTATATGCTCCTGCTATAAGATATAATCCCAATAATGATACGTTTTATATGATAACCACTCAATTTTCCGGCGGCTTTGGAAATATGGTGGTAAAGACAAAGAATCCGGAGAATGGCTGGAGTGATCCGATCAAACTTCAATTTGAAGGCATTGATCCTTCTCTTTTCTTTGATGATAATGGCAAGGCATACGTGGTACATAATGATGCTCCTGCTAAAGCAAACGAGCGTTACTCGGGACACCGTGTCATAAAAATATGGGATTATGATGTGGAAAATGATAAAGTGGTTCCGGGAACGGACCGGATCATAGTAAACGGTGGCGTCAATATAGAAGAAAAGCCGATATGGATTGAAGCTCCTCATATCTATAAGAAAGATGGACGTTATTACTTAATGTGTGCGGAAGGAGGAACCGGAGGCTGGCATAGCGAAGTCATTTTTGTAAGTGATCATCCGAAAGGACCTTATCTTCCGGCAAATAATAATCCTATTTTGACTCAACGTTATTTTCCTGCAAATCGGGCGAATAAAGTAGACTGGGCTGGTCATGCAGACTTAGTGGAGGGACCCGACGGAAAATATTATGGTGTATTTTTAGGAATACGCCCCAATGAGAAGAACAGAGTGAATACCGGACGCGAAACTTTTATTCTTCCGGTGGACTGGAGCGGAACATTTCCCGTTTTCGAGAATGGGCTTATCCCTATGAAACCTACATTGAAGATGCCTTCGGGAGTAGAGAACCAAACAGGAAAAACGGTTATTTGCCTAGTGGCAACTTTGTCTTTAAGGATGATTTCTCCGATAAGACATTAGACTTTAGATGGATTGGTCTTAGAGGTCCTCGTGAAGAATTCGTTGATATGACCGATAAAGGATTGCGGATCGTCCCTTTTACCTCAAATATCAATGAAGTGAAACCTACTTCTACCTTGTTCTACCGTCAGCAGCATAATCAATTTACAGCGGCAGCAACCATGGAGTACAAACCGAAAAATGAGAAAGATTTTGCCGGTATAACATGTTATCAGAATGAAAGATATCACTATGTTTTCGGTATCACTAAAAAGGGAAAAGACTATTACCTGATGCTGCAAAGAACCGAAAAAGGACAAGCGAGTGTCCTGGGTGAGATGAAAATAGAAACAGAGAAACCTGTGACACTGCAAGTAACAGCCAATGGAGATGATTATCGTTTTAATTATTCGATTGATGGAAAGGTATTTATGAATTTAGGAGGAACCGTTTCCGGCGATATTCTTTCTACTAATGAGGCTGGTGGCTTTACAGGAGCAATGATTGGACTGTATGCAACATCTGTTGGTAATTAATTAGAAACCTTATTATTCTATAATTATGAAAATACATCATCTATTTTGGGGTATATGTTTATGCTTCAGTACAAATGTTTTATTCGCACAAAATTATCAGAAAACATCGTCGGGTATCAAGACCACAGTGAATGCAGTGGATATAGAAGTACAATTTTTTGCGCCTGCTGTGGCGAGGATAATAAAGTCTCCGGAAGGTGTTGCCTATGAAAAAGAGAGTCTTTCTGTAATTGCAAAACCTGAAAAGGTAAGTTTCAAAGCTGATATAAAAGATAATAAGATTGTATTGAATACCAGTGAACTAAGTGTCAGTGTGGACACCGGGACGGGAATTGTTTCTTATTTCTCAAAGGATGGCAAAGTATTATTGGCAGAGAAATCCGGTATGCAGTTTATCGATTTCGATGATGCCGGGACAAAAACTTATCAGGTTTATCAACCTTTTATATTAGATAAGGAAGAAGCCATTTATGGTTTGGGACAATTGCAAAATGGAAAGATGATTCAGCGGAACATGACTAAAAATCTGCTACAGGGTAACGTTGAAGATGTGTCACCTTTCTTCCAGTCCACCAAAGGATATGGTGTGTTTTGGGATAACTATTCGCCGACTCTTTTTACGGATAACGAAGTTGAAACATCTTTCCGTTCTGAAGTAGGTGACTGTGTGGATTATTACTTCATGTATGGGAAAAATGCCGACGGTGTTATAGCACAGGTACGCAACCTGACCGGGCAAGCGCCGATGTTTCCTTTATGGACTTATGGTTACTGGCAAAGTAAGGAAAGATATAAGAGTCAGGAGGAAGTGGTAGACGTTGTTCGTAAATATCGTGAATTGGGTATTCCTTTGGATGGCATTATTCAGGATTGGCAATATTGGGGGCATAACTATTTGTGGAATGCGATGGATTTTCAGAATCCGACTTTCAATAATCCTCAAAAGATGATTGAGGATGTCCATGCGATGAACGCACACATGGCTATATCTATCTGGTCGTCATTCGGACCGATGACTAAACCTTATAGAGAATTGGACAAAAAAGGGATGTTGTTTAACTTCACTACCTGGCCGCAATCGGGATTGGAGTCATGGCCCCCCAATATGGAATATCCTTCCGGTGTAAGAGTGTATGATGCTTACAATCCCGAAGCGCGTGATATTTATTGGAAATATCTGAATGATGGAATTTTCAAGTTGGGAATGGATGCCTGGTGGATGGACTCTACCGAACCCGACCATTTGGACTGGAAGCCGGAGGATATGGATACCAAAACCTATCTGGGTTCGTTCCGTAAGGTGCGCAATGCTTATCCGTTGATGACTGTCGGAGGGGTTTACGACCATCAGCGTGCAGTGACTTCGGACAAACGCGTGTTTATTTTAACCCGTTCCGGATTCTTGGGGCAGCAACGTTATGGTGCAAATGTATGGAGTGGTGATGTCGCTTCCACATGGGAGAGTTTTAGAAATCAGATTCCTGCCGGATTAAACTTTTCTTTGTGTGGTATGCCTCACTGGAATAGTGATATTGGTGGCTTTTTTGCAGGACATTATAATAAAAGCTGGAATGATGATAGTGCTTCAAAAAATCCATTGTATCAGGAGCTTTATGTGCGTTGGTTGCAGTTTGGAACGTTCAATCCGATGATGCGTTCGCACGGGACGGATGTTTATAGGGAAATCTATAAGTTCGGAAAGAAAGGCGAGCCTGTATATGATGCTATCGAGAAGATGATAGGTTTACGTTACTCTCTGTTGCCTTATATTTATTCTACTTCTTGGGAGGTAAGCAATCGTCAATCGAGTTTTATGCGCGCTTTGATGATGGATTTTGTAGATGACAGAAAGGTGTGGGATATCAATGACGAATATATGTTTGGAAAATCGATCCTTGTGGCTCCGATTACTCATGCACAATATACACCGGAAGCTGTGGTAAAAGTCTCCGAAGAAGAAGGATGGAACAGAAATGGAGCGAAAAAAACAAAAACTGACGCTGCTGTGGATTTCATGGAAACGAAATCTACTAACATATACTTACCGGCAGGAACGCTATGGTATGACTTCTGGACAAACGAGAAACATGAAGGCGGAAAGGAAATTACCAAAGAGACTACACTTGATGTTATTCCATTGTATGTAAAAGCGGGTAGTATTATTCCTGTCGGTCCACAAGTTCAGTATGCAACTGAAAAACCGTGGGATCATCTTGAATTGAAGGTGTATGCGGGTGCGAATGGAAACTTCATTTTATATGAAGATGAATTTGATAATTACAATTATGAAAAAGGAGCTTATACGGAAATTCCAATCTCTTGGAATAATATATCTCGTAAATTGACGATAGGGGCAAGAAAAGGTGCGTATGGGGGAATGTTGAAGAACCGTAAATTTACTGTAACTCTTCAGGACGGGACTCAAAAAAACGTCGATTATAATGGGAAAGCGATTTCTGTAAAGTTTTGATTGTAATAGAATGTGTGATTATGTCAGTAGAAAAGAATCTAAAAAGTAGAAATATGATGAAGTTTTTTATAGTAATGGCTATGCTATTGGGTAGTAGTATTGTAAGTGCAGAAGATAAACAGATAGCAAGTCCTGATGGAAAGTTGGTAGTAACAGTCGCAGATATGGATGGAAGACCCTCTTATTCTGTTAGTTATGACAATGTTCTTTTTTTGAAGCCATCTCCATTGGGAATTATTGCAAATATAGGAGATTTTTCATCGGGGATGTCGCTGGAGAAGAATGTTTCAACCAATAAAATAGATGAAACATACGAGTTGGCTTCTATTAAAAAGAGCAAGGTACATTATGTGGCGAATGAAGCTGTATTTTCGTTTACGCAACAAGGGAAAACAATTTATGATGTTATATTCCGCATAAGTAATAACGATGTTGCTTTTAAATATAAGATGTATCCGCAAGGTGAGACACTAAGTTGCGTGGTTAAGCAAGAAGTCACAGGATTTGTGTTTCCTGACGGAACCACCACTTTCCTTTGTCCGCAAAGTAAACCGATGGGAGGATTTGCCCGTACTTCTCCAAGTTATGAGACGTCTTATACGGCAGATGATGTCGCAGGCAAAAATGGCTGGGGAGAAGGATACACATTTCCCTGTCTGTTCCGTAATGGAGATAACGGTTGGGTGCTTGTTTCCGAAACGGGAGTAAATGGTGGATATTGTGCGAGCCGTCTGTTGGGACACAAAGAAGGGGTGTATACCATTGGATTTCCGCAAGAAGGTGAAGCAAATGGGAATGGTACGGTTTCTCCAGGGATAGCATTACCGGGCGAGACGCCTTGGCGTACTATTACTGTGGGCAAGACTTTGGCTCCAATAGTGGAGACAACGGTTCCTTTTGATGTTGTAAAACCGCTTTATCCGGCAAAAGGAGAGTATACGTATGGACGGGGTTCATGGAGCTGGATTATCGGTATGGATGGAAGTACTAATTATAAAGAGCAACTCCGGTATATTGATTTTTCGGCAGCAATGGGGTATCAATCTGTGTTAGTGGATGCCTTGTGGGATAAACAAATAGGACGTGATAAAATTGAAGAATTGGCTAAATATGGGAAGGACAAAGGGGTAGCTCTTTATTTGTGGTATAATTCGAATGGGTATTGGAATGATGCTCCGCAAACTCCGAGAGGTATTATGGATAATGCGATAGCCAGACGTAAGGAGATGAAATGGATGCAAAGCATTGGTATTCGTGGAATAAAAGTTGACTTTTTCGGAGGTGACAAGCAAATGACTATGCAGTTGTATGAGGATATCTTGTCGGATGCAAACGAGTACGGTCTTTTAGTTATTTTCCATGGATGTACTTTGCCTCGTGGCTGGGAACGTATGTATCCTAACTTCGCATCGAGTGAGGCTGTATTGGCTAGTGAAAATCTTCATTTCTCTCAAGGCAGTTGTGATAATGAGGCCTTTAATGCTACCTTGCACCCGTTTATTCGTAATACTGTGGGTAGCATGGATTTTGGAGGTAGTGCATTGAACAAATATTATAATGCGGATAATGCTCCACGGGGAAGCCGGCGGGTGACATCAGATGTCTACGCACTGGCTACGGCGGTGCTATTTCAGAGTCCGGTACAGCATTTCGCTTTGGCACCGAATAACCTGACCGATGCTCCTGCATGGGCTATTGATTTTATGAAAGAGGTTCCAACGACTTGGGATGAGGTACGTTTCATTGACGGTTATCCTGGTAAATACGTTATTCTTGCCCGTCGTCATGGAGACAAATGGTATATTGCCGGAGTAAATGCGCAGAAGGAAACACTGCAACTTAAAGTTAATTTGCCGATGTTCTCTAATGGAGAAAAGGTGAGACTTTTTAGTGATGATAAGGTATTGCAGGGCGGTGTGAAACAAATAGGAATAGGAAAGAAACAAGAATTGCAACTATCTATTCCTTGCAATGGCGGAATTTTGATTGTTAAATAGTTTGCTGTGAAGAGGATATGGAAGCATATCTTTGATATTTATGTTTCGCAAAAGATAGATTTATAACAGTGTTGTTTATGAAAAAAGAGCATAGGTCAGAAAGTTTTGGTGTGGTATGGTTAATAATATTGTTGATGGCTTTAGCGAATACTTTCACAGCTTTTGCACAGGTTAAGCAGGCTACTGTTCTTGTAAATGGTATTTCTTGTGATTTGGAACAAGGCATATTAAAAGTAGAGTTTGTGACTCCGGATGTGGTAAGAGTTCAATATACGGGGGAAAATACGTTTATAGGAAACGGAACGGATGTTTGTTTGCCACGTGCAGTTGATAATCCTGTTCGTTGGGTATATACCCCAAATCCGGATTGTTATTTATTAAAATCGGATAGCTTGATAGTCAGAGTTGATTTAAGTACTGCTTCTATCACTTATTTGGATAAAGAGGGGGGATTATTATTGCAGGAAGATCAAAATATACCTCGAATCAGTGAAAAGAGAGTGACGAAGCAAGTCATATATGATGAACATTCAAAACATATAGAGAAAACTGCGGATGGTGATAAAGAAATAAAAAATGTTTTGCGTTATGATACCATAGGGCACACCTGGAAATATAGGATCAATTTTAAATGGCAACCGTTGGAAGCTTTATATGGGTGGGGATCTCACATGGAAGACTATATGAATTTGCGTGGTAAGGAACTTTATCTGTGCCAGCATAATTTGAAAGCTATGGTACCGGTGCTAAATTCAACAGCCGGTTATGGATTACTGTTTGATGCGGGATGTGCCATGATGTTTAAGGATAACTCGGAAGGGAGTTTTGTCGAACTTGAGGCAGCTAAACAGATTGATTATTACTTTATGAAAGGTAAGACAATGGATGCTGTGGTTGCTAATTATCGTATGTTGACAGGCAATTCTCCAATGATGCCTCTCTATCTTTTTGGATATATTCAATCTAAAGAACGCTATGTCAGTTCCGATGATTTAATTAATACCTTAAAAGAGTATCGCCAAAGGCAAATTCCGATCGATATGATTGTACAGGATTGGAACTATTGGCCGGAAGGCCAATGGGGGAATATGAGTATGAATCCTAAATTCTATCCTGACAAAAGAAAACTGGCAGATGAAATTCATTCTCTGCATGCTAAATTAATGATATCAATATGGCCGAATGCCATGAACTGTCCTCAACATGAGGAATTTAAACGAAAGGGATGGTTGTTAAGCGGCACCTCTGTCTATGATGCTTTTAATCCGTTGGCAAGAAAATTATACTGGAACTATGCGAATAATGAGTTTTTTGATAACGGTTTTGATGCCTGGTGGTGTGACGCTTCAGAACCATTAGATGCTGATTGGACTTTTATGAAGGATGGTTATGGAGCGGATAATCATCGGCAACGTTGGGAGTTAAACACGAATTTGCAGAATAGTGTATTGGGGGCAGAGCGAAGCCAGTTGTATTCATTATATCATGCGAAGGGAATTTATGAGAACCAACGTTCTACAAATGAAGATAAGCGTGTTGTAAATCTTACCCGTTCTAGTTACGCAGGTCAACAACGTTATTCTACAATAACGTGGAACGGTGATACTTATGCAACTTGGCAATCTTTTGCTCAAATGATTCCTGCCGGGTTAAATTTTATGGCTACAGGCTGCCCTTATTGGACAGTCGATATTGGGGCCTTTTTTACAAAAAATGGACCTCAATGGTTTTGGAAAGGCGACTATGATAAAGGAGTGGCTGATATGGCTTATCGGGAATTATACACTCGTATGTTTCAATATGGAGCGTTCTTGCCGGTGTTTCGAAGTCATGGTTCCGATACTCCTCGTGAAGTATGGCGTTTTGGTAAACCGGGTGAGCCTTTTTATGATAGTTTGATTAAAGTGATTCATTTAAGGTATCGCTTACTTCCTTATATCTATTCTTTAGCAGGCAAGGTTCACCGTGAAAATTATACAATGACCAGAACACTTGCGTTTGACTTTGCCAAGGATATGCAGGTCGCTGATTTAAAAGATGAATTTATGTTTGGACCAGCTCTATTGGTTGCTCCTGTCACCAATCCTATGTATTATTCGGTGGATTCCCATCCTTTGGAAAATGTAGATAAGGTGCGTCGTGTGTATTTGCCGGATGGAGCCGATTGGATTGACTTTTGGACCGGAAAAAAATATAAGGGCGGACAATGGATTGTCGCTGAAGCAACGATAAATAAAATTCCTCTATTGGTGCGTCAAGGATCTATCATTCCAATGGGGCCGGTTATGCAATATACCTCGGAAAAAACAGATGCAGAGTGGGAGATACGGGTTTATCCGGGAGCCGATTCTTCATTTACGGTCTATGAAGATGAAGGCGACAATTACAATTATGAGAAGGGGGACTCTTCAAGTTTTGAAATAATTTGGAATGATAAAAATAACACATTGACAATCTCTGACCGGAAAGGTGGATATTCCGGTATGACTGTATCTCGCAAACTGAAGTTGGTAAAAGTTGATAGAAAGTCGGGAATAGATGTGACAGAAAGTATCAATGGAAAGACCATAGAGTATAGAGGAAAACAGCTGAAAATAAAAATGTAAAGTAGTAGAATCTAAAACCATTTAAAATAAAAGAATATGAGAAACTTTAAATTTTTAGGCGTGTCGTTTTTGTTGGCAATGACTGTCGCTACTTTAGGAGTGGCACAAAATCCTATTATCCAGACAAAATATACCGCTGATCCGGCTCCGATGGTATATAATGATACCGTTTTCCTTTATACAACTCATGATGAGGATGATGCCGAAGGATTCAAAATGTTGGACTGGTTACTTTATACTTCCACCGATATGGTGAATTGGACCGATCACGGAGCGGTCGCTTCTCTGAAGAGTTTTGATTGGGTGAAACGTGATAATGGTGCCTGGGCAGAACAGGTCATCGAACGTAATGGCAAGTTTTACATGTATTGCCCGATTCACGGTAATGGTATTGGCGTATTGATATCCGACTCTCCTTACGGTCCTTTTAAAGACCCTTTGAATAAACCATTAGTTTGGCAAAAAGAGCATTGGGATGATATTGACCCTACCGTATTTATTGATGATGACGGACAAGCGTATATGTATTGGGGCAATCCGAATGTTTATTATGTGAAACTGAATGAGGATATGGTTTCATATTCGGGGGAAATTGTACAAGTGGAAAATAAACCGGAGCATTATCAGGAAGGACCGTGGGTGTATAAACGGAACGGGCATTATTACATGGCTTTCGCTTCAACTTGTTGCCCGGAAGGGATTGGCTATGCTATGAGCGACAAAGCTACCGGACCATGGAGTACAAAAGGATATATTATGCGTCCAACAGAGCGGAGTAGAGGAAATCATCCTGGAATTATCGATTATAAAGGTAGCTCTTATGTATTTGGCTTAAATTATGATTTGCTTCATTTGGAAACATTGGATCATAAGGAACGTCGTTCCACGTCTGTTGCAAAAATGCATTATAATCCGGATGGAACTATTCAGGAAGTTCCTTATTGGCAGGAGACGAAACTGGAACAGATTGAAAACTTTAATCCTTACCGTAGAGTGGAAGCTGAAACGATGGCTTGGGGATATGGTCTTAAAGCTGAAAATCATGAGAATGGTGGTTTGTATATAACCGATATCGATAATAATGAATATCTGTGTGTGCGTGGTGTCGACTTTGGCAAGAAAGGAGCAAAGAAATTCAGTGTAAGCGCAGCTTGTGTTGAAAAAGGCGGAATGATAGAAATTCGTCTGGATAGCACTGAAGGGCCGGTAATAGGTAGTGTCAGTATATCACCGACAGGAGGACTGGATATATATAAACAGATGTCATGCCGGATAAAGAATGCAAAGGGTGTACATGATCTTTATTTCTGCTTTAAAGGAGAGAAAGGAAACAAACTTTTCAATCTGGATTATTGGGAATTTGAATAGCTTTTATTCAAAAAAAATAAGATTGTAATGTGCTTATAATCAGTGTAATTGTTTGGGCGTGCTACAAGGGGAAAGATAGATGTAACATTGAAAATGAAGATGTTATTTAGGAAAAGAAGCCCGTAACATAATTATGTTTGTAGTTTTATGAACTGGCATATCTTTGCAGAAAAGATCAGTAATTCATATTTGATTATAAAGAAAATAAGAAGTATTATGAAGAATACACAGGTAATACAATTAATGTCAATCGTCCGGCTCTCCATATTTATGTTGGGGATAACAATGATGTCATGTAACTCAAAGAAAGAACAACAATTACCGGCTATTGGAAAATCTGTGGCTCTCTTTGATTATTTTTCTTATAAGGGAAATGATGATTTTTATATTTCCAATCCTCTGTCAGGTGAAGACTATTTCTATAATCCTATTTTGCCGGGATGGTATTCTGATCCTAATGTTTGTACAAATGGAGAAGGTGATTATTTCCTAGTAACATCTACATTCACTTATTTCCCCGGTGTTCCTATTTTTCACAGCAAAGACTTGGTGAATTGGAAACAGATAGGGCATGTGTTGAACCGTGCTTCGCAATTAGTGAATATGGAAGGACAGAAAGTGAGTGGCGGTATTTTTGCTCCGGCTATTTCTTATAATCCGTATAACAAGACATATTATATGGTAACAACCAATGTCGGAGCCGGAAATTTCTTTGTTAAGACGCAAGACCCGTTTGGTGAATGGTCGGAACCCGTCATGTTGCCGGAGGTCGGAGGTATTGATCCTTCTTTCTTTTTTGATGAAGATGGTAAGGCATATATTGTTAATAATGATGAGGCTCCGGATAATAAACCTGAATATAGCGGCCACCGTACTATACGCATACAAGAGTTTGATGTGAAAACAGATAAGACGATCGGTCCTCGTAAGATTCTTGTAAACAAAGGAGCTCAACCGGCAGACAAACCAATTTGGATAGAAGGTCCTCATTTATATAAAATAAATGGAAAGTATTTCTTGATGTCCGCCGAAGGTGGAACGGGTAACTGGCATTCGGAAGTGATTTTCCGTGGTGATTCTCCGATGGGTAAATTTCTTCCATGGAAAAACAATCCGATTCTGACGCAAAGACATTTGAATTCTGACCGTCCTAATTCGGTAACCTGTGCTGGTCATGCAGACTTGATTCAAACAAAAGAGGGAGATTGGTGGGCTGTTTTTCTGGCTTGTCGCCCTATTAATAATCAGTTTGAGAATTTGGGACGTGAAACATTTATGATGCCGGTGAAATGGAGTGAAGATGGATTCCCGTACATGACACAAGGAGATGATTTAGTACCTATGATTGTAAAACGTGAAGGTGCGAAACGCGATACGATAGTTACTTATGGTAACTTCGAGTTAATAGAGAACTTTGATTCTCCTGTACTTGATATGACTTGGATGACTTTGAGAGCTTCTGCTTCCGATTTATATTCATTGACGGAAACACCCGGATACCTGACCTTGAAGTGTGCAGATATTAGCTCTACGGAAAAGAAAACTCCGGCATTTGTCTGCCGTCGGTTACAACATCATAAATTTGAATGTGCTACCCGTATGTTGTTCAATCCTTCTAACGATAAGGAAACAGCCGGAATGTTATTGTTTAAAGATGAGGCGCATCAATATTTCTTCTGCTTGAATAAAGTGGGTGAGAATAAAAATATTTCTCTGAAACAAATCGGTGAAAAGGAACAGACATTGGCTTCAGATGAAATATACGCAGATACAAATGAGGTATATTTGAAATTAGTATCTCAAGGAATTGGTTACGACTTCTATTATTCTATTGATGGTGAAAAAAACTGGAAACTGCTTTGTAAAGATGTAGATTCCAGTTATCTCTCTACTACAACGGCTGGTGGATTTACCGGTACTACAATTGGATTATACGCTACTTGCAAATAATTATTTTTTTTATATAAATCTAATACTAGCAACTATGGGTGATATTTATAATGATAGCTAATGCAATTAAAAAAGAATGATGATTAGAAAACAATGTAGTTAATTAACATCTTAAACTAATGGTAATGAAAAATGTAACGAAGAAAATTCAAAAAATTCCTTACCTGTTTCTCCTTATGTTGTTTAGTTTTGTAACAGCATCAGCACAGAAAGGGATAACGGTGAGGGGAACGGTTCTTGACAGTAATGGTGAGACAATCATTGGAGCCTCAGTAACTTTAAAAGGTAATAGTTCAATAGGTACAATCACAGATATAGATGGCAATTTTGTATTGACTGTGCCCGGTGAGAAGTCTGTCCTTATTGTTTCGTATGTAGGAATGAAACCGCAGGAAGTAAAAGTGGTTTCTAAAGGTCTTATTAAAGTAACATTGGAAGATGACACCAAGCAACTGGAAGAAGTGGTTGTGGTGGGTTACGGACAACAAAAGAAAGCGTCTGTGGTAGGTGCTATTGCACAAACCACTGGTGAGACATTACAGCGTGCAGGTGGTGTGTCGAATGTGGGTGCGGCATTGACGGGTAATTTGCCGGGTGTGGTGACTTCTGCCTCTACTGGTATGCCGGGTGACGAAGACCCGAAAATTGTAATTCGTAGCGTTAGCTCGTGGAATAATAGCGAACCGCTTATCCTTGTGGACGGTATCGAACGTCCGATGAGCAGTGTGGACATGAGTTCTGTACAGTCTATATCTGTATTGAAGGATGCGTCGGCAACTGCTGTTTATGGTGTGAAGGGTGCCAATGGTGTCATTCTTGTAACCACTAAGCGCGGTAACGAAGGTCGGGCCAAGATTGACGTAAGTATGAACATGACGGCTAAAGTGGTTTCTGCTCTGCCGGGAAGAATGGAGTCGGCGGATGCGTTGTATGTGCGTAATCAGGCTGCCGAATATGAGTTAGGCTTGAATCCTGCTTCTTGGAATAAAATATTGCCGATGGAGACGATTGACAAATATCGCCATCCTGCTAATTTGGAAGAGGCCGAACGTTATCCGAACGTTGACTGGCAGAAAGAGCTTTTCAAAGATTATGCCATGTCATACAATCCGAGCATCAACCTGTCGGGTGGTACACGCCACGTCAAATATTTCGCTGCGGTAGACTTTCTGCATGAAGGTGACTTGTTCCGCGAATGGGACAATAACCGTGGTTATCAGGCAGGTTACGGATTCAACCGTATTAATGCACGTAGTAATTTGGACTTCAAGATTACCAAAACTACCGTATTGAAAGCCAATATTTTCGGTTCTTACGGTGTGAAGAAATCACCGTGGGGAGTTGCCGACGATTCATTTGGTGCCTCGCAGTTGTGGCAGGCTGCCTACAGTTCTCCGTCAGACGCTTTCTTGCCCCGTTATTCCGACGGTACGTGGGGATACTACAAGCCCAATTCGCAAGGTGCGCCGAACTCTGTGTTGAATCTCGCCAATGCAGGCTATGAAATGCTTACTACTACCCGCGTCAATACTGACTTTGTATTGGAACAGGATTTGAGTTTCCTCGTAAAAGGATTACGTGCAAGTGCCATGATTTCGTGGGACAACGTGTTTGTGGAAGCCGGTCGTGGTGTCAATGACTTGAATCACGGGACGCAGACCAAATGGATAGATCCGGAAACAGGCGAGGTGCATTATAGCAACGCGCAAACCGACTCTAAAACCGGACTCGATTTTCAGGAAGGTATCTTGTGGTCTACAGCAGGTGGTGCTGTGCGGGACTGGTCTACTCAACGCAATCTTTTTTATCAAGGACAATTGTCATGGAGCGGCAAGTTCGGTGACCACGATGTCAGCGCCATGGGAGTGTTCAACCGTACCGAACGAAGCACTGGTAGCGAATTCCCTCACTATCGTGAAGACTGGGCGTTCCGCGCCACTTATAGTTATGGCAACCGTTATTTCTTGGAATACAACGGTGCATACAACGGTTCCGAGAAGTTTAGTCCCGACTATCGTTTCGAGTTGTTTAACTCAGGTGCGTTGGGCTGGATGATAAGCGAAGAAAGATTCTTCAAGCCTCTCCGTAAGTGGGTAGATATGTTGAAAGTACGTTATTCTATCGGTGAGGTAGGTGACGATAATCTTGGTATTCGTTTTCTATATGCTACACAGTGGGCTTACGGAGGTAAGTCTTTCCACGGTTTGAACAATCGAACCGAGTCTCCTTACACTTGGTACAAGGAAGCTACGGTAGGTAATCCCGATGTACATTGGGAAACAGCTTTGAAGCAGAATATCGGTGTTGATTACGCTTTCTTCGATGGTTTGCTTGCCGGTAGTTTGGAATTTTTCTATGACAAGCGTTCGGACATTCTTGTAGCCGGCGACAAACGTGCCACTCCCGGTTATTTAGGAATTTCCGCCCCGGCTGCCAACTTAGGACGCGTGCGTACGAAAGGATACGAATTGGAACTTCGTGTAAATAAAACATTGAACAACGGTCTTCGTCTGTGGGGTAACTTCAATATGACTCATGCTGAAAACAAGATTCTCAAATACGATGACCCTGTGTTGCGTCCCGCATACCAGAAGTCGGAAGGATTTGCCATCGGACAAGACCACGCTCATCTTACGGCAGGATTTGCCAACACGTGGGACGAAGTATTCGCCATGCCTACACACAATACGATGAACGATCAGAAATTGCCCGGACAGTATATCACTATGGACTATAATGGTGATGGCGTGATAGATGCCAACGACAGCGCTCCTTACGGCTATACGGGTACTCCCGAAAATACGTACAACGCTACTATCGGATTCGATTACAAGGGATTCAGCTGCTTTGTACAGTTCTATGGAGTGACCAACGTCAACCGTTATGTGGGTTTTACTTCCTTGCACAATAACGTGAATACTGTATTCGACGAAGGAGTATTCTGGTCGAAAGATCGTTTTGATGCAGATGCTCCCATGCCTCGTATCAATTCTACTCCGAGTTATTATGAAGGTACTCGCTTCCATTACGACGGTTCGTTTATTCGTCTGAAGAATGCTGAAGTGGCTTACACTTTTACACAACCTTGGGTAAAGAAAATTGGATTGAACAGATTTAAAATATTCCTGAACGGAAACAACCTTTGGGTATGGTCGCGTATGCCGGATGACCGCGAATCGAACTTTGCAGGTACGGGATTGGCTTCGCAAGGTGCTTATCCTACTGTACGTCGTTTCAATCTGGGTATTAAATTTGACCTTTAAAACATCATCGAATTATGAAAAAATACATTATAAAATATGCTGTAATGGCTTGTTTGAGTCTCGGATTGACGGGTACGACTGCTTCGTGTACCGACTATCTGGACAAGGCACCCGAATCGGATGTCACTCCGGAAAATGCCTTTAAGGACTTCCACAATTTTCAGGGATTTGTAGAAGAGCTTTATGCTTGTATTCCCGACATGGCCAAACAATACTGGTCAAACTCTTGGAACTGGGGTGAAGACGAAGTGATTGGTGTAGACTGCAATTATCACATGGGCTATAAAGTGGACCAAGGCGACTTTTGGGGGTGGCAGGCTGAACACGACGGCTGGGGGGCCGGATTTATGGATTGCAAAACTCTGAATCTGGACTTTACTACTCCGAACGACGGATTCAGATGGAACCGCGACTTGTGGCCCGCTTCTTGGTACGGAATCCGTAAATGTAATACGGGATTAGCAAATCTGGACCTGCTTACCGATGCAACGCAGGAACAGAAGAACGCCATTGCCGGACAGCTTTATTTCTTCCGCGGGTGGTTTCATTTCATGCTGATACAATATTTCGGCGGATTGCCTTATATAGATAAGGTGTTGCCTCCCAACGAAACATTCAACGAGCCGCGACTCAGCTATCACGAATGTGCCGACAAGGCTGCCGATGATTTCCGGATGGCTGCCGATCTGCTGCCTATTGATTGGGACAAGACATCTATCAGCCCGAGCACGAAAGGATACAACCAACTGCGCATCAACAAAATCATGGCACTGGGCTATTTAGGTAAAAACTACTTGTGGGCAGGAAGTCCGTTGATGAACAAGGTGTCCACAGGAAGTGAATCCTACAATCAGGAATATTGCCGGAAGGCTGCCGAAGCGTTCGGGGAGTTGCTTACGCTGGTAGAGAACCGACAGACGCAATATAGCTTGGTGGACTTTGAGGACTATTCCGACCTCTTCTACACATACGGAAAGAATGCCCAAATGCCGGGTTCTACAGAAGCATTGTTCAGAGGATTGGTGGCAGATGGCTGGCAAAACTCAACTTTTGGTTTAGCTCTTCAGTTTGTGCCTGCCAGCTATAAGAAAGATAACAATCCGCAACTCTCGCCCACAGCCAACTATGTACACTATTACGGTATGGCAAATGGATTGCCGCTCGACGACCAGGAATCCAAGTGGGACAAGACTCATCCTTGGAAAGGACGCGACCCACGTTTCTATCATGATATTCGCTTCGACGGTTCGCCTATGGTATCTGATGCAAAAAAAGATTCGGAGGAGGTCGGTGACTTAGCCGTTGCATCCCTCTACACAGGCGGAAACGCCCGTGACGACCAGTTCGGAAGCCGTACCGGATTCCTGCTTGGCAAGTTTATTCCGGTGACAGCCAATAAATGGGATGATGGCTGGGGATGGAGTCCGCAGATGCATATCTATTGCAGCTATATGCGTCTGGCAGACATTTATCTGATGTATGCTGAAGCTGCGGCAAATGCTACCGGCTCGTCTACAGGAAAGTCAACCAACTGTACACTTACGGCACTGGCCGCAGTCAACACCATCCGCAAACGTGCGAGAGTAGAAGGTGTCAATGCCAAATATACCGGTTCAATCGATCTGTTCAACAGTGAGATTCGCCGCGAACGTGCGGTAGAACTTGCATACGAAGGACACCGTTTCACTGACTTGCGTCGCTGGTTGCTTATCGACAAGAAACCTTATACCGAAAAGACTGCTGTCGATTTCCAACGGGTAGGCGACCTTGCCGAGAACCCTCAGGAAACAGCTGTAAGCGGCTATACATATCGGGTAATCGTGACGCGTAATTTCACGGAGAAGCATTACTGGTTGCCTCTGAAATTGTCTGACGTGACCTTGTATCCGGAGTTCTATCAGAATCCGGGATGGTAAACAAGTGACTTATTAAACGAAATAGAATATCATGAAACAAATTCATAAAAATATAATTCTTAGCGCCGGACTATTGTTTGCTTCTGCCGGGCTGATGGCTCAGACGGATGTGGAGAAGACTGATACATTGGCTCAGAAAGTGAATGTGGCTTTCCGCACAGTGGACCGGGCGGATTTGATGGGTGGTGTCTCGTCCGTCAATGTAGAGGAACTGACTAATAAAAGTTATTCGCTGTACAGTCTCGACAATATGCAATCTTTAGTGGGAGGTTACAACGGACAATTATGGAACATGGGCGAAGCGTTGGTATTGGTAGACGGAGTCCCTCGTGAGGCAAACAACATTCGTCCTACCGAAATAGCCCAAATCACATTCCTCAAGGCAGCGCAAGCCGTGGTGCTTTACGGCAGCCGTGGTGCGAAGGGAGTCATTCTTATCACCACGAAGCGCGGATGCGATAAAGACTTGCGGGTGAGTGCGCGTGCCAATGCCGGTATCAATGTGCCTAAAAGCTATCCTAAATATCTGGCTTCTGCCGAATACATGACGTTGTATAACGAGGCGTTGCGTAACGACGGGTTGGATCCCGCTTTCTCGGATGAGCAGATTTACAACTATGCAAGCGGAAGTAACCCTTACCGTTATCCGAACATCAACTTCTTTTCCGATGACTATATTCGGAAGACAAGTCAGGACTATAACGGAGTGGCCGAGTTTTCGGGCGGCGGACGCTACGCCAACTTCTATACGAACATCGGTTACGAGAGTTCCAACGACTTGCTCAACTTCGGTGAAAGTAAGAACAACCGCAATTCGCGCCTGAATATCCGCGGTAATGTGGATTTGCGTATGAACGATTGGATCAGCGGTTGGGTAAATGCAAATGCTATCTTCTACGATTCCCGTCACGATAAGGCAGACTACTGGGCTAACTCGGCTACGTTACGTCCGACTGCTCCCGGTTCGGCGCCTCTTGTACCTTTCATTCCCATTGAGTTTGTCGATAAAAACGATGCTGCTTCGTGGACGTTGATCAATAATAGCAATTACCTTATTGACGGCAAATATCTATTGGGAGGTACGCAGTTGAACATGACTAATCCTTTTGCTGCCATGTATGCGTCCGGTTATCAGAAAGCTACTTCACGTCGTTTCCAGTTTGATGCGGGAATCAACCTCGATTTGTATAAAGTACTGAAAGGATTGTCATTCCGTACACAGTTCTCCGTAGACTACGGAACTTCTTACATCACTTCTATCGACGACGACTATGCAGTGTATGAAGCCTCTTGGAACAATGCTTTCGGAGGCGACCGTATTACTTCATTGACTAAGTACAATATGGACAAGCATACCGGTACGCAAAACGTATCGGGCAGTACGGCGTATCAGACCATTTATTTCTCTGCACAGTTCGGCTATCAGAACACTTTTGCCGACAATCATCATGTGAATGCATTGTTGTTGGCTCAAGGCAGCCAGCAGACCTATTCGGGTACCTACCATCGCACTAGCAATTCCAACTTGGGTTTGCAACTCGATTATAACTATGCCGGTAAGTATTACGCCGATTTCAGCATGGCAGCGGTTCATTCCGCCAAATTGCCCGAAGGCAACCGGATAGGGCTTTCGCCTTCGTTTACGTTGGGATGGCGTCTTTCCGAAGAGGGTTTCCTCAAAGATGCCGATTGGCTCGATAACCTGAAACTGATGGCAGGCTATAGTGTGCTCAATCAGGATTTGGATATCAGTGATTACTACATGTATGCTACCAAGTTTACACAGGCAGGTACGTGGTGGGGATGGAGCGAGGTAAACAACTCGATGCAGACCACCGACTTCCTGCAAGGTGGAAACCCCGACCTCGGCTACATCAAGCGTAAGGAATTTACGGTAGGATTGGACGCTTCTCTTTGGAAGGGATTGGTGAGACTCAATGCCAATTACTTCGTAACCAATACCGAAGGATTGCTGGCGCAGCCCCAAAATTATCCGTCTTATTTCCAGACTTATTATCCGAAGTCCGATATGCGTCCTTATATTAACATGAACAACCAACGTCGTACGGGTGTGGACTTGAGTGTAAATGTGGGCAAAAAGCACGGTGACTTTGAATGGAATGTGGGGCTTGTGGGTATGTACTACACCTCCAAGAACACCAAATGGGACGAGAATGTGAAATATGACTGGCTGAAAGCCGAAGGTGAGGCGATTGATGCTTTGCGCGGATATCAATGCATCGGATTCTTCAAAGACGCTGCCGATGTGGAAAGCTCGGCAAAGGTGAATGCTAATACCAAACCCGGTGATTTGAAGTATGTAGACCAAAACAACGACGGTGTCATCAATGAGCAAGACCAGGTGGTATTGGGCAAGTGGGGTGCTTCCTGGGTGATGGGTCTCAACCTGACTGCCAAGTACAAAGGCTTCACATTGTTTGTGGCAGGCACCGGATCGTTTGGTGGCAAAGGACTGAAGAATAATAGTTATATGCACGTGTATGGCGATCGCAAATATTCTGAAGTGGTTCGCGGACGCTGGACGGAAGAGACGGCAGATATCGCCACATACCCGCGTCTCACAACACAAGGTGGCGACCTGAACTTTGTGGCTTCCGACTTCTGGTTGTACGACACTTCACGTTTCGATTTGAACCGTGTTCAATTGTCTTACGACTTCCCGGCTGCTATGCTGAAAGGCAAACTTGTGAAAGGTTTACAAATCTATGCCAACGGAACAAGCCTGTTGACCTTGGCGAAGGAGCGTAAATATATGGAGATGAATGTAGGGACTTCTCCCCAATGCCGTTCGTACGCACTGGGTGTAAAGGTAGACTTTTGATGGGTCTCTCGTTGTAGAATATAAAAATATAGAATAAATAAGTCATGAAGAAAATTATAACAATATGTGCCTTTGCCGCTTGTCTGACCGGATGCGATGACTTGTTCGAACCGGCTATCGAGAACAACCTCGGACTGGAATATATGTACGAGAATTCGCAATATGCCGAAGGAATACTGGCAAATGCCTATACACGCATACCCTGCGCAGGCTATTCTTTCAACGACGTGGCTACCGATGACGCTGTGAGCAATGATGCGGAAAACAGCTGGCGTAAAATAGCCTCCGGCATGTGGACGGCAAACAACAATCCTGCCGACCGTTGGACTTCCTGCCGTTCCGCCATACAGTATATCAATCTTTTCCTTGCCAATGCCGACAAGGTGAAATGGGCGAAAGACGAAGTGGTGGCGCAGATGTTCTGCGACCGTGAGAAAGCGGAAGCCTATGGCTTGCGTGCCATGTATATGTATTACCTCCTCGAAGCCCATGCGGGCTATACCGAAGACGGTGTGTTGATGGGGGTGCCCATCCTGACCGAACCGGAAGCAGCCGGATCCAATTTCAATGTGCCCCGCAGCACATTTGTAGATTGCATGAAGGCGTTGAAAGAAGACGCCCGGTTGGCACTCGAAGGATTGCCTTGGGAATATGGTGACGCAGCGGAAATGCAACGCTTGTCTGCTAAATATGCAGGAGCAGACCAAGGCAAAGTCACCCGTGTGTTTGGCGCAAACTTTATCGGCCGTATGTCTGGAAAGGTGGTGGAAGCGTTTGTGTCAAAAGCGGATTTGCTTGCTGCCAGTCCGGCATATAGTGACCAGTCAGGCGTTGATTGGAAAACGGCTGCTGCTAGTGCTGCAAAGGTACTGAATCATATCGGAGGGGTAGACGGTATGGATCCTACCGGATGGACATGGTATTGCAATGTAGATGATATTGAAAAACTTAGCCCAACCGAATCACCTGCTGAAATTCTGTGGCGTGGTGAACGTGCCAAATCCCTCTCGCTCGAAGAAGATAACTTCCCGCCCACACTCTACGGTAACGGACGTATCAACCCAACTCAAAATCTGGTGGATGCATTCCCGATGCTGAACGGTTATCCGGTGTCTCATCTGTCCGGCGAATATGATGAAAATCTTCCGTATGCCAACCGTGACCCGCGCTTGGAAGCATACATTCTCTATAATGGTTGTAAGGCAGGCAATACGAATAAGGAAATCTTTACGGCAGCCGACGGAACTACCAATGATGCACTGAACAAGGTGGTAGGACGTTCTACCCGTACCGGATACTATCTGCGCAAACTGTTGCGTCAGGACATCAGCCTCGACCCGAATGCGAAAGCCGACCAGTATCATTACACACCGCGCATCCGCTATACCGAGATATTCTTGGCGTATGCCGAGGCGGCAAATCAGGCGTACGGTCCGCAAGATAAAGGAGGCAACGGCTATTCTGCTTATGATGTGGTGAAAAAGTTGCGCC
>NZ_EQ973362.1:274463-291653 GCF_000157055.1 Bacteroides sp. 2_2_4 | reverse complement strand
GATGTGGTGAAAAAGTTGCGCCACCGTGCCGGCATCGGTCGCGACAATGGTGATGCTTACTTGGAATCCATCAAGAACGATCAGGCAAAGATGGCGGAACTCATCCGCAACGAACGTCGCATCGAACTTTGTTTCGAAGGTTTCCGTTTCTGGGATTTGCGCCGCTGGAAGAGCAATCTGACCGAAACCGCTAAAGGGATGAATATCAGTGGAACCCGTTATACTCCGATGGAGGTAGACAAACGCTCGTTCAGTGAGTATATGTATTACGGTCCTATTCCTTATTCGGAAGTTCTTAAGTATGACGAACTGAAACAGAATCAGGGTTGGTAAACCGATAGTGTAAATTTAATAAAATGCTAAAGCATACAATGATTATGAATAAGACAATAATGAAATGCATGGTCCTTGGCTTGTTGTTTGCCGGCTGTGAAAACGGAGACAAAGAATTCGACGATTACGAATATCAGACCATCAGTTTTGCTACTCAGACTCCTATACGCACCATCACATTGGGCGAAGATGTATATCCTACCGAACAAGACAATGAATATCGGATGCAGATCATCGCTACATTGGGCGGTGTGTGGTCAAACCGCAAAGAGCGCACAGCACAGATTGTTATCGATGAAAGTTTGTGTACCAATGCTTATTTCGACAATGGCAAGCCGATACTTCCTATGCCTAAGGAATATTATACTTATTCTTCGGAACAGGTGGTATTTCCCAAAGGAGACATTTATGGACGTATGGACATACAGTTGACCGATGCTTTCTTCAATGATCCTCTCACGCCCGAACTCACCTATGTCATTCCGGTACGGTTAGCACAGGCTGCAGACTCTATCTTGGCGGGCAAACCTAAAGTTGAGTCTCCCAATCGCTTGAATGTGGCAGACTGGGACGTGCTTCCCAAAGACTATGCGCTTTATGGGGTGACCTACAAAAACAAGTATGAGGGCGTTTGGTTGAGTCGTGGCACAGACCAGCTCGACATCAATGGCAACACTTCTACGCTCAACCGTAACCCGCAGAATATAGAGAAAGCAGACCAACGTACATTAGGAACTATTGCCCTCAACAAAGTGCGTTATCCTCTTTCGCTTTCGGTGGATGTGGTGAATGAGAAAGGCGAATCTTCCAAGCAAACGTTGACAATGGACTTGGTGATAACGGTTGACGACAACGGCAATTGCTCCATCACTACCGACACACCGGGGGCTCAGGCAAGCGGTTCGGGCAAGTGGACCTATCATGGTGCCAAGAAAGCGTGGGGCGACAAAGACCGCGACCTGTTCGAACTGACCTATGAAGTGACTTATGCGCCTTATGTGTTGAATGCTGTGACCGGTGAAACGGGCACTGCCAAATGTAGCAGCACGGACGCGCTGGTGTCACGCGACAGACAGAGCAAATTTGAAACTTTTAACGTGAAGTTGAAGTGAACCGCAATCTAAACAATTTAAGAAAACTACATGAAGATGAATAGAAAAAATAATATGGTATGGGGCACGCTGGTAGCAGCTTTGCTGGCTTCTTGCGTGGATACCGAGATTGCCGATGTCACGGTGACAAAACCGGAGTCGATAGCGCAATACGAGTATCTGAATGATTATGCCCCGCTGAAATCGTACATAGACCGTGCAGCTAATCCCGATTTTAAATTGGGATTAGCGTTGGCAGCTAACGAATTTATCGAAGGAGGATTGGTATTTCGTTTAGCGGAAGCCAACTTCGACGAAGTGACCGCAGGCAATGCGATGAAATATGCTTCGTGTGTGAACGATAAAGGGGAGATGAATTTCGAAACTGTGGATAAATTTGTCACTGCCGCCCAAGCTGCCGGAATTACTATATATGGACATACATTGGCTTGGCATGCACAGCAGAATAATAAGTATTTGAATTCTTTGATTAAAGACAAAGAATTGCCGCCCTCTGTAGGAGAAGGAAATTGTTTGCATATCAATACTTCTGAAGCGAAGGCGAATCCATGGGATTGGCAAAATTACTATGATTTGGAATCTCCTCTTTTACAAGGGAAATCTTATGTATTCTCTATGAGAACCAAGGCTTCATCAGCTGTGACATTTCCGCTTTGGATAGAAACACCGAATGCTGGTAATACACATTATGGCATACCACAGATTTCAGCAGGAACTACATGGAGCACAATAAGCATTGAATTTACACCTAATAGTGATTGTTCTCGTTTGTTATTCAATTTCGGACAGTTTGGAGGAGATCTTTGGTTTGATGACATGGTGCTGGTTGAAAAAGGTTCTGAGCAAAATATGATAAAGAACGGAACTTTTGAAGAAGGAAATCTGCCTTCTAATTGGTCTAAACCAAGTTGGCATGCGCATTCTTATTCAATTATACCTACACCGGGAGATGCGGCAGTAGAGATTTTAACTGACATCATTACTAATGGTGATGCGCAAGGCAGTGAAACTACCAATTTTGTTTCTACTCATGTGGGAGGAGCTAATGCTGCTTGCGATATTGTTGATGGAGTAGGTAAAGACGGTAGTCGTGCTTTCGTTGTTACTTCTGCTGGTGGAGGAACAAACAGTTGGGATACTCAATTCTTTTTGTATGCTGACCGTCCGTTGGTGGAAAATGATGTTGTACGTATCTCTTTCGATTATCGTGCAGATACACCCAATAATTCTGAGTCTCAGGCTCATGCTGCCCCTGGAGCTTATATTCATTATGATGGTGGGTGTGCTGTTAGTTTCACTATGGAATGGCAACACTTTGAAAAAACTATTACTATTAACACTACCCTTTCTCCTGAGGGAAACATGCAGACTTTTGCATGGAACTTGGATGTAGGCGCGCCCAATGCACCTGCTAATAAATATTATTTTGATAATATCAAATTGCAAATAGTTACTAAAGGTAACACTATTCCTCTTACTCCCGAAGAGAAAAAAGAAGCGCTTACTCGGGCAATGAACAATTGGATTGAAGGAATGATGAAAGCTACTGGTGGTTACGTGACTACTTGGGATGTAGTGAACGAAGCTATTTCAGGTGGTGGCAACGACGGTGAAGGTTTCTATGTCTTGCAATCTGCATCTAATGCCGGTGCTGACGCTGCCAATAATTTCTACTGGCAAGATTACTTGGGTAGTGAAGATTATGTTCGTATTGTTGTAGCTGCCGCCCGTAAATATTATGCGGAAAACGGTGGTGTTAAACCTCTCAAACTTTTCATCAACGATTACAATCTGGAATCCACTTGGGATAACAATCAGAAAGCCAAGAGCTTGGTACACTGGATAGAGAAGTGGGAATCTGACGGTGTGACAAAGATTGACGGTATCGGTACACAGATGCACGTGGCTTATCGCGCCAATGCTGCTGACCAGCAGAAGCAAGAAGAACATGTAGTGAAAATGTTTGAAATCTTAGCCAAGAGTGGCAAACTCGTGAAAGTATCTGAGCTGGATATGGGATATGTGGATGAAAGCGGCACTACGGTGTTGACAAAGGATATGACAGAAGAACAACATAAAGCGATGGCTGAATATTATAAGTTTATCGTGAAGAAATACTTCGAGATTATTCCTGTGGCACAGCAATACGGCATCACGCAGTGGTGTGCTACCGATGCTCCCGGTGCCCCCGGTGATTCTAACTGGCGTGGCGGTGAACCTGTAGGTTTATGGGATTCCAACTACAACCGTAAGCATACTTATGCCGGTTTTGCTGACGGATTGGCTGGTAAATAATAGAGATTGATAAGAAAAGGCAGCGGGGCATATAACATGAATCCGCTGCCTTTATTGTTTCAATAAAAGTCGGATAATAATGAAAAACATATTATTTATTTTAAGTTTGATTATTTGGTGTAGCTGTAGTAATGAAATTCTGTTTGATATAGATAAAGTAGGAGATATAGTTACAAGGGCTGCAAATTCGGATAGTACATATTGTTTTGGGGCTTCAGATTCGGATGTAGTGGAGGACTTTGTTATTAGTCCGAAGGATGACTCACAACCTCTTAGTAGAACTTTATGTTCCTATGTAGAGGTTAATGGAACAAAAACATTATTGCAACCTGAAATAGTGAGTGGTCCTTCATGGTTGGATTATCTTATATGTTTTCAGTATTATGATATATATGTTCTATCGGTAGTAGCCCAGGACAATACTTCCTCTCTCAGAAGTGGAAAAATTGTATTGAAACAGCCGGGATCTAATAAAACATTAACAGTTGGTATTACTCAAAATGGAATTGATAATCGCATAATGATTTCAATGAAAGAACTGTATTCCAATCATCCTATTTTTACTGCCACGACAACTTATCCCGTAAAAAAAGATATAAGTTGCAGAATCCCATACGAAGCATACAATGATGGTGGAAAGTATGAGAGTAGTGCATCAATCACTATTCCTAAAGGGGAAACGAAAGGAACTTACGAAATGGATTATAACGGCTCTCCGTTAGTTTTTTATCATGGTGATATAAAAGGCTATAAATTGTATGAAGGAACTATCAGTGGTGACGGTATTTACAACTATAGTTTTTATCGCTATTGGTAGTATTGTTATTTTTGCAACAACTATTATGTAACATCAACATCATTATGAAAAAGATAATTTATTTGCTGGTGTGGATAGGCATGACTTTGGCGTCTTGCTCAGACGAAAGCTCTCTTCCTATACAACCGGAGATTCCTGCCGAACCGGAAACACCTAAGGACGAACCGGCTCCGGAGAAAGACTATCATCAGTTGCCGGTGTTGCACGTAGAGGGGCGCTACCTTAAAAACGAAAAGGGCGAGACGGTCAATCTTCATGGATTTACACAGACCTACAGCCCCTTTTTTAACGATAACGCATGGACTAACTATGACGTGCAGTCGTGTCTCAGCTATAACAAACGTATGGTAGACGGAATTGTGGCTGCCGGATGGAAGTTCAACTTCGTGCGGATGCATCTCGACCCTTATTGGAGCGATGATACTTCAAAGCCGTTTGTACGATACGAAGGGCACGAACGCTTTTCCGAGACCCGTTTCCGCAAGTATCTCGACGAACTGTTTGTGCCGATGGCGGAGTATTTTGTATCTAAGGGAATGTATGTGGTGATGCGCCCGCCCGGGGTATGCCCCAACGAAGCTCCTTATCAGGGAATAGAGGTGGGCGATAGCTATCAGCAGTTCCTGCTTAACGTGTGGGACATCGTTTCGCAACATCCTAAAGTGAAGAACAATACGGACATCATGTTCGAACTTGCCAATGAACCGGTCAACATCAAAGGGACCGACGGCGCCTATGGTAGCACCTCCGATGCCTGCTTTGCCAATGCAAAGATTTACTTCCAGTCCATTGTAGACAAGATAAGGAGCCATTGCCGTAATATCATTTGGGTGCCAGGCTTGGCCTACCAGTCGCAGTATGCCGGGTATGCCACCCACCGCATCGAGGGCGATAACATCGGCTTTGCCGTGCACTGCTATCCCGGATGGTATGGCAGCGATGCCGAAAAAGACAGTGGCGAGGGAATCGGCTCTTCCACCGGTGGCGGCTACGAGCCCTTCCAGCGCGGATGGGATACGCAAGTAGGTCCGGTGGCGGCGATTGCCCCCATCATGGTGACGGAAATAGACTGGGCACCTTTGAAATACGATGCCACTTGGGGAAAAAGCATCACAGGCGAAGCCGGTGGCAAGGGCTTCGGCGCCAACTTCAAATATATAGCCGACAATGCGGGAAATGTGTCGTGGCTCTTTTTCACTACAAGAAGCCACGAGCTGGCAGCGTTTAAGGACGTGCCGGGTACAGAGGGCAACTATACGTTCCTCAACGATCCCGAAGCCTGTCCGTGGGCAATGTATCATTGGTTCAAGGAGTATGCCGAGGGAGTGACCGTCAATGGCGAGCCCGAGAGACTGGAACTGATGGGCGAGCAGGCGACACGCTCGTTGCAGATGGGAGGAGTGCACTACCTGAAAGTGAAGGCGGTGTATAAAGATGGCACCTCGCGAATGGTGACTGCCGAGGCGACTATCAATAGCTCGGACGAACAAGTGCTGAAGGTGGAGCCGACTGGCAAACTGGTGGCAGTGGCACCAGGCAATGCTACGGTAACGGTGACTTACCGCACAGCAGCGGGAAACAGCATGCAACAGACATTGCAGGTGACGGTGGTTTCGCCTTTTGTGCTGACGGAAGACGTGTTTGACCCTTCGATATGGGAAGAAGGCACCTTTGACGAAACGACCCGCATCTTGGTGACAGGCAAATATGGCTTTGGCGGATGGAAATACCCCGGCGGACTTGACTTGTCGGGCTACCGGAGGCTGACCGTGGAATTGGGCAACGACAACGAGTGCGGTGTCTCTTTCCGCCTTTTTGACAAGAACGACTACTGGACGAAGCCCGCCACCTACGATTTCGGACAGACACGCAGAGTGGTGGTAGATTTGCAGCAGATGAAAGATACTGACGGCAATAGGGTAGACCCGTCGCACCTCTACATTGTCGGGTTCTGGTCGACTGGTGGCAAGCCGATTGTGATAAGCAGCATGAAGTTGGAATAAATATAATATAGAAAGATAGTAAATGAAGAAGTTATTATTGTTGAGTTGTTTGTTGTGTGCAAGCCTTTGCGCGGTTGCACAGGATGCAAACTTTTACATTTATCTGTGCCTAGGGCAGTCTAACATGGAAGGCAATGCCCGCTATGAAGCACAAGATACGCTGGTGGATGCACGCTTCCAAGTGTTGGCGGCGGTAGACAATAAAGAGTTGGGACGCGTGAAAGGCGAATGGTATCCCGCCCGCGCTCCGCTGTGCCGTCCGAACACCGGGCTGACACCGGCTGATTATTTCGGACGGACCTTGGTAGAAAACTTGCCCCCGCATGTGCGCATCGGAGTGGTGCACGTGGCGATAGGCGGGTGCCGGATCGAGCTTTTCCAGAAAGACAAATGCGAGGAGTATATCAAAACAGCTCCCGACTGGATGGTGAATACGCTGAAAGAGTATGACAACGACCCGTATACCCGTTTGGTGAAGATGGCACGCATTGCACAGAAAAGCGGTGTGATAAAAGGGATACTTCTACATCAGGGCGAGTCGAACACCGGTGACAAGGAGTGGCCCCAAAAGGTGAAGAGCGTATACGACAACCTGCTTGCTGACCTTCATCTGCAGGCTGACGAGGTGCCCCTGATTGCCGGTGAAGTGGTGAATGCCGACCACGGTGGTGTTTGTGCAGGCATGAACGAGGTAATTGCTATGTTGCCGCAGGTGATAAAGAACTGCGCTATTGTCTCCTCCAAGGGGTTGAGCTGCGCTCCCGACCATCTTCACTTCGATGCTGCCGGTTACCGGGTGCTGGGACGCCGCTATGCGGCACAGGCACTCCACCTGATGGGCATTGAACTTCCTTCGCCCGATGATGTGTGGAAGCACACAGTGGCAGCCCCCACCAATATGCACGGCAGCGACTTCCCTCGTATCGACAAGGACAACCGTGCTTATTTCCGTTGCTACGCTCCCGATGTGAAACGCTTGCAGGCAGACGTCTGCGGCAAGAAGTATGAGATGGCCATGGACGAGCACGGCTGGTGGAGCGTGAAGACCGACCCGCTGCCGGTGGGATTCCACTATTATTTCCTGTTGGTAGACGGATTCAGGGTGGTAGATCCCTCTTCGTGCACCTTCTTCGGTTGTTGCCGCATGGCGAGCGGCATCGAGATACCCGAAGGGGCAGAGGGCGATTACTATCGCCCGCAGCAAGTGTCGCATGGGCAAGTGCGCTCCTGCACCTATTATTCGGAAGCGAAGAAAGAGTTTCGTCGTTGCATGGTGTACACACCGGCAGAGTATGAGTCTCACCCCAAAAAACGCTATCCGGTGCTCTACTTGCAGCACGGCATGGGAGAAGATGAAACCGGCTGGAGCACCCAGGGATATATGCACTACATCATGGACAACCTGATAGCCACCGGCAAGTGCGTGCCCATGCTCGTGGTGATGGATAGCGGAGATGTGGAGACTCCCTTCGTGCCGCGTCCGGGGAAAGATGTGAACGAAGAGCGTGCGCTTTACGGCGCTTCTTTCTATGATGTCATTTTGAAAGACCTCATTCCGATGATAGACCGTACATTCCGCACCAAGACCGACCGCGAACACCGTGCAATGGCAGGCTTGTCGTGGGGAGGACACCAGACGTTCCAAACAGCGTTGCCGCGTCTCGACATGTTCTCCTACATTGGCGGGTTCAGCGGGGCGATTTTCGGGCTGGACGTGAAAACGTGCTTCGACGGTGTGTTTGCCGATGCAGGTAAGTTCAACAAGAAAGTGCATTATCTCTTCCTCGGCTGCGGCACGGACGAACAGATGGGCACGAAGCAGTTGGTGGAGTCTCTCCGCAAACTGGGCATCAACGTGGCTTATTATGAATCGCAAGGCACCGGCCACGAATGGCTCACATGGAGACGCTGTCTGAAAGAGTTTGTTCCACACTTGTTTAAACATTGAAAATGATATGAATCTGAAAGCAAAACTTGTGGCGGCATTATTGCTGCTTGGAGGTGCTCTACCCCATGAGGCAGGAGCGCAAAATCCGTTTGTGCAAACCTGTTATACGTCAGACCCTGCTCCTATGGTGCATGATGGCACATTGTATGTCTATACGGGACATGATGAAGATAAGGCTGATTTTTTCTGGATGCAGGAATGGCGCGTGTATTCTACCAAAGATATGGTGAACTGGACCGATCACGGCTCTCCTCTTGCCATCGAATCATTCGACTGGGCGGACGACCGTGCCTGGGCAGCACAGTGCATCGAACGTAATGGTAAGTTTTATTGGTATGTCTGCCTGCATTCCAAACTTTCCAATACGATGGCAATCGGTGTTGCGGTAGGCGATTCGCCTGTCGGTCCTTTTAAAGATGCCATCGGCAAACCGCTTCATGACGGGAGCTGGGATTATATAGATCCTACCGTATATATAGATGATGACGGTCGTGCTTATCTGTATTGGGGAAATCCGAATATCTATTATGCAGAATTGAATGAAGATATGATTTCTTTGAAAGGTGGAGTGGGCAAACTGGAACAGACTGTTGAGAGCTTTGGTGCACCTAATCCGGAAAAGCGTGTCAAAGGTGTTAAGTATAAAGATACTTATACAGAAGGTCCATGGCTTCATAAACGGGAAGGAAAATACTATTTTCTTTATGCTGCCGGAGGTGTACCCGAACATATTGCCTATTCCATGAGTGACGGACCTCTTGGTCCGTGGAAGTATATGGGAGAAATCATGCCTTTACAAGATACGGGTTCGTTTACTAACCATTGTGGAGTGATAGACTATAAAGGCAATTCTTATTTCTTCTATCATACGGGTAAGTTGCCGGGTGGTGGAGGCTTCGGGCGAAGTACGGCGGTGGAGCAATTTAAGTATAACGCTGACGGCACTTTCCCGATTATTAATGCTACCCGGGAAGGGGTGTCACCGGTAGGTACGCTCAATCCTTACGAAAGGGTGGAAGCTGAAACAATCGCTTTTTCTGAAGGTGTGAAGTCCGAACCAAATGTGAAAACCGGTATATATATATCTGAAATTCATAATGGAGATTATATAAAGGTACGTGAAGTGGATTTCGGCAATAAATCCCCCAAACGGTTCACTGCTACCGTTGCCAGTGCCCTTCGTGGCGGAACACTTGAAGTACGTACAGACAGTATAAGCGGACCATTAATTGCGGAACTGACTATTCCTTCAACGGGAGGTTGGGAATGCTGGAAAACATTGCAGACTGATATTGTAAAACCGGTCACAGGAATACAAGATATTTATTTTGTATTCAAAGGACGTAAAGGCTGCAAACTGTTTAACTTTGATTGGTACAAGTTTAACAGATAAACATGCTAGAGAGCAGTTGGGTTACTCTTCCTTTTTACTCAACTGCTCTTTCATATACATTGAAGGCGGCATTCCATACAATTCTTTGAATGTTGTCGAGAAATTATTAGGATCAGTGAATCCTGTTAACATGGCTATCTCGGATATGGTATGCTGTTTTTCGGACAATAAACGAGCGGCTTCTTTTAAACGTATATTACGTATAAAGTCACGGGTTGTCTGGTTGGTGAGCTCTTTGAGTTTCCTGTGAAGATGTACGCGGCTGATACCTACCTCGGTGGTGATTGTCTCTATTGTCAAGTTAGGGTTACTGATGTTTTCATTGATCACTTTCATAATACGTTCCATCAATTTCTCATCGGGTGATTTCACTTCCAGTTTCTGAACCTTGTTCTCCAGATTTTGCTGGCCTGTAAATACTTTGCGTAACTGCTGCCGTGTATTAATCAGATTTTCTACCGTCTTTTGCAGAATTTCGATATTGAATGGCTTCATGATATAGGCGTCGGCTCCTGTATTCAGACCTTCAAGGTTGTCTTCTTCCCTCGTTTTCGCGGTAAGCAAAATGACTGGGATATGGTTGAGGTTTACATTCTGCTTGATCTTCCGGCATAAGGTGAGTCCGTCCATTTCGGGCATCATGATGTCACTAATGACTAAATCCGGAGTCTTCTTAAATATTTGCTCTAATGCTTCTTTACCATTACGGCTTTCCATGATATGAAATTTGTCCCCAAACTCCTTCGCTATATAATTTCGGATTTCTTCATCGTCTTCTACAATTAATACGCGATATTTAGTTTTTACCCTGACTTTCTTTTCTTCCTCATTTTCTATAATGGGAGAGATGACAGGAACAGTTGGTACGGCTACTGTTACCTTTTGCTCATTGTTGTCAACTTCTTCAGGTCGTAGATGCTTGTTACCCAACGGTAATCGGATAATAAAACGGCAACCCGGTTGTTCTTTATTATTTTCTACATAGATAATTCCATGATGTAATTCCACTAATGAACGAGTCAGATGTAAGCCTATTCCTGTTCCGCCTTTCGGATTCTGTTGGCTGTTACGGATCTGATAGAAACGTTCGAAGATATGTTCTTTTTCCTGTTCATCGATGCCTGTTCCGGTATCCGCGATAATTATTTCGGCATATTGTTTCAAGGGATCGGGCAGTGTATTGTCTTCTCCCGTACGGATGGTAATATCTATGTTTCCTTTTTCAGGAGTAAACTTGAAGGCATTAGACAGAATATTCAGGATAATCTTATCAAAATTGCCTGTGTCTACCCATACATTCAGTTCCCGGAGTGTACTGTGAAGTTGTAGTTGGATATTTTTTGTATTTGCCTGTTGACCGAAAGTTGTACATAAATCCTCTATAAAAGGAATAATGTTGGTCTCCCGGAACATCAGGAACATTTGTCCTTTATCAATTTTCCGAATATCCATTAGTTGATTGACAAGATTCAGAATACGTTCCGCATTTCTGTAGATAATATGATATATTTTCAGGCGTTCATTGTCCTCCTCATTCTTAATCAGTTTCTGTAGAGGGCTGATGATTAGAGACATCGGAGTGCGTATCTCATGAGAGATGTTGATAAAGAACTGCAATTTTGCTTCATTGATTTGTTCGGCATGGATATGTTGCAGCATTTCCTGATGCATTCTGTACCGATGTCTGATCTGAAGAATAATGATAAATATAATGGTCAGTAATAATAAGGAGTAGATAACTTTGGCCCACCATGAAGCATACCATGCAGGAGATATAAAGATGGTAATTTCTTTTATATTTGAATACACAGTGTTGTCTTTTGCTCTGATTTTAAAGTTATAGGTACCGGGTTTCAGATTGCTGAATGAGATACGGTTTACACCTTTGGGCAAACTAATCCATTTTTCATCGTTGATAGAATAAAGGTAGTTGATATGTTCGGGGGCATTTAATTCCAGAGTGGCAAACTCGATACTGAACACATTGTCTTTATGGGATAGATAAAACTCTTTAGCGTTGAATACAGGGCAGTTGATAATATTGTGAATACCGGATTTCATTCCTTTTCTAACCGGATTGTTATGCAGGAAAAAGTCGGTAATCCGGATATTCCATGTTTTTGCCGGATTGATAATGTCTTGCGGATTGAAATAGGTGATACCATTCATTCCGCCAAACCAGATAATACCTTGTTTATCTTTGAAGGAGGCATTCTTGTAGAACTCATTTCCCTGTAATCCGTCGCTGACATAATAATTGATAAATTTGTCGTTTTTCTTTTGGAATTGGGAAATTCCGGCATTGGTGCTTATCCAAAGAAAATCTTTTCCATCTCCTTGTATGGCATATATTGTATTACTGGGCAATCCGTCTGCAGTAGTATAAGTGGTTAGTTCTTTCGTATTTTTATTCCAACCGGATAATCCTTCGGAACTGCCCAACCAGACAACTCCTTCGTCATCTTCAAAGATTGAATAAATAACATTTTGTGAGAGTATCTTATGACTTTGAAAATCAGGACTGTCAAGGTCTATACAGTTGACGCCGTCATAAGTTCCGACATACAGTTTATTATCATCGGAATAGTGCAGACAACCTATCCATTCGTTGATTAGAGATGTCCGAGATTGTATGGATGTAAATTCTTTCGTTTTCAGGTCATAGTAGAACAAACCGAATCCCATTGTCGCAATCCAAAGACGCTTGTTTTTATCTTCTGCGAAATCATATACACGTTGTATATAGTTGTTGTTCTTATCTACCAGTTTGTACTGGTAATCGCATAATCCTGTCTGTTTATTCAGCTTTCCCATACCGTTGATAAAGGAGCCAATCCACATATTGTGTTCGGAGTCTTCATACAATTTAATAACAGTTGAGGGTACTGAATGAGGATGGGTGGTGTGTGAGAAATGTTTTGCCGGCTCTAATTTTTCTGTAAGGGCATAGATACCGTCGTTATCCGTTCCTATCCATAAAGTTCCGTTATTATCTTTGCAGAACGAAGTAATACAACAGGAGCCTATGCAATTTTTATCTGTTGATTTATGTCCGATATACTTAAAGCTGTTGGTGCGGGCCGGAATTAATATAACTCCTTTCTGATAAACAGCTAGCCATAAGTTACCCGAATTGTCCTTTAGAATGGAGTGTATTTTTGAGTTTCCCGAATCGAAATAATTATTGTCAAACTTGTATTCGGAGATTTCGTGTGTTCGGATATTATAAATGGCTACTCCCTTGCCGTCAGTGCCGATATACAATTCATTGGGTATACCGGAATAAAGGAAGCAAACAGGAAGTTCTCCTTTCTCTTTCAAATCGACCGGAACAAAGGTTTTACGTTCTTTTTCGTAAATGAATAGTCCTTTTCGTATACTTCCTACATAAATGTTGCCTCGTTGATCCTCACATATACTTTTGACGTATCCGTTGTCTTTAGACAAGTGTAACGTAAGCTGATTGTCGGGAGTGAGTTGATATACTCCTTCTTCCCCTTTTGCCATCCATACATTTTGTTTTTTATCTTCAAACAGGCTTCCGGGTGAAGTGACTGCAATATCGACTTTCCGGACAGTCAACAGATGGTCTTTGATGTCCAGCTTGCACAACACATTTCCGGATACCCATATCTCTCCGTTTTTTCGCTCGATGAAAGAATTAATGTTGCTTTCAAGCGTTTCCCCGGTATCTTCCAATTTGGCAAGTGGAGTAAAATTGTCCGTGGCCGGATCATACATTTGAATTCCTATATATGTGCCGATAAGCAAATGACCTTTGCTGTCTTCAAAAACAGTACGAACAAAATTGTGGGCTAACGAATGTTCGTTATTGGGCTCATGTTTGTATATGGTAAATTTAGCACCGTCATAACGGTTCAGACCATCTTCTGTTGCAATCCAAATGAAACCGTTCCGGTCTTGATATATTTGATTAATCAGACTACTGGAGAGTTCTTTGTCAGTAGTGAATAACTTAGGAGATTGCCCGTTGCATAACAAAGAAAACAATAATAATAGAAAAGTGAATACATTTTTCATAGTTATAGATCGTTGTTTGTTGTACAAAGAAAACTAAAAACCTAAATATAACCTAATAAAAAATGAATATTTTCATTAGGCTTCGGGGGTACAATCGGATGTTGTAACATCGTTTGTAAATAATGTAACATGAGAAAAGATTTATCCCTTCTTCTGTATTATTGTTTTCCTTCGATTGTATTTACAATATAGGTTTTACCCGCCTTTGTTTCGATGTCATATTCATAAACCTTCTGCAGTTTGGGAGATTGCGCACTTACCCCTTTGGCTACAAGAGGTCGTTTGATAGGAGTGGTGGCGAATAATCTATTTGAGCACTCTTTCCCGTTTACTTGTTTTAAGCCTTTCCCTTTCAGTGGGACATAAGACCGGATGCGGAGCGTACCGCCTATATTCGATCGGATGATCGCTTTATTTAACACATTGTTTTTCCAGTCCATATCGACAGTAAAGTTTCCACGTGCCACCAGCCCCTTCACACTTCCTTCTTCCCATGCATCAGGTAATGCTGGCAATAAATGTACGGCACCGTCATGACTTTGGAGCAACATTTCCGCTACTCCGGCTGTATAACCGAAATTACCGTCAATCTGGAAAGGCGGATGGGCATCCAGCATATTGGGATAGGTACGCCCGTTCGGATATTCTTTAGCCAAGTGATCGCTGGGCAATAGTTGAATCATATTTTTGATGATCTGGAAGGCATGGTTTCCATCCAGCATGCGTGCCCAGAAATTGACTTTCCAGCCGATACTCCAACCGGTAGCCTTATCACCGCGTTGCAGCAATGTGTTTCTTGCTGCCTGGAATAACTCGGGATTCGAGTATGGAGAAATTTGATTACTCGGATATAGCCCGTACAAATGTGAAATATGACGGTGCTCGTCCTTGGGATTGTCAACATCTTCCAGCCATTCTTGTAGTTGGTTATGTTTTCCTATTTGCATAGGTGGCAACTTCTCTAGTGTTTGTTTGAGGGAGTCTTGGAAAGAGGGGGCTTCACCTGCGATGTATGAAGCCAATAAGGTATTATGCAGTGCATCAAAGGCAATCTGGTTATCCATGGTGCAACCGGCCGTGATGGGACCGTGTTCCGGTGATACAGAAGGCGACACTACCAACCATTTATACACTGGATGTTCTACCAAGAAATCCATGTAGAACTGCGCTGTTCCTTTCAGGATGGGATAGTACTCTTTCAGGAATTCTTTATTTCCTGTAAAGAGGTAATGTTGCCAGATATGTTGAGCTAACCAGGCACCGCCGCTAGGCCACATGCCGGCTGCAGCAAAGTCTACAACTCCGCAAATTCGCCATAAATCAGTATTATGATGCGCCATCCATCCCCTACAATCATACATAGTTCGGGCTGTTTCTGCTCCTGTGACAGATAAATCTTTCAACATAGAGAATAGCGGACTATGTGTTTCACTTAAATTAGTGACTTCTGCCGGCCAATAGTTCATTTCTGTATTAATGTTGATGGTGTATTTACTATCCCAAGGTGCATGAGTACTGTTGTTCCATATACCTTGCAGATTAGCCGGTTGTCCACCCGGTTGCGAAGAAGAAATCAGTAAATAACGTCCATAATGGAAAAGTAGAGCTGCCATTGCCATGTCTTCTCCATATCCGAAGTTTTCAATTCGTTTGGGAGTCTCCAGTTGGGAAGCTTTGCCTGTCGGTAATGTAAGGCGTACACGGTCAAATTGTTTTTTATAATAAGCGATATGGCTTTTGAGAGCTTTTTCGTAAGGTATTTGCATTGCTCTTTTCAGATATTCGCTGGTCCGGTGGGATTCATTGGCGCTGACATCCTGGTAGTTTACGTAGTTGGTTGCTGCCGATATATAAAGGGTTGCTTCTGTTCCTTCATTTATTTGGAGCGTATTTCCTGCCGGGCGGAGAGTGCCATTTGTTTTTACCTGGATTTGACATTCTGCCCGTAGTGCGGCTTTCAAACCTTCCTGCTCTTTCCCTTGACAGGTGACGGTCAGCTGATCATTCTGAACATTCACCTTATGTACTAGAGGGCAATTATATGCAATAGTAAAGTTCAGTGCGTTTGCTTTACTTGCTTTGATATGCATAATAATGACATTATCAGTAAATGAAGCAAAAGTGGTGCGGGTATAAGTGACGTCATCCATTTGATAACGGGTAGTTGTCGTTGCATTCTCCAGATTCAGATCGCGGTAAAAGCCGGATGCGTTTTGGTGTTCCGGAAATTCCAGATAAAGGCTACCTAATGTCAGATAGCTCATTCCGTGTTGCTGGGTTAAGAAGTTGGCGTCAATGAGTCTTTGCGCTTCTTTGTTTCTCCCTTCAAAAATCAGTTTGCGTACAGCCGGCAGAACATGTATGGCATTCGGGTTATTATTATTGTATGGAGAACCTGCCCAAAATGTTTCTTCGTTGAGTTGTAATTCTTCGCGTTCGATTCCGCCATATATCATGGCTCCAAGACGGGAGTTGCCAATAGGGAGAGCTTCCGACCAATTTTGTGCAGGTTGACTATACCACAGTTTCAGGTCCTGTCCTGAAACAAGGTTGCTTATTAATAGGAATAATACAAAAAAAGTGTTTCTGTTCATATTGTATGGATTTGTAGCAAAGGTAGCTCATTTCCCAATACAAAAGGCAAAAAACTGTTTCTGAAATCTACCTTGGAAGTAACTTCTTTCCATATTTGTGTTACTAATATATATGGTGTATGTTCCACAGGATAAAATAATAACTGCTGGTTTCTTTTTGATTTATTATCAGCCTTGCCCTCTTGTCATATAGCTTATTTGCAGGCTGATTAAGTAGGGAGGTATAAGAAGGGAAGCTGGTATAGTTGCGTTGGGATACCGGTATTGTTCTATGAAAGTACCGGTATCATTAATTCCCCACGGCCGTGACAAGATCTTCCCACGGCCGTGGTAGGAACTCGTCACGGCTGTGGGAAGAAGCTACCACGGCCGTGAAGAATTAAGTATACCGGTATCCTGATCGAACAATAGTTATTGAATGATAGAAGTATACCGGTTGTATGACGGATGTTTAATGGAGGCTTTTCTTGAAAAGTAAGTAAAGCTGGATAGGAGATATGGGAGAGCAAAATCATAAAATAATAGGCTGACAATAAAACTTATAAAATGTTATTGTCAGCCTATTGTCAGGGCTTATTGTCAGCGTCTAATGTGCTGGAAATCATTCGTCTAATGAATAGGAATGACGGCTGACAATAAGAACTGCAAAATTTA
>NZ_EQ973362.1:0-272629 GCF_000157055.1 Bacteroides sp. 2_2_4 | reverse complement strand
AAAATTTATAGGTTCTTAATCAAATTCCGTGCTACTTATTTATGTTCAATTACCTTATTCATGGCTATTCCGGAGTACTTTAAGATGCATATAGTTTGGATAATTTATTTGCTATTTCTAATATGCCGATATCCCTTTATCCATCGGCCTTTCAATGAGCTTTACTAGCACGGAATTTGATTAAGAACCAATTTATATGTAAATACAATCAGTGTGTAGTAATTGACTTGTCTCTACATTGATCTTTTTATCTATTATCTCTCTTGCTTTTCGATTCATTCATAAACAGATAAGATTTCTTATAGCCTCCGTAGTCTACAACTAGCTTTTCCAGCACGATGCCCGGATCAAGAGGTTTGAAAATTAGTGTCTGCATGCCGTCTGATGTATTCGGCACATTCAGTTTGACCTTTTTCTCGACGATACGTCTTGCAACTGTCGGATAGTATATGCTATACACATTTTCGGGAAGTTCATTCAGATTATGATTGAAATTGATTGTCTGATCCTTTCCTCCTTCAAAACCTATGCTGTACTCATGCCCTTTCCGGTCGTGGAAAGCAAGAGTCGATTTCACTATCACGTGAACAGTCACTTTGTCGACTCCTTTAGGCAATTTTATTTTGTAGGAGATAGAAGCTCCGTCGGTCGGCTGGGTATAAGGCATCAGAGCCATGCCGCTAAGGGTTCGTCCCATGTAGGGGATCACTGTCCATTCCGTACCTGGTGCTGTTTTAGTGCTGTAATAGTGTTCGGCTTCCATAGCTACATATCCGTCTTGTCCGGTGAAGACGTATCCACCGACAGCCTTTTCCGGATGCTCGATTCGGTAGGTTTGTGGTAGTGTATCAGCGGGGAAATTATCATTCCATGAGGTATAACCGATATGTTTCTGAATCATCATGTTCTTCCATTTACCGCCGGACATAACATTGTTATAATCGTCACTCAATGCTTTATCCCGTGCAAAAGCCTGTTCCACTTTATCTGCCCATTCGTTAGCTTGCGGATTGTTTTCTTTGTACAATTTATGGTTCATGGCTTGTGCATAATACATCTCATACAGGTTTGCCATGGCTTGAACAGGGAAGAGGATTAATTGCTTGTAGGCATCTTTATATTCCGGTTTCAATGATATGTATTGTCTCAAAGCTTCCGCTTCCAGTTTCAGATATTCATCAGATACTTGTTTCCATTCGCCGGTCTCCAGGTTATAAGTATTCCGGTCGAGCATTTCTCCCGTTACGCGACCGTTATATTTGCTGTACAGGTTTAAGATTCGCATAGCTTCATCCGCTTGATCCTCGCCAAACTGCTGTGCGCAGAAACGACGGGGATGATCCAGCAAGTTAGAGACGTTGAATTGCTTGGGATTCCATGCCATATCCATGAAGAACGTGATCGGATATTCCATTGGTTTCAAATCGCCTACATTCAGTATCCACAACTTTTCTACTCCGTAATCGTATGTGAGTTGAAGTTGCTCCCACATATTTTGTATAGGGGTTACGTTCAGCCATTTGGAGTTTCTCGGAGCACCTACGTAGTCTACATGGTAATACATGCCCCAACCGCCCGGATGCTTACGTTCCTTGGCATTTGGCAGGCGGCATACATTTCCCCAGTTGTCATCACACAATAGCATGATTACGTCATCGGGTACACGCATACCTTTATCATAGTAATCCAGTACTTCTTTGTATAGTGCCCAGACTTGCGGGGTTGCTTTGGCAGGGCGTTTAGTCACCTTTTCAATGATTCTGCGTTGGTTCTTTACTATGTCTTCCAGCAGTTTCACGTTGGTGTTTTCGCTCATGGCTGCGTCACCGTCTCCGCGCATACCAATGGTTACGATATCTTCTGTGCCCTGCATCCGTTCGATACCTTCACGGAAAAACTGATCGATCACTTTTTTGTTAGTTGTATAATCCCATGCACCATATTCTTTGCGCTTGCGTGACCACTCCTGATGGTTGCGTGCCATTGGTTCGTGGTGGGATGTACCGATGATGATTCCCATTTCATCAGCAGTCTTACTATTCTCCGGGTCGTCTGCATAGAAAGCCCAGCTCCACATGGCAGGCCAAAGGAAATTACCTTTTAGGCGTAGTATCAATTCGCAAACTTGTGTATAAAAACGGTGGTCACCATAGTTTGTGCCGTAGGTCTGTTTTACCCAACCGGTCAGACAGGGCGCTTCATCATTGAGGAAGATGCCGCGGTAGGTCACCGCAGGTTCTCCGTCTGTATACTGTCCCGGCTTTACATATACATTCTGTTGTTTTCGGATAGGGACGTCTGCCCACCAATACCAGGGAGATACCCCTATTTGTTCGGAAAGTTCATAGATACCATAGATCGTACCGCGTCTGTCGCTGCCGATGATAACCACTGCTTCATCTACTCCTTCACAGGGATTGGTGACAACTTGCAGGATATATTTCTCATTTTTCCCTTCCAGCTCCTTTTTATCTATTTTGTTTGCAGCTATCAGTTTTTTTACAAAAGGAGTACTATAGGTACCTACAATGACACAGTGTTTCGAACTTACGTTTGTTAAGAATTCAGGCTTCGTTCCGCATACTTGCAGTATATCTTGTTGAAGATTGCCGACAGCTATCATTACCCCTTTGTCTTCGGAAGAATCTACATATATCGGACAAGGAACTCCGTTGGCAATCAACGGAAAATGATTACCGGCCGGTGTGAATATTACAAATTGTTCAGCGGCAAATGCCACTATACTCACAACAGAGAGGTAGAAGAATAGAAATAATCTTTTCATGGTTTCAATATTTAATAATTTGTTGTTAATCATTGATCTTACGTTTCACTGTAACCGGATATTCTACTTTGTAGATAATTGGTAATTGAAAAGTATATAACAGCAGGCTCAAAATGATGCAAATATCCTTCTTCATAAATACTATATTTAATGAAATTATCTTCTTTGTGTCTTAAATTCCAAAAATGGTTTATTTTTTGTCTGTACTGTGACACGATGCAAAGATAGTTGGTATTGATAAGAACGGGCTTTGGGTATGTTTCAATTATTTATACTGTTGATACCAATTTACTTTTTCTTGAAGTTTTTTCTTCGGAGATAAAATGAAGAAGTGTGAACAAACTGGTTTGTTCAATAAATGTTTTTGATTTTGTTTCAAAATCTTTTTGTATTGTATCTATGAGGCTGTCGGATGAATAATGATGGTTAATGTGTCATATTCCGTATTAATAAGATTGGTATGTGATGCGTATAATATAAGTTGGTTAAACAAGAGTAAGTAGAGATTTTAATGATCTTGAGAATATCGGTAAGCGTCAATTGCATTCTTAACCGAACCATGTAACAGTAACAATTTTTGTGCATGGTCATGATTTAATCCTAGTTCCTCCATAATCATCCTGGTGCCTCTTTCTACCAGTTTATGATTACTAAGCTGCATATTTACCATCTTATTTCCTTTCACCCGTCCAAGTTGAATCATCACCGACGTACTAATCATATTCAGAATCATTTTCTGTCCGGTGCCTGATTTCATCCGGGAACTGCCTGTCACATATTCCGGCCCTACAATCATTTCGATGGCGACATCCGCTTCTGCTGTCATTGGAGAATCGGGATTACTGGTGATACAACCTGTCAGGACACCGTGTTTACGGGCTTCCCGTAAAGCACCGATTACGTACGGGGTAGTGCCGGAAGCGGCAATGCCGATAACGGTGTCTTTTTCGTTGATCTGGTGTTCGACGAGTTCTTCCCAACCTCGATTTTCATCATCTTCGGCTCCTTCTACCGGATTGCGCAGGGCTGTATCGCCTCCTGCAATCAGTCCGATAATCCAGTTGGGAGACATTCCGAAAGTAGGAGGGATTTCGGAAGCATCCAATACTCCCAGGCGACCGCTTGTGCCGGCCCCCATATAAAAGATGCGTCCGCCTTGTTTCATGCGGGGTACAATCTGATTGACAAGCTCTTCAATTTGTGGAATAGCCTTTTGTACGGCTAACGCTACTTTCTGATCTTCCTGGTTGATATCTTCTAAGATCTCTCGTACAGATTTCTTTTCCAGATGATCGTAAAAGGACGGTTGTTCGGTTATCTGCATTTTTATAATTACTGGTTATAAATTACAATAGGTAAAAGAATTATTGTTGATGGTATTGAATCAGTCCTTCCATCGGACTTTGAAGAATCTTACCGATCTGAATACCTGTTGTTTGCGCGGCCTCCTGCAAAATCTCCTTGTAACAGTGAGCTACGGAACCAATAAAATGTACCGGATATTGCTTATAATCATATTGCATCACGTTTCTGCGGAGAAAAGCGATAAAGCTGTTGAGTACTAGTGAACGGATAGCCAGTTCTTCCAAGTGCTGTGCAAGGAAAGGGGAGAGACTAGCCAGAAAACGGTTCGGAAAGGGTTGGCGGTAAACGCGGTCGATGATTTCGGGGGCCGTCAGGTCGAACTGTTTTAAGAAAGCTTCTTTGATGGCGGGTGGAAGCTGGTTTTTCAGTACATCGCCTACCAGTAGTTTTCCTAAGACTGCGCCGCTTCCTTCATCTCCCAGGATGAATCCAAGAGGGGAGATGTTGTTGACAATCTCTTCACCGTTGTAGAAACAGGAATTGGAACCTGTGCCGAGGATGCAGGCAATCCCTGCTTCATGTCCGCATAGTCCGCGGGCAGCGGCAAGCATATCCGAGTAGGCTTTGATGTTCCCGATGACGGGCAGGCTGTCGGCAATAGCCCGCCGGAGGACGGGAGCTTTTTCGGGAGTGCATCCTGCACCATAAAAAAAGACGGAGTTGATCGTTCCTTCCGGTAGTTGTGGTAGAAGGGAGTGTGTCAGCTCTTGTTGAATTTCTTCTTCTGATTGGAAGAAGGGATTAATTCCCTTCGTTCCCATTCGTTTGATTGGGGTGCCGTTGAAAACGATGCACCAGTCGGTTTTGGTAGAACCACTATCTGCAATGAGTATCATATCTTTGAGCTTTTTATTGTTTCTTTCCGAAAGAATCCTCCAGTCGGTTGCGAATCATTAATGAGGCGACGATACCGGGCAGGGTACAAATACAAACCCAGATAAAGAAGTTTGTGTATCCGAGATGTTCCTGTATCCATCCGGCAGGCATACCGGGAATCATCATGCCCAGTGCCATAAATCCGGTTCCGATAGCATAGTGTGCCGTTTTATGTTCACCTTCTGCTATATAAATCAGATATAGCATATAAGCGGTAAAGCCGAAACCATACCCCAACTGTTCGATCGCTACACAAATGGCTATAAATATAGGATTGTCCGGGGTGGCGGCAGCCATCCATACATATAATAGATCGGGAATGTTGATGGCTAATGCCATGGGTAATATCCATTTCTTGAATCCGTCACGGGAAACGAGGAAACCACTAATGATTCCACCGAGCAATAAAGCTATGACACCTATCGTACCGTAGATCATTCCGACAGTTGCTGTGGATAAACCCAGTCCACCTTTATCGGTCGTATCGAGCAGGAAAGGAGAAGCTATTTTGGCTAACTGTGATTCTCCCAACCGATAGGTGAGGAGGAAAAAGAACATGAGACCGAGGTTCTTTTTCTGAAAGAATGTGACAAAGGTCAAAAGGAAATCTCCTAACAACTTACCCGGTGTGAGGCCGGGACGTTTAATGTCCGAATCAGGATGGGGGAGGATAAGTCGATGATAGATAGTAAGAGCCAGAAATAATCCGGCAAGGAGGTAGAATGTAATACTCCATGCCAAGGGAATATTGTTCTGTGATGTTTCCAGCCATCCTGCCAGCATGACTAGAATTCCCTGCCCGAAAATATTGGCAAGCCGATAGAAAGTATTCCGGATACCGACAAAGAAAGATTGTTCTTTATTATTGAGTCCGAGCATATAGAAACCGTCTGCTGCGATGTCATGCGTAGCGGAACTGAACGCCAGCAGCCAGAAAAAAGCAAGAGTCAACTGTACATAATGAGCAGTCGGAATAAAGAAGGCTATCCCCGCAAATCCGGCAGCGATGAAACCTTGCATGGCAATAATCCAGGCGCGTTTCGTTTTCACCAGATCAACGAATGGGCTCCATAGCGGTTTGATAGTCCAAGGAAGATAGAGCCAGGAAGTATATAAGGCTATTTCCGTATTGGATAATCCCAAACGCTTGTACATGATAACAGCAATCGTCATTACCGCTACGTATGGCAGCCCTTCTGCGAAGTAGAGGGTGGGTATCCAGCTCCAGGGATTTCTTTTTGTAGTGGGGGGTGTCATGGTATTATTCTTTTTTATTGATATTGTTTTTCGAGTGTACTTCCGGGGTAATAGTGAGACAGTATTTCTTCATATTTGTAACCTTGCTCTCCCATTACGGCAGCACCAATCTGGCAAAGTCCTACTCCATGCCCCCATCCGGCTCCGGTAAGGATGAATCGTGAAGGGATTTTATCCTCTTTATGTCCTTTTTCCTCATATTCCTTGTCTACTACGAAGGCGGAACTATACAGATGGGAAGTAGATAAGGTACGGCGTATTTCCAGTTCTTTCCCGATAATAAGCGTTCGCAAGGTTCCTATAATTTTCAATCGGACAAGACGTCCCGACGTTCCACGTTCTATAGGAATTAAATCCAGAATTTGTCCGAAGTCAATTCCCGAACGTTGATGAATCAGTGTTGAAAGTTCTTGTTGGGTATAACTGACTTTCCAACGATAGAAGTCTGCTGTTTCCTGATCGTAGTTGTTTAGTACTTGGCTTAGAATTTTCTTATCCTGCGTATTACAAAAAGCAACAGGTGAGGTACGTATCCATTTATCAGCTTCCGCCTCTATGGTCAAATCGGGAAGTTGTTTTTCAGTCTTGCTATCCCGTTGTCTGATTAGATAAGGATGCTTTACGTTTTCCCAACAATTTTGGAACTCTTCAAAAGCTCCGCCACAACATTTAGAGAAACGGGTATCACAAATCGCTCCTTTATACATCAGCACTTCCCCCCGCGTGGCGGAGACTGCTTCGATGGCTTGTGGTGTTGAGGCTCGTGTAATTCCTTGATACCGTTGGCAGTGATCGTCTGCGCATACGTCAAAGTTTTTGTGCGCTTCGTGGTCATACCATTTGATAAATTGAGAATCCGAAACGAAAGATGGAGAACAGGTTGCGCTATCCTTCTGTATAGACTTTCCTGTTTTCTCGTTCTTCATTTCCTGTTTTCTACTCTCTGTCTTACACTTATTCAACAGCCAACTTCGGGAAATAACAGCATGTGCCTTTAGTAGTTCTAAAGAAGCAGTAGCACTCATTTCTGATGAAATCACACTGATGAGATATTCTTCGATGGAAATAATATTGATAGCAGTAAGTTGTTCCCCTTCGACGATGATCTTTAACTCCCCTTTGAATTTCTGGACTTCTTTGCGTTCCCAATGGAAGTTGATTCCGATGGTCACATCTTTCAGTTCAAAGAAAGCAGGTGCACCTTGTTGGGGAGTGAAAGATAATTCATTATATTCTTTCCCTTGCCAATGAATCTTCCCATCCCGGTAAATAGCCTTTTGCATACCGGAGCTTTCCGTTCCGTCGGAGGAGATAAATTTTATAGGGAAAGAAAATTCAATCTCTTTCCCGGAAAGAATACCAACACTTATTAAGGGGACTCGCATATTACTTTATTACTATTTCTTTTTGAATAATTGATCGCATAGAGTATTTAATTGTTGGGGAGATAAACTTATCTCCTTGTAAATCTCTGTGAGTTTTTTGGCGTTTAATTTATCCATGTCTTCTTCTCTGACAATCGGGAATATGCCACCCATTTCTGCAACAGCCGGACTTATTAATAGCCCTTTTTCTTTTGGGGTATAATAGCAATCGGGACGATGTTTTGAGCGTAGGAAAATGATGCAATTCCATACTTCTATTTCGTCACCTCCGAAATGGCTTATTTTATCGAGACCATACCAGGTTATCATGTTGATTAAAGGTTCCTTATCCGAATAAATGATGGAAAGATTTTGGTAGACCTTTTCAAATTGTTGCATTAAGTCAACTTTCAGACCTGATGTCATACCTATGCAAGTTGTGAATACATTGTCTACATAAGTTGTTACGCCGTTTTCATTTTCTAATATACTCTTCAAGAAATTCAGCGCAAAAGGGTTAGTCAGTTCTTCTTCTTTTCCTGCTGCCTGGAAATGCATGTGGTCAGGGGCGGAAGCACCGCACTCCGGTCCGTTATAGAGTATATAGAACTCGTCCAGGTTTTCAGCTAAGTGAAGCATATCTTCAAAACGTCCTTTCATGCTTTGTGGAGTGTGTTCCTTGTCGATGATTGTCAAGTGACGCTGAAAAATGGGGTAGGGGTTGAGGCATACCTCATAATGTCCGAATGGTAGATATGTTTGCTCTGCGGGGCGGTTTTTTCCGCATAAAAAACAAGGCCTTTCCTGGATAGAACGACTATCTGTTTTTGCCATGGTCGAGAGGATGCGTTGAGGATTCGGGAAAATTCTAACTTTCATCTCTCTATCTTCTTCCTTCAGTTTCAATACTTTTTTCTTTTCCAGATTTTCTTCCAACGCTTCATAGTTCCTTTTCGCAAGTTCCCAGTTTTCTTTTTGGTTTTCTATCATTTCCTCTACAAGTTCCTGAAACTCTTCATCAATAGTATGCATCTGGATTCTGCCCTTAATTTCCCATGTGCGGATTCGGTCTTTGTAGAAGTTGTTCCGATTGACTTTTTCTGTGCTTAATGCGGCGTCAGAGTTACCTTCCCAACGGCGACAGAGGTATATTACATCATAGATACGTCCGATCTTATACTCCCGTGAGATTCGTAATCCTATGGCGTAATCTTCACCATAGCTGGTGTTCGGCAATTTGATATTACGAAGAATAGGAGTGTAGAAAGCTCGTGGAGCACCCAAACCATTGATACGTAGAGCGTTGTTCTTTCCATTTTCCGGTGTCCACTCTTTGTGGTCAATGATACCGGGGGGGATTTCGTTCAGTTGGAAGTCGGTCATTAGATAGGTACCTATAACCATTGCGCAGCTTTCCTTATAAAAGGTGTCTACGATTTTCTGTAAAGTGGATTCATCTTTATATAAATCGTCGCTATCTAACTGTATAGCGAACTTTCCGCATTTTTCGTGACATATACCCTTGTTCCAGCAGCCTCCTATACCTAAATCATTTTCTTGGGGGATGATATGGATCAATCTTTTATCGCTACTTAGTTCCTGGAGAATTTCCGTCGTTCCATCGGTGGAATGATTGTCGATAACAATAATGTTAAAAGAGAAAGTGGTCCGTTGGTTTAAAGCCGAATTGACAGCATCGCGGATTGTATGAGCACGATTGCGTACAGGGATGATGACAGATGCCTCGAATTCAAAGTTTTCGCTGTGAAGATTTACAGGCCGTGAAGAAGTAGGCATGAAATAAGCATCAATACATTTCAGGTATTCGGTACAGGCAGCTTCCATTTCAATTTGTACTTCCCGATTTTTGGGGTTTACATAGTCGAATTGTTTCTCTCCGCTTTTTCTGGTATCTGTTTCAATTTCGGTGTATAGATATTCATTGATGTGCACAATTGAATATTTGTAAGAGATGAATAGACGCATAGCATATAGTCCTGCGTATTTGTACTCTTCACGCAAAGCATCTGCTATTTTAGTGAAGGCAGAAGAACTGAATAGAAGCATGGAACCGAAATCGAAATCATCCCGGACGCTTCCTAATTGGTAGTCAATGACAGGTGCTTGTTTAAGTTCTCCGTTAATCAGCTGATAGTGGTCGGCATAAACTATTCCATTCTTTTTATCGTTCTCTATGATTTGCACCATGCGTTCCAAGGCATACAGTCCCAGTTTTAATGGAGTTTGTTTCAAGTAGAACAGAGTATATTCCGTATTGGCATTGGCTGCAATTGTTTTCATTGTGTCTGTGGAATAGAACCCTTTAACAGAGAGATATTCACAACCCGGAAGAGCTTTCTTACCGGGCTCCGAACCTAATAAATAGATCTTATTTACTAGCTCTGACACTTGTAGTTCCTTTACTGTCTGCATGGTATCTTCCGGAGTGCCGAAAGGTATGAAGCAATTAATTTTCTTCTTCATCTTCATCTTAATATTAAAGAACTGTCGTATTGTCCATCGTTGATTTCTTTCGAATGAGGAAGCAAAGTCCGATGAAAGTAAATGCAGCGTTAAATAATAGCAGCTCGTAACTAATTTGGTAACCGTTGAACCATGCTTCCGAATTTCGTTGCAGGATATAGCAAAGAATAGGAGAAGCGATAGCTACCAACGGAATATATTTATCATAAACTTGTTTCTTGGTGAAGATGCCGAAAGCGAACAACCCTAAGATAGGACCATACGTATAACTGGCCAATGTGTAAATCGCATCAATCACACTGGTGTTGTTCAGCAAATTGAATACAAAAATGACTGCCCCCATCACAATTGCCATACCGATATGTACCTGTTTGCGTATCTTGCTAAGTGCCGCCTCTCCTTTTATCTGTGCATGTAAAATATCTACGGTAAAGGAAGTGGTCAGTGCCGTCAAGGCAGAACCGGCTGCAGAATAGGCGGAGGCTATCAGTCCGATAATGAATAATATTCCGACTATGCCGGGAAAATAATTTCCGGTAGCAATCATCGGAAACAACTCGTCGCTTTTTTCCGGATTCCCAATGCCTTGCTGTGCTGTAAACGTATATAACAGTACTCCTAGCATCAGAAAAAGCAGAATGACAAAGAACTGTGAGATTCCACTGGTAATCATATTTTTCTGCGAGTCCCGGAAGTTCTTGCAGCTAAGATTGCGCTGCATCATATCCTGGTCGAGCCCGTTCATGGCAATAACGGTGAATACACCTGCCAGGAATTGTTTGAAGAAATATCGTTTGTCGTTGACATCGTCAAAAAAGAATGTCTTGGAAAAGTCACTATCTGAAATCGTACTAACCAGACCGCTGAAACTCAGATGCAGGCTGGAAGCAATATAATAGATGCAAAGTACAACCGACACTACCAGGCAGAATGTTTTTAGAACATCCGTCCATATCAATGATTTCACTCCACCGCGGAAAGTGTAAAGCCATACGATAAATACCGTAAGGATCACGTTCAACAGGAATGGGAGATGGAAAGGATCGAAGATAAGAAACTGCAATGTCAGGCATACGAGAAAGAGCCGGACGGCTGCCCCTAGCATCTTTGAAATAAAAAAGAACCAGGCTCCCGTCTTGTAGGAAGAGCTTCCGAACCTGTTCTCCAGATATTCATAAATGGAAACCAGATTCATGCGATAAAAGAGGGGAACAAGTACAAATGCAATGATAATTTGTCCTACTATGAATCCCAGCACCATCTGCAGGTAAGAAAAGCGACTTGCCTGTACCATACCCGGAACGGAAACGAAGGTGACTCCGGAAATGGTGGAACCGATCATGGCAAAGGCAACGATATACCAGGCTGATTTACGGTTTCCTACAAAGAATCCTTCATTGTCGGCTTTGCGTCCTGCTATATAAGAGATAGTGAACAGGATGATAAAGTATGCCACAGTAGTAATAGATATAACGGCTGGACTCATATCTGCTGTTTAAATTCGTTTGAGGATGAATATCCGGAACTTGTTTACTTTGCCTACAAATGTAGGGAATTTATCATAGATATACATACTCTTACATATTTTTTATTCCGGGTGTGCCTCCGGTGGCATGTTTGGAGGAACGCCAGTTTTTGTTGAGCGAGGACAACTCCGGAGATTTCTTTTCAAGCGAAACGCCGGTTATTTTATCAATGGTGTGCATTTCATCTCTAAAACAACAAGTGTCAAAAGTATGTCCTGGTGCAGTCTCTTTACTACTTGAAAGTGCCAGATACCCGCCATTATTGTTCAGTGCCGGGAAGTTCGGTATAATTATTATATTTTCTCCACCGACTTTATGTTTCTGAACAACTCTGTTGAAGTATTTCGTGAAGCAAAGATATGCTTTGGCAGGAATGGTTAGGGGAGTAGAAGGACTTTCATTTTGAAGGATGGTAGTATTGTATATTGCCCCGTCTTTATACATCTTATATAGATAAAGTGCCGGTAAAATGATAGCCTGTTCAGTCGGATTGTAGATTTCTATATATTCTGCACCATCAGTAGCATTGTTATACATGATTTCATTGAAAAGAAGCATACCTCTCACATCTTTCGGTAATTCGGGGGTGTTCGGATTATCTGGAATGTCTGTTCCGGGATGATCGGGTGTTTCATCAGGTGTAGTGTCCGTTTCTACGTTATTAGATAGCTGTATGTGATGAAATGTAAATCCTTTACAGCGGGTTTTGGTGTAAATGCAGTATATACCGCAGTAGCGGGAAGTTTGTATATCGGTATCTTTTATTTGTTTTTCTTTTACGTATTCATTCTCGGATTCACGTCGTGTCCAAAAAGTCCAGTAACCATTATTGTCACGTTCTACTTTTATATATAGTTTCGGTGAAGAGTCTCCTTTCATCAACTCTCTTCCCGAAGCCAGTAGTTTAGATTGGTCTCCGTTTTGACGATAAAGAGTTACATTATCTTTGGCTCCTCCTATCTGAATATAATAACCGTTTAAATTACCGGAAAGAATGTTTGAGGAAGAAGTCAGATAAAATCGTGCATAATTGTTAGCGGAAGGATTAAAGGTGAGGTGAACTCCAAATTCCCAACGGGTATTTTTTACAGAGGTGGAAGGAATGGTGACATAAGCTGTTCCGGCGTCTTCGTATGGATCATTCAGATGGATTCCTTCTTTAGAATTGATGGTGAATTTGTCCATCTCTCCTTCCCAGGGAAGTTCGGAGGTAACTGTATCCTCTCCCTCTGAATCTCCTTTTTCTTCGTCATTAGCAGGGAGCGAACAATTATAGAACAATATGATGAAGATACTTAGGAAAGCAAATGCTTTGTAAACTTTCATACGGTTTTTAATTTGAGTTTTTTCGTTTTACCGTATTTGTTTGTGTATAATGCAGAAGCAATTGCGGTCTGAATATTTGAATGAGTCGGCAAAGATAAACTTTCTTGCCGGAAAAAGCCCATACTTACAGAAGAAAAGATTGTAATTCTTTTTGTTTCCTATACACGCATGGGAAGAAAACTGTAAGGGACTACCCTAAGTCATATTTAATAGATTGACTTTTGATAGTCCCTTACAACTGTTACATTCAATATGGGAATACTATTCGAAACGTGGTATTACATATTTATCAGTATAAGATGTGAAAGTAATACCGGGCATGGAATGAGTAGACGATGCGTTCTCTAATTTTTTAATCAATGAATAATCGTCGGCATTCAATGCGTAATAATTATCAGAGGTCGGAGTAGTCACACGTACCGTCCAATCGAACATATTACCGATGATGGTTAATGCATCCGTTTCGGGATTGAATACAGGAATTCCTGTTTTCACTACTTCGTATGTCCGGCTCTGCAGTACATAGAAAGCATTGTTGACATCGGTCATGAACGCAAGTGTTTTCTTATTTCTGAACTCTGTCAGATACAGATGTTCCAGTGTCAGTCCTTCAGGCAAGGTGATGGCACGAACATACGGACGCCCTTTCACCTGTTTCAGATGAAACAGACGGCGGTCGGCATCCAATAGAAGATAACCTTCGTCATACTCCTTTTTCACCGTTGGATTTCCTACGATCTCTGTTGCCGGGAAACGAAACTCCTTTTTAGTCATAGCTTCGGTAAACTGAAGACTCTTGTCTTCCTTTACGCTGTTGGAGGCCATGTCGATAAACTCGATTCCTTTGGAGGTGATGCGGAATACGTCATCCGGCATTTTCAGGTCTACACGTCCTGACATGGATTCCATCAGAGGATAAAGTCCGATGGAAGGCGCATTGATATCCGAAGGTACACTGCGGAAGTTGAAATTCTCCGTCTGTACCATTTTAGGAGTTACTGCTATCCCTTTAATGGTATCCGGAAAACGCTCATCGGACATCAACTGACGAAAATAAAACATAGGCAGGATACTGTCGAAAGCTGCTTCCGAATAAATATTACCTGCCAGGTCGCGACGCACGCTTCCTTTTCCCTCTTCCTGTCCCATCTGTGCGAAATCGCCAATTACGAAACTGTACAGGGTAAAGGGAGTTTTCTCCGGCTTTACGACAAAGAAATTGTAACACCAGGGCAACTGCCAGAGAAGCAGAAAAGCGATGGTTACATATAATAATATAGTACTGAAACGTCTCATTACTCAATCTTTTAATTTTTAGTCTTTAATTTTTAATTGCTCCTAGTCCTGCTTTCCGGCCTTGAATCGTACGATAGAAAGCCACGAGAAAGAAGCTGTCAACAATGTATAAACCACTAAATAAGGGAGGAACTTGTTATATGCTTCCGGTGTGGGCGACAGAAAGAAGATTCGGAGTAATAATACTGCGATAATGAGATTCAGAATACGACGTTTCCATGCCGGTTCAAGGCAGATCCAGGCCACAAGCAGATAGCCGGAAATCCCGGCAAGATACCACGTTAAAGCGGTGAGCAATATGTGGTTCTTCAGTTCATGGGCAAGTATTCCATTCAGGTATACTTCCATCAACAGAAAATTGGAAGCGAAGCAGACAAGTAGCAACACTAATCCCGAAAGTAGCATATTACCTGTCATCTTCAACTCCGGATAAGGCAGATGGAGAGTCAGTTTCAGGCATTTGCGCTGCATTTCGGGAACAAACTGCACAATAGCCATCAAAATTCCCGCAATCAGAGGGATATATTGCAACATATCAATGAAGATGACATCTCGTTGCAGCATCACTTCCCACACATGAGCAGCCCCTTTCATTTCTACCACCCGGTTGATGCGGAGCATACAGTAGCCTGTAAAACCAAGTGTGGCGAGCACGGCAAGTAGAAAATACCACCGTGTCTTTATCCATTCTTTATAAAATATAGCGTACATTGTTTTTATCAATTATCAACGATTCTAGTATTTGCCTGTCAGGCCGATAAATGCATCTTCCAGATTCACCTGTTCACTATGAAAATTAGTGTAGGGCACTGACATGGATTTCAGTTTTGCTTCAGTTTCTGCCGGTTGAAGGAAAGAGAAAGTCTCCAACTGGTTCCGCATGACAGAAGGATGATAGAAATCATCAGATGCGGGAAGTTCGTAGCCTTCGGGAATAGTGAAGGTATAGCGACGTCCTTTTTCTAGTAGTTCGGCAATTGGTTTCTGAATCAGTATCTTTCCGTAGTCCATGATGATGCAGTCGTCAACAAGCCGCTCCATGTCCTGAATGATATGCGAGGTCAGAAAGACGGTTTTTCCTTCTGAACGGGCATAGTCGCGGAGGTAGTCGACAAACAGGCGACGATAGCCGGGATCGAGTCCGAGGGAGAAATCATCCAGCACGAGAAGTTCCGGGTTCTGTGCGAGAATCAGTCCGAGGGCTACTTGTGAACGTTGTCCGCAGGACATACGCGAGATACGTTGTCCGGGAGCGACTTTCAACTTATTCATCAGTTCATAGTACGCTTCCTTTTTCCATTGACCGGGGTAGAAAGCTGCGTAGAATTTCTCTATCTCGGTGATGGTCATGAATTGATATTGCACATGACCTTCGATGAGCAGTCCGATATTGCGACGCAGAGCCGGTGCCATTGTCTGAATCTCCTGTCCGAAGATGCGACATTCTCCCGAACGGGGTTTCAGGTAACCGCTCAAGATATTGATAGTGGTGGTCTTGCCCGTACCGTTCTTTCCCAACAGTCCCAAGATGCGTCCTTTGGGTACTGTGAAACTAAGATTTTCGTAAATCAACCGTTTGCCGTAATAGTGCGTCAGATTGTTACATTCGATAATATGTTCCATTTGATTTTATCTGTTATTCTATTCAAAAGAAGAAAAGGAAAAGAATGGGAATCAAGATTCCGACAATGACTTCGATCCCTCCTCTGCCGATAATGCCCTTATTCCCTTTCAGCATGATAATGCCGGAGAGAGTAATGATAATAAGAGCGATGGCGAAAATATCAGCAAAGTAAGTCCACCATTGTCCCGGGTTGTAATGTAAGCGGGACATTGCTCCGATAAGCGGGCGGCGGGTGACGGATTCATATACCGCTTCTCCTGTCTTCACGTTTACCAGGAGATTGGAGCCGCCTTTCAGGAATACTTTCATTACGTCCGTTTTCGGGAAGTAATATTTGGTATAGTTGCCGCTTTCTCCCAATGGTTCCAGGAGAGTGAGCACTTTCTCCTTATTCATTCCTGCTTTATCCGGTAGCTTTTCTGCTATCTTATACTCTTTCCGTGTGATGGAGAAGTTCGGATTAATAGTGTCACGGTGATTCATTACAATTCCGGAAATGGCATATATCAATACCATTCCGGAAAAGAAAAATGATAAGTCACGGTGTATGAGCCGACTCCACTTACGGATGTTACTACTCCACTTCATACGAGTCAGCTTCCATGAAATAGAAAGATAAATACTCTTTTCCTGTTTCTGCCTTGCGGTCGGCTATTTTTGCACGGAAATCTGCAATGCGGGCTTCAGGGCTGTTGGCTGTTTCACCACGTGCTTTCTTTTCAGAGTCGCATCCGGCTTCACCGGTTCCGTGTTTCTCGGCAGCCTGTGCTTTGAGTTGCGCTTCCCAGTTCTGGAGGTAGGCTTCGTCAATGCGTTGTTCTTTCAGTGTTCCGGTAACACGAACGATGGAGTTCACGCATTTAGGATCGAATGTCCCCAAAGTGCCCGCTTCTACACGGATCACTTGGGTATCGTCGCTACCCATCAGGAAGATTTTCTTTGCGCCATGTTTGCAGGTATGTGTGCAGACGCCTTCAATGGTCACTTCTTGTCCTGCAAGGCTTTCGGCATTGGCAAGAAGAGAATCAATTTCCAAGGCGGAAGATGCAGACTGTTCTGTAGTCGCTTCTGATGCGCTTTTCTGTTGTTTGTTACCACATGAAGTTCCGATAAAAGTCATTGCCATGATGGCAATTGCGATTGTTAGCTTTTTTGTTTTCATTGTTATTGCTTCGTTTTTATATAGTTTGTAATCTGTTTTTCGTTTGTTTATAGCTTATCGTAGTTCGCCTTACGGGCGAGGGGGGTAGCCTTACTTGAAACTTTTAGTTTCCCAGTTTGAAACTGGTAGTTTCTCACCGAGAAACTAAAGGTTTCAAGGCATGAAACAAATATTAGTCTTTTAGTTGCCGGCTTGATCCCTTATGCAACGAACTTGCATACCGGCTTTAATGCTAACATAAGATAATGATAATCTGCCTTCCGGATACTTGGTTGCATTGATTGTACTCATTAATCCAAAGAACTGTATATTGGTTAGTAGGCCGCTGGTACTATTGTATATGGGTTTGTAGGCGGTCGAAGTCATGAGATAATTCATTGCCGGTTTTCCATGCCACGCAGCTTGAATCTTGGCGTCATCTGCTATTGCAGTTTTTTGGTAGCTGCCGGCGCCTGTAAGACTTGTTGCCATACGAACACCGGAGAATTGGTAATTGAATCCTGCATCCATCAGTGATGATATTTTGGCTCCATCATAAGCTGTATCATAAAAAAGAGCTTTATCACCATCAGCCGGTACCTTGCCGTCGGCATCATTCGTTGTTTTTCCTACCAGATTAAAGTACTCCAGACGTGTCGGTATGTGCCATCCTTTCGGGCAGATTCCTTGTGCTCCTTCAAAGGAGGTCAGATTACTATCAGTAATTTCTTTACCACCCAGTGCAGCCTGGAAATCATATAGATAACCTAATTCTTTTATGGCACTTTCTTTTGTTGTAGCTACGGTTGCACCGTCGGCTGTGATTTCATACGGATACCAAACATGGCTATCAGCAGTTGGATCACTTGAAGGAGTATACCCTTTCGGTAAATAAATAAGCGGTTCAGCCATCCATGTCGTACCGTTTGAGAGAGTTACAGTCTTATATTTTACATTATCATACAGGAAATAGTTCTGATCGAGATGTTCCTCGAAAGGAATCTCATTATCAGCTCCAATTTCACCCTCATCTGTCCAGTTTTCAATGTCACCACTAAGTTTGACTTCTATATCGTCAGGTAACACGCGAATGTTCACACTGTATTGTCCTCCTTGTGCCAAAGTGGTAGATGTGAGCTTCTGTGACAAGGTCTTGCCGTCAGATGTTGCTACTTCAAGCGTCAAGGCTACTGTTTGGGGAACGATAATGGCGCGGTATGTCTCATTCGCTTTAACGGCTTGTGCAACAATGCTTGTTGCGGAGGCGTTTGCATCAGCAGTCACTGTGAGAGCACTCAAATCAAGAGTTGCAGTCGGGATGGAACCTTTCAATGCGATAGACGAGATGTTAGCTTCTACTTCCTTTGTTACATTAATCACTAATTTAGTAAACATGTGTTTGAAGTTCATGCTTATAACGTTGGTAGTCGGAAGTACATCCGATTTCTTTGCTGCCATAAAATCTGACGCTCCATATCCACTAGTCTGATCGGTTTCAACAGTAAATGAAGCCGGAGTATTACCCTCCTTATAGGGATAATAGGCTACTATTTGCGATTTGTCATTTCCTTCCGGGTACCAGAGTAAATCGCCTGCAAATACTCCGTCATTGTATGTCATCTGTTTATTCTCTGCATATACGAAGTCACCGTTTTGGGTGATTGTAACACCGATTTTATCTCCGGTCTCAAAGTTAACTTCCGTAGCACGTGTAATAATAGGAGAGATAGTAATGCGACTGTTTGCAGGAGTCGTAGCTTCGTTCTCTTCCTGTTGGCAAGATACCAAAAGCGCTGCTGCGAAGATAAATGTCAAACTCTTTTTCATTGCTTAATAATTTAGTTTATTTATATTCATTGTTTTCAAAAAGTATATCCTAATTTGATAGTCTCGTTCCAACGGTTCGAACCATCTATATATTGCAGGTTGAAACCGTGCGTATAACTACCTTCTACTTCCGCATAAATTCCATAGTTGAAATGATAGCGCAATCCGAGATGAAATGTCGCTTGTGGGGCGGTTGCATATTCATTTTTCAGATTGTAATAATCAGTCAGCCGATAAGGCGGATTACCCGGTTCCGTATCTGTTGCCGTAGTCCTGTTTTTCTCGGTAAAGTTTCCTATGGCAAAGGATGCAGCCGCTTTCAGGTCGAGTTTCCCTAGATGAAATACGCTGGAGATATAAGTCTGGCTACAAATCATCTTTTCCGAAACCACATAAGGATACATCTGTGTGGTCAGTCGTCTGAATGTTGATATATTCGTTCCCAGGCGAAGTTCCGTGCGGGGACTAATCAATTCATATTCGGGATTAGCAGAGAAAACATCCTGCTCAAAAATACGATTGGAACCGTGTACGTGAGTGGTCGTTATCCCGTTCACAGTTTCTTTGGTTATCACATTTTCGTTGTTGACCAGATGTGACCATTGCAAGTTCAGTCGCAGAAAATGCTCTTTCTTTCCCTGTTTGAAATGATAACTCAAATGGGAGGTAATTCGGTGGGTTGGAAATTTAAACCAGATAGCATCTCTTTCACCGGCAGAACCTGAAGAATATGTGTATTCTGCATCTCCGTAAAATCCTTTCCATTGAAGTTGCACGGCTACCCCGTTCGACAATTCTTTGATGGGGAAACCGTTGACACCCGATTCACTAAGATGGATTCCACTCCCGTCCCATGCCTCGTAAGCTCCATACATAAGTCCTTTATCCAGAAAAGCATTGTAAGAGTTTTCGGCTGTACCGATGACTTCTGCTTTTACTGATTCGCTATTTTTGCCGAGAATATAGGAAAAGCCGATCGCCATATCTCCCAAATGATACATGATGCTGGGGGCTATTTTCAAATCCAGTCGGTAATTGGTATGCCGCAAGTCCTTTCGTTTGGAATAGTTGGAAGCGGCAAAGTCTATCTTTCCTCCTAATCGCCAGTTGGGTGAAATATCAGTTGCAATACCACCCATGAAAGTGTAAGTTTGCAAGTCTTTACGTCCGGGTGTGAACTCCAGGAGGTCTACGGGATAAAATCCTGGGTGGATAAACATCGAACCGCTCATATCCTTGCCTGAAGTATGATCGAATGAGAACGAACCCGTCAGTGAATAACCTTTCAGATGAGTGATGGACTTTGCTACCGCTCCGGCACTCCATGCTTCTTTTGCTTCGTAATAGTTGCGGAAATCACCGTGGTTATTCTTTCCGTACAGTTCGGCATAGGAAGCAGAAATACTGTCCATCATGATACCTGTGACATTTGTCCCGGCATTCCAGGAGTTACGCCGTTCGATGATGTCATAAGTCTGCGCCGAAACTCCGGATGTCAGACATAGGATCCAAAGGCCTGTTATATATATTTTCTTCATCTCACTCATGCAAAGATTGTTTTTCCCGTTCATAAAAATCGGTAGAAGAGTTGTTTGTATCTACCAGTACTTCGTAACCCGCTTCCTGTGTCGCTTCTTCATCCACATGACGGTATAAACTGCGTCCGTTGTATGTGGCACTTTGAGTGACATATCCCGCATCGATGGATGGAGAAATACGCTTTTTATTGTTGGAAGAACCGCCATAATATACTTCCGTGCCATCAATCATCCAGTCAAGTGGTATCGCTATCACCTGATCCGTAGTGCTTCCCGGTTTTTGTATGACGCTTCCCTCTTTTAGAACGAAGTCCTGTATCGTGGTATCCTTGGCTTTAAAAATAACCGCGGCAGGAGAAAATATCGAGAATGAATAGGCGTTCGCCTGACCAGTCTTCAACACTACGTTCAGGTAATGATCCGGTGTGATCTGGTCGCCCGGAGCCGGATGATACTGTGTGTTCGGAAAATAAACATTATTATAGCATACAAAATATCCGGGTTTGTTCAGGTTGACAGATTGCGGATATTGTGCCGCATGGTCAACCGCTCCGTTGATGGCAATCACTGCATCTTCTCCCGGCTGAAGCGGGAACGTTTTACCGGTACCGCCAAATTGCCAGATACACTGAACGATGGGAGCAAAGTCCTTGAAGATGGTTGCTCCGGTTACTTCATCCTGTGTCACCCATACATTAGTGGCTTGTGAATTGTAAGGGTCGAGTGCTCCGAAGCATAAACTATCCAGATATTGCACTTCCGAGTCGTTATTATGCAGGATAATGTACTTGTCGGACTGATAATTTCCTTCCAGCGGTAACTTTGTGCATCCTCCGCAGTAAATCTCTTTAATAATGATCGTCCCGGCCTTGGAATGAATGAGCGGGAGATTAAGAGACATGTCTCCGCTGGTTAGTTTGACATTATCAGCTAATCCGTTGAAAATATCCTTTCCGCCTTTGTCGCTGACTTGTACGCGGTATATACCTTTGGTCAAAGAGAATTGCGCCACTCCATTCTTGTCGGTTTTAGCCTTGTAAGAATTTCCACGGTCGACATCTTCAATCTTTACGGTCACTCCTTCCCGGAGATGATCCGTGTATCCGTCCGGATATACGGCAGTAACCTGCAGGCTGTGCAACTGGTTGTCATACGGATTCTCTTTATCGATATCTGTGCATCCCGCAAAGATGCCAGTCACTGTTAGTAATAATATGTAGATGAATTGTTTCATATAGTTAGAATTTGATACGGCAAGTAAGTCCATAATAGAAATCCGGGGTGAAGAGAGCGCTTACACCCGTTGCATGAGATTTTACATAAGGCCGTGAGTTGGTGAAATTAATCGCATTGAGAGAAAGAGATACATAGTCTCCAATCTCTTTGGTGATATTGATATTGGCAGAAAAATAAGGATCATATCCGTCTGCTGCAAATGTATAGGCATTGCCCGATTTGCGTATCAGGTAGGAGAATTCCGGATTCGCGGCTTCCGCTGATGTGAAAGGATGCATCTCATTATTCAGGTCGAGGTATGCTACCGGCCAGATAGCGGTATAAGAGTTACCGTCATAGATACTTCCCCCGGTTTGGGTATTACTGCTTTCGCTCACATTGAAAGCATATTCTTTTCCTTGATACTCGGAGATGTTCTGCGAACGCTTCACAAGCGAAGCTTCCAGTCGGCACGAGATAATCAGTCTGGCTTTCGGAATACGGGTGATGGCTGTGATATTGGCATCCAGCGAGTGGGTACGCTTGCCGTTGGCAGTAGTCGATAAGTTGTCGCCGTTGGCGTAGATACCTACATATTGGTAAGAACGATTGGCAAGACTGGTGTGCGACCATCCATTCTGATAATAATACGATAAAGAGTTGTCGATGTATTTCGTATAAGTATAAGCGGCATCTACCCGGAATTGCGTGCGAATCGGAGTAATTTCCGGGAAATCAACAATCATTTCCGCTCCGCGACGAATCACGTCCATTCCATTGTCGGGAGAAGTTGACTTTACAAAAGTCTGGTCGGTCACTTTGACATCCATAGGAGTCCAGTAACTGGATGCATTGTCGCGTATGTAAACCATCCCTGTCTGGTTATCTACATTGATTTGCGGGTTAGTCGGCATCGTGAATCCATCCGGCAATTGGAGCACATCATAGGAGAACGGAGTATAAGTACTTGCGTATTTATACGGCAGCTTGGTACGGTTGAAATAACCGACTAATGAAATTCTGGTACGGGCAATGTTGACGTCCAGACCGATTTCTGCGTTCTGATTCCGTTGCCAGCGTAGGTTTTCATTGTGCAATAACGTGTAGGGCTGACTATAATATATATAAGATGATTCAATCTTATTATAGGAAAAGCCGAAGGTCTGTATGTCCCGATATTCCTGTTTGGGATACAAGGTGTAGAAAGAGGGCAGCTTTTCGGTAATTCCCCAACCGCCACGGATAGCGATATGTTCGTTCAACTGCCATCTGGCATTGAAACGTGGTGAAAGAGTATTCAGGTTCTTATATTTCGTTCCCTTGATAAACAAATGTTCCCAACGTACCCCTGCCATCAGTCTAAGCATGGTATTTCCCACAGGAAATGACAGACTTTCTTCTGCATAAAGCGAAACATTATGCATATATGGATAAGTAGTGTAAGGACGGGGACGATAACCGTTTGGAGCCAATGATGGGTCTTTGTAATATTCTCCTTCACCCACATTGCCTGTTGCTTTCCATTGAACACCCGCTTTCAGGTTGCTGTTTACAGTCTTAAATCGTCTGTTCCATTCATATTTTAACGATGCGGCATAATCCAGTTCTTTGGAGTCGATGATTTGGTCGGCAAAGTAAGTATATGGCAGTTTGTTTGCCATAAAATATCCTTCCTCTGTGGCATGAACAGCCGGTTGCTCCGATGCATAGGAGTAGAACGTATGCGCGTGGGAGTTGTTATCATTGTAGTATATCGATGCGTCGAACTTGAGGTTGGTTATCCACGATTTGTTGAGCAGCCAGGCCAGTGAAGTGTTTGTCCGGAATACGTTATCTCTCACTTTGTTGTATTCTCCCGAATAGGCATCAGGATCATCTTTGGTATTCATTCCTCCGATATTGCCTGTAACACCGATGTCGAATCTTAATACGTTGCGGAACGTGTTGCTATATCCGGCAGAGAATCCTCTTCTTGTATAAGAAGAATAGGGAGATACCAACTTTTGAGTAGCCTTGGTCCACTCACCGTTTATGTTGATGACACCTTTATTGTTTCCTAAATCCAATCCTTTAGCAAATGAAACCTGTTCGGTGCGAGGATTGATAGACAGCAATATGTTCCAGGGTGTTTTCCCTTTCCGGGTGTGAATCTTGACCATACCACTATTCAAGTCTCCATATTCTGCCGAAGGCACTCCGGTGATGACTTCCACCGATTCAATATCTGCAACAGTGATATTCCGGGTATCCACTCCGTTCATATTGCCAAACGAACCATTGTTTCCAATACGAACTCCATCCACTTCTACGGCTGTTCCAAATGCGGCATTACCGGCTGTTGACCCTCCGTCGCGTAATGAGAAGATATTATTGGTGGTAAGATCCGGCACTTTAGTTTTTCCTCCCGGAAGGAGAGCGGAGATATCGCTCACGTTGGACACCTGTAGATGTTCCAATGCATGATTTCCGATAGTGAGCGTCGTGTTTAATTCATTTTTGGGTGCTTGTGCAGTGACGACTACATCATCCAGTGCAAGTGTATTTTCTTTGAGTATGATAGGAAGGTTATTGATATTGCTGCGTACATTTACGGGAATTGTTGCCGGTACATAACCAAGAAAAGAAACCTCCAGATTATATTTTCCCTCCTGTACTCCTTGTATCGTAAATTCTCCTTTCTGATTGGATACGGCCCACAAATAGGTACCTTTAATGAGGATAGAAGCACCAGGCAAAGGGGAATTCGTTTTTGCCTCGGTCACACGTCCCGAGATTGTATAGATGTTTGAATTAGCTGTGGCCTCAAATAAATTGAAAAATAGTAGCCCCCAGAATGCTATATTAAAAAGACAATATTTCATAGATAAGTTTTGCGCAAAATTCGATAAAAAGTGACTTTCTATCAATCACTATAAATAGTTATTTTGGTAAATGCTGATACCTATAACTAGTGACTTCTTACCTACGAATAGGTATTTTCTCTCTAATTACGGCTTGGAGAATAAAAAAACCGGCTTGCATTGTGATCACTATCACATTGCAAACCGGCTGATTTATTGGGCTTATCTATAGTTGTCTGGATATTATATCCAGTCTGTTATATTAGATATTTTTTACTTTAATCAAATATTCGGCAATCTGAACAGCATTCAGGGCAGCCCCTTTCTTAATCTGGTCACCTACAATCCAGAAAGTCAATCCGTTTTCGTTTGTCAGGTCTTTGCGGATACGGCCTACGTATACCGGATCTTTACCTGCCAGGAACAACGGCATCGGGTATTCTTTTTCGGCAGGATTGTCCTGCAGAACCAGACCTTCACCGTTAGCGAATGCTTCACGAGCCTCTTCTACGGAAATCGGACGTTCAGTTTCTACCCAAATACTTTCAGAGTGAGCACGTAATGCAGGAACACGTACGCAAGTTGCGCTAACTTTTACGTCAGAATGCATGATCTTGCGTGTTTCATTATACATCTTCATCTCTTCTTTCGTATAACCGTTTTCTGTAAACACGTCGATCTGCGGAATCAGGTTGAAAGCCAACTGATAGGCAAACTTCTCTACAGTCACAGGTTCGTTTGCCAATACCTGACGATATTGTTCGTACAATTCGTCCATGGCAGCGGCACCCGCACCACTTGCTGCCTGATAGGTAGACACGTGCACAGTTTTTATATGAGAAAGCTTTTCGATGGCTTTCAGTGCAACTACCATCTGGATAGTCGTACAATTCGGGTTGGCGATAACGCCGCGCGGACGTTCCAATGCATCCTCTGCATTTACTTCAGGCACCACCAAAGGCACATCGGCATCCATACGGAAAGCGCTGGAGTTGTCGATCATCACAGCACCATACTTGGTAATTGTTTTCTCGAACTCCTTAGATGTTCCTGCACCGGCAGAAGTGAAAGCAATGTCTACCCCTTTAAAGTCATCGTTGTGTTGTAAGAGTTTCACCTCGATCTGTTTACCGCGGAAAGTATATGTTGTTCCGGCACTACGTTTAGAACCGAACAAAACTAACTCGTCCATCGGGAAGTTTCTCTCATCGAGCACGCGCAGGAACTCTTGTCCTACGGCTCCGCTTACGCCAACAATAGCTACTTTCATCTTTTTCTTTTGTTAAATTGTGAATATTGAATTTCTCTCCTTATCCTGTCGAATAGAAAAGATTTGGCTGCAAAATTATAACAATTTAGCATATAAACATCGATTTTGAGAGAAATATTTCAGTTTTTCGGCGGATTACTCATGCTTCCGTATAGTTGGACGTGGTTATTGGAGTGAAATGACCATTAGACATTCATTGGATTCTGCAAACTTTTTTGTTCCTTTGCAGAAAATTCCTAAAAAACACAGCCTATGAACCTGTTTGATCTCAATTTAACGCTGCCGATTTCTGATCCGACCTGGGTGTTCTTTTTGGTACTAATTATCATTCTTTTTGCTCCGATGATTTTGGGGCGTCTCCATATACCTCATATTATAGGCATGATTCTGGCGGGTGTCTTGATTGGCGAACACGGCTTTCATGTGCTCGACCGCGACAGTAGTTTTGAACTGTTTGGTAAAGTAGGACTCTATTACATCATGTTCCTTGCCGGTCTTGAGATGGATATGGAGGACTTTAAGAAGAACCGGACGAAAAGTTTCGTGTTCGGCTGGCTCACCTTTCTGATTCCTATGGCGTTAGGGATATGGAGTAGTATGAGTATGCTGGGATATGGTTTTCTCACGGCGGTATTGTTGGCAAGTATGTACGCTTCTCATACCTTAATTGCTTATCCTATTATTAGCCGTTACGGATTGTCTCGTTTGCGCAGTGTCAATATCACCATTGGTGGTACTGCTGTCACCGTTACTCTTGCTTTGATTATTCTTGCCGTCATAGGTGGTATGTTTAAAGGCACTGTTGATGGTTGGTTCTGGGTATTTCTTGTGGCAAAAGTGGCTTTCCTCGGATTCCTGATTGTATTCTTTTTCCCCCGTATCGGACGCTGGTTCTTCCGGAAGTATGATGACAGCGTGATGCAGTTTGTGTTTGTGCTGGCGATGGTTTTCCTCGGAGGAGGATTGATGGAATTTGTGGGAATGGAAGGAATTTTAGGTGCTTTCCTGGCAGGATTAGTGTTGAATCGTTTGATTCCTCATGTATCTCCTTTGATGAACCGGTTGGAATTTGTGGGAAATGCACTGTTTATTCCCTATTTTCTGATTGGCGTCGGAATGATTATTGATGTAAGAAGCCTGTTTACCGGAGGTGAAGCATTGAAAGTAGCTATTGTGATGACAGTGGTGGCAACCTTTAGCAAATGGCTGGCTGCCTGGATCACACAAAAGATCTATCGGATGCAGTCCAATGAACGGAGCATGATATTCGGTTTGAGTAATGCGCAGGCCGCAGCTACACTGGCAGCAGTGTTGATCGGTCATGAAATCATTATGGAGAATGGAGAACGGTTGCTGAATGATGATGTATTGAACGGTACGGTAGTGATGATACTTTTCACTTGTGTCATCAGTTCTTTGGTAACCGAACGTTCGGCACGTCGTTTTGCTTTGGATGAGAATGTGCAGGCGGAAGAAGAAGCTAAAAAAGTAAATACGGAACAAATCTTGATTCCGGTGGCTAACCCGGAGACGATTGAAGATTTGATTAATCTGGCTTTAGTAATAAAGGATGCCAAGCAGAAAAATGCATTGGTGGCATTGAACGTTATCAATGACAATAACAGTTCGGAGAAGAAAGAGCAGCAGGGTAAACGTAATCTGGAGAAGGCGGCTATGATTGCCGCTGCTGCCGATGTGCCTGTTACGATGGTGAGTCGCTATGACTTGAATATTGCTTCGGGGATTATCCATACAATCAAGGAGTATGAAGCTACGGATATTGTGATCGGTCTGCACCGGAAAGCAAATATTGTCGACTCTTTCTTCGGACATCTGGCCGAAAGTCTGTTGAAAGGTACGCATCGTGAAGTGATGATTGCCAAATTCCTGATGCCTGTTAATACCCTGCGTCGAATCAATATTGCCGTTCCGCCAAAGGCCGAATATGAGTCGGGATTCTCTAAATGGGTGGAACACTTCTGCCGTATGGGAAGTATCCTGGGCTGTCGGGTGCATTTTTTTGCCAATGAGCGTACATTGATGCGTGTTCAGCAACTTGTGAAAAAGCGACATGCAGGTACTCCGACGGAATTCTCCATATTGGAGGAGTGGGAGGATCTCTTGCTGTTGACAGGGCAGGTGAATTATGACCATTTATTGGTAGTTATCTCTGCCCGTCGCGGATCTATCTCTTATGATCCCTCTTTTGAACGTCTCCCGGCACAATTAGGAAAATATTTCTCTAATAATAGTTTGATAATCCTGTATCCCGACCAGTTTGGCGAACCGCAGGAAATTGTGTCATTCTCCGATCCTCGTGGACATAATGAGTCTCAACATTATGAGAAGGTCGGCAAATGGTTCTATAAATGGTTAAAGAAAAACTAATGGAAAGATACGACTGGCAACAGAGAACGGAACTCCTGTTAGGAGAGGAAAAGATGGAACGCATCCGGAACGCGCACGTATTGGTCGTGGGACTGGGTGGAGTAGGTGCTTATGCCGCCGAGATGATTTGCCGTGCAGGTGTCGGGCGGATGACGATTGTAGATGCCGATACAGTGCAGCCTACTAATATGAATCGTCAGTTGCCGGCCATGCATTCCACGCTGGGGAGGACGAAAGCGGAAGTGTTGGCAGCCCGTTATAAAGATATAAATCCGGCGATTGAGCTGACTGTCCTTCCTGTTTACCTGAAGGATGAAAATATACCGGAACTGCTGGATGCCGATAAATATGATTTTATAGTAGATGCTATTGATACGATCAGTCCGAAATGCTTTCTGATTTATGAAGCGATGAAACGTCGTATAAAGATAGTTTCCAGTATGGGAGCAGGGGCGAAGAGTGACATTACTCAGGTTCGTTTTGCCGATCTTTGGGAGACGTATCATTGCGGTTTGAGTAAGGCTGTGCGAAAGCGTTTGCAGAAGATGGGAATGAAACGGAAACTTCCGGTGGTATTCAGTACGGAGCAAGCCGATCCGAAAGCGGTATTGCTGACGGAGGATGAACAGAATAAGAAATCGACATGTGGAACAGTTAGTTATATGCCGGCCGTGTTTGGGTGTTATCTGGCTGAATATGTCATTAAACGATTATAAGGCTATTATGATAAAACTAGAAGGGATTACGAAGAGTTTCGGCTCATTACAGGTGTTGAAAGGCATTGATCTGGAAATCAACAAAGGAGAAATTATTAGTATTGTAGGCCCGAGCGGTGCGGGTAAAACTACGTTATTGCAGATAATGGGCACTTTAGATGAACCGGACGCAGGTGTGGTACAGATTGACGGAACAATGGTGAGTCGGATGAAGGAGAAAGAACTATCTGCATTTCGTAATAAGAATATTGGTTTTGTTTTCCAGTTTCACCAACTACTGCCGGAGTTCACGGCATTGGAAAATGTGATGATTCCCGCTCTAATCGCTGGGGTATCTTCGAAGGAGGCGCACGAACGCGCTATGAAGATTCTGGATTTTATGGGACTGGTTGACAGGGCTTCTCATAAACCGAATGAATTGTCGGGAGGCGAGAAACAACGGGTGGCGGTAGCGAGGGCTTTAATCAACGATCCGGCAGTTATTCTGGCAGACGAACCATCCGGTAGTCTGGATACACATAATAAAGAAGATTTACATCAACTGTTCTTCGATTTGAGAGACCGGCTGGGGCAGACTTTTGTCATTGTGACGCATGACGAGGGGCTTGCCAAAATTACGGACCGGACCGTTCATATAGTGGATGGTATGATTAAAAAAGATTAATTAGAGAACCTAATTTCTAAAAATGTATACCAAAAAGGTAGAGCCTTGCAAGTGTTCTATCTTTTAGCTATATATTTATAGTCGCTTCTCTACGGAAGTCTGTGAAGATGATAGTAGAGTGTTTGTTTTGTTTGTGTGTGATGCATTCTTGTCTGGTGTGATAGGAATGCATCTTTTTTTTATTAATTATAACAAATGTAGGGCTCTAGCCGTTCAAGATCAATAGGAGTGAACTCCTCATAGAGAGATAATTGCTTCAGACTTTTTAAGAATCCTTTCTTTTTCCGATATTCTATGATAACCTTTGCTTGGTAGTAGTTTATGTATGGATGATGCATCATTCGTTCCATGCCGGCTTTATTTACATTGATGCGGCGTGTCTGATGGGTGTCAATGGAAAACCACGGACGGAGTTTCTCTGCCTTTAGATGAATCTCCTGTAACTGCTCTATTCGGAAAAAGCCTCCCAGCCGTTCGCGGTAATTCACAATCATCCGGGCAATGCTGCTTCCGATTCCCGGAATCTTCTTCAGTTCGGTGGTATCTGCGGAGTTGAGACTGATGACAGTTCCCGGGAGATATTTCACAAGGGTGTCCCGTTGTATGCTTGGTGCGGTTAACAATCGTACCGTGTCTTTATTTGTCGAACTGAAATCTTCTGTAATTTGTATATAAGGACGAAGAGTCTGGTATTGTTCTTCCGTGAGTCCATATATCTTTCGGAAATCTTCCGGGTGGCGGAATTTACCTTGTTTATAGCGATAGTGCAGGATATTCTTTATCATCCAGGATGGTAATCCAAGCGAAAGAAAAGTAGTGGAGTCTGCGGTGTTCGGGTCAAACATCGCAAGCTTGATTTCCCTTTGAGGGGATGATTGAAAAGAATGACCGGACTTTTGGTGAGGTTTGGTTTCCCGGAGGGAGGAAATAAAGTCGTTGTATTCCTTATCGAACTTCTCGTTCTCTCTGCAGTCGGTATCTTCAGCGTGTGTGAAAAAGGAGAAGAGTTTAGGGGCGGCATATACTCCTAAAATAAGAACGACAAGGACGATAATGCCTTGTCGTTCTGTTTTAGTATAATAAAGGAAGTCTTTCCACATTATAGCTTGATTAATCCCAGTTCATTGATAAATATCAGTGAGATGGCGATTGGTGCGATATATTTTAATATAAAGATAATGAGTTTGTATACCGGTACCTTTAATGAACCGTCATTGGTAATCTCCGACCATACAATCTTCTTGTCCAGATACCATCCGGTAAAGAGGGAGATGCACAATCCGCCCAGTGGTAACATGATTTTAGCTGTTACAAAGTCGAAGAGGTCGAACATGCCCAGTCCGAAAACGGTAAATCCTTTCATGACTCCCAGTGATAGTGAACAGAATATTCCGAGGAAGACACAACCGCCGGTGACTAACCTTGCTGCTTTTCCACGGGAGAGGTTGAACTCCTCATGTAAATAAGCGGTTACTACTTCGTGCAGGGAAATGGTAGAAGTTAAAGCAGCCATTGCCAACAACGCATAAAACATGACAGAGAATATATATGCCAGTATGGGAACTCCGCTAAATGCCTGTTGGAATACATTAGGCAGGGTGATAAAGATCAGACTCGGACCTGAATCAGGTTGTATGCCTACGGAAAAAGCTGCCGGGAAGATGATAAATCCGGCTAGTATCGCCACAAAGGTATCAATGATTCCTACGCTGAAAGCTGTTTTGGTCAGGTTGGTTTCTTTACTGAAATAGGAGGCGTACGTACAAAGGCATCCCATTCCCAAACTCAATGAGAAGAACGCTTGTCCCATGGCACTCAAAAATACATTTCCGTCCACTTTGCTAAAGTCGGGCTTGAGCAGGAATTCGATACCTGCACCGGCTCCCGGCAGAGTGACCGAGCAAACAACCAGTATGAGGATAATGATAAACAGGGTAGGCATCATGATCTTGGAGGACTTTTCGATTCCTTTTTCTACCCCTTTCACAATGATGAAATGAGTAATCAACAAGAATGCCACCAACCATACAACCGGTCTCCATGGGCTACTGGAGAATTGTTGAAAAGAGGATATGAACTCTCCGGAGGTTTTTCCGGCAAAGCCATTAGTAGCAGCTTCAAAAATATATTCGAGTGTCCATCCTGCTACTACAGCATAATAACTAAGTATCAGGAAGCCTGCCAATACCCCCATGCGTCCTACCCAACGCCAATGTGTTCCAGGTACTAATTTCTGATATGCTCTAGCTGTGTTAGCTCTCGAACGGCGTCCTATCAGGAACTCGGCAATCATAATAGGCAATCCCAGAAGAAGAATGCAGCCTAAATAGATCAATATAAAAGCAGCGCCTCCATGGTTTCCTGTTTCATAGGGAAACCTCCATATATTACCCAATCCGACTGCAGAGCCGGCAGAAGCGAGTATGACTCCTAATTTACTGCCGAAGTTTGCTCTATCATTTTTTGCCATAAATCTTGTTTTATCTTACAAATCGTTATAAAATATACGTATTAGAGCGCAAATATAGAAAATGATACTTATATTTGCACGAAAATTGTAACATTATTTAGATATGCTATCTTATATTAAGAAATATCCAATCTCGCTTTTTATCATTCTGACAGTGATTTATCTGTCGTTCTTTAAACCGCCTAAGACGGATTTAGATGAAATTCCCAACCTCGACAAACTGGTTCATGTTTGTATGTATTTGGGTATGTCGGGGATGCTGTGGCTGGAATTTTTGCGTGCACATCGCAGGGACAATGCTCCGATATGGCATGCATGGGTAGGCGCATTCCTTTGCCCTGTACTTTTTAGTGGTTGTGTGGAATTGTTGCAGGAATATTGTACTACTTACCGGGGTGGAGACTGGTTGGATTTTGCGGCCAATACAACAGGGGCGGTTCTGGCTAGTTTAGTGGCCTATTATGTCGTACGACCGAGGATGAAAATAAATAAGCAGTAAAAGGCAACCTATGAACAACAACGGTGAATGATAAACGGTGAACGGTAAACGGTGAATAATGGATATGATATAGTCAACCATTATTCACCGTTTACCGTTCACCGTTTATCATTCCGGCTTTATAGAAATTCTACCGTTGAACTAAGTTTGATTCCATTGGAACCTTTAATGAGAATAGTATATCCTTTGGGTTTATCTTCTTGCAAATCCTTTATAACTTCCTGCACATTTGCATAAGTTTTAAAAGAATGTTCACTTGCGGCAAACTGTTCTCCCACGAGCCATACTTTCTCAAAATTACTTTCTTTGATGTAGTCAACGATTTTCTGGTGTTCGGCCGGGCTATCAGCACCCAGTTCGCGCATATCTCCTAATATGAGCATCTTGTGGGGAACTGTCATATTCCGGAAGTTTTGCAAGGCAGCCATCATGCTGGTTGGGTTTGCGTTATATGCGTCGATGATAAGCGTGTTATTTTCTGTCTTTTTAAGTTGGGAACGGTTGTTCTGTGGCGTATACTCTGCCAGAGCTTTATCGATCTTCTTTGTTTCCACTCCGAAGAAACGTCCGATAGTGATTGCAGCCAGGGCATTGGGGAAATTATATTCTCCGATCAATTGTGTACAGACTTGATGGGCTTCACCGTCTTTACCGGCTTTCCATTCGAAAGCAAGATAAGGCGAATTGCCGGTAATCCGGCCATTGACATAGAGATCATCTTCTGTTCCATAAGAAATCAGGTTCAGTCCCTGTGAGATATTCATCAAATAGGGGTTATCGTGATGGATAAAGGTGATGGCATCTTTCTTGCGGAGGAAATCATAAAGCTCTCCTTTGGTCTTGATAACTCCTTCGAAAGAACCGAATCCCTCCAGATGAGCTTTGCCTACGTTAGTGATAATACCATAATCCGGTTCGGCTATTTCGCAAAGAAACTTGATTTCCCCCGGATGGTTGGCGCCCATCTCAATGACGGCAAGGTCATGTTCCGGTTTTAACCGTAGCAGGGTAGTCGGTACGCCGATGTGGTTGTTGAGATTACCTAAAGTATAGAGTACATTGTGGGCTTGGCAGAGAACGCTGGAAATTAACTCTTTGGTGGTTGTCTTCCCATTAGTGCCCGTAATGCCGATCACTCGCGTTCCGAGTTGGCGGCGATGATAGTTGGCAAGCTGCTGCATGGTTTGCAGGCAGTCGTCTACAAGTATATATCGTTGATCGCCTTCTACGGCATACTGTATTTCATCGATAATGGCAAACGCGCATCCGGAGTCCAGTGCTAATTTGGCAAATGCATTACCGTTGAACGACTCACCTTTCAAGGCGATAAACAAAGAACCGTCCGGACAGTTCCGGCTATCAGTAGTTACTGATTGGCAATCCAGAAAAATCTGGTAAAGAGCAGAAAGTTTCATAACCTGATCTTTTATTTAAAACGTTGCAAAGATAGGCTATTCTTTCGGATTTGATGGGAGTTCGGGCAGTTTTTTGCTTAGGCATATATCAAAGGAAGAGTCAGGATCATCCGGCATCCTTCTGTGTAAGAAGTGTCGATTCGGAGGCTGCCTCCTAACTTTTCGGCAATACTCCGGCATATCGGAAGTCCGAGCCCGGTGCCCTGCGTGAAAGAGTTCATTTTGTAAAAACGTTCAAATACTGCTTCCTGTTGGTCTTTCGGGATGCCTGTTCCTGTATCGGTCACACTGATTTCAATTTTCTTTTCAGCTTCCAATACGGAATAAGCGATGCGAATACTGCCATGAGTCGTAAATTTAGCGGCATTATGTGCGAGGTTGTTCAATACTTGTGATATACGTTCCGAATTACTGCGTATGAGCAGGCTTTCTCTTTCAGGTTCGAATAAAACCTCCACATCTTTCTGCGTGTTATCTTTGGCAACTTCAGATGCAAGTTGACAGATCGCATGAAGGTCTGTTTCGGCGTCGGTGGGCAGTTGTTCATATTGATCCAGTTCGGACAGCGTGAGCACATCAGTCACCAGTCGAAGCAAGTCGTTACTGTTGCTTTTGATGATATTGACAAACTCCTGTGTTTCCGGACTATTGCTGTAATGGTCGCTTAATACTTGCGAGAAGCCTACGATAGAGTTGAGCGGTGTGCGGATTTCGTGCGTCATGCTTTGGATAAACGTCGTTTTCATCCGGCTGCTTGCTTCCGCTATATCTTTGGCTTTACGCAATTCTTCCTTTGATACCATAAGTTCTTCATTCCTTGTTTTAAGTTCGGCCTCTGAAACTTTCAGTTTGCGTTTCAAGAAATTTTCTCTATAAAGGAATATGAATAAGATACCTAATAAAATAATCAATGAAATAATCAAGGTTGTTTTATTATGCAACTCCTTCTCTTGTGCCTGAAGCATGAGTTCTTTCTTTTCGGCATTGAGCTTTTCTACATTTAATAAGGTGGCGAATTCGCTGCTGGACACTTGTTCATTGGCTATTTTCAAAGAGTCATCCGCGTTGATGTACATTTGCAGATATTTGACCGCCAGGTTCATATTCCCCATCTTTTGGTAGATTTCTCCCTGTGTGCGGTAATGAATGCTGCTAAGTATGCTTTCGCTTAAACGACGTTCTTCTTTTTCCTGCATCTTTGCGGCTTCCAGCGCTTTCTGATATTGTTTGGTCTGCTGGTAGTATAAACATTCTATATTATACAGTCTCTTTTTGATAGACTCCAGTCTTTTGTCCTGTTCAAACGCTGTCTGACACTCCTTCAGTAATTTTTCGGCAGCTTGAAAGTCGCCGAACTTGCTGTAGTAGTTTACAAATTCCAACTTGGCAGATATTTGTTGCGTAGAGGAATTGGCAGTCGCAATGGCTTTTTCCACAGCAGCTAATGCTTCTTTTTGCTTTTTCTGGTTGATGTAATAGTTGGCTATCTGGGCATAGGTCTGGGAGATGTTGTAGTTTTCGATCTTGTATTTTTCAGTCAGTTCGATTTCTTTCAATCGCCACTCGAACGCCATCGAATCGAATCTTTTGATGGTGTAGATTTGCGACATGATGTTATAGCAACGGGAGAGGCCGGTCTTATCATCCTCTTCTTGAGCTTCTTTTAACATGTTTTGCACTTCATAAAGTGCTATGTTTGTTCTGCTTGTTTTTAGGTAATAGGTGATTAATCTATTAGCCCATGCGAAGTAATAGTATTTAGGCTGATGAGTGGCCTTGGCGAATTCTTTTACTTTGTTGGTATAGTGGATTACGCTGTCTTCATTGGTTCCCTGAAAATAATAATAATCCAGTTGAGTGGCTATGGCTACTGCCTGCATTCGTTCGTCCTGCCGTTCGCCGGCCATTCGGAATAAAGTGTCGGACATATTAAGTACAACAGGCTCTAACAAGTATTCTTGACAACGTTGATAATATTCATAGAGAGTAGAGTCAACATTGAAGGTTTCAGCCTCTTTTTGAGCTTTAGCAGTAGTGGTAAAGAACAAAATGAGGAAAAGAAATCCTACGCGAAATAGGGTTAATCGGCTCATGGTATGAATTTTTCGGGTTCTTCTATAGTTTGCAAATATACGTTTATTTCTTCTTTTTAGTACGAATACTTGCTTTTTTTATCTACATTTGTAGGCGATCTAAAAGGAATGTTGTCAATGATGAAACCTATATCTCCTATTTATATAAATGTAAAAGGGCGGTTGCTCGATCTTGCTACTCCGCAGGTGATGGGAATTTTAAATGTTACTCCCGATTCTTTTTATTCCGGCAGCCGGATGCAGACTGAAGAAGACATTGCTGCCCGGGCCCGGCAGATACTTGATGAAGGTGCTTCAATAATTGATATAGGAGCCTATTCTTCACGACCGAATGCCGAACATATTTCTGCTGAAGAAGAGATGCGAAGACTGCGCACCGGTTTGGAGATTCTGAACCGTAATCATCCCGAAGCCATTATTTCCGTTGATACTTTCCGGGCTGATGTGGCGGAAGAATGTGTGAAAGAATATGGAGTGGCTATGATTAATGACATAGCTGCCGGTGAAATGGATCACCGGATGTTTCAGACAGTAGCCGACTTGGGAGTACCTTATATAATGATGCACATGCAGGGAACTCCCCAAAATATGCAGAAAGAACCGTCTTATGATAATCTGATAAAAGATGTTTTCCTGTATTTCGCCCGTAAAGTGCAGCAACTTCGCGACTTGGGAGTGAAAGATATCATTCTCGATCCGGGATTCGGATTCGGAAAGACACTGGAACATAATTATGAACTATTGGCACATCTGGAAGAATTCCACATATTCGAACTTCCCGTTTTAGTGGGAGTTTCGCGGAAATCAATGATTTATAAATTATTGGGAGGAACCCCGCAAGATTCATTAAACGGGACAACCGTATTGGACACTGTTGCGTTAATGAAAGGAGCGCACATCCTGCGTGTACATGATGTGCGTGAGGCGGTGGAAGCTGTCCGGATCACAGAGAAATTAAAAATAGAGAGTGGATATGACAAATAAGAGGAGGGTGCATGTTTTTTGAGTTTGGTATAAAAGATTTTATCGATATCCTGCTGGTAGCTTTTGTTTTGTACTATACCTACAAACTGATGAAAGCTTCCGGCTCCATCAAGGTATTCACCGGAATTTTGGTTTTTATCCTGATCTGGCTGGTGGTGACGCAAGTGCTGGAAATGAAATTGTTGGGCTCTATTTTCGACACATTGATGAATGTGGGTGTGATCGCGTTGATTGTTCTTTTTCAGGATGAGATACGCCGTTTCCTCTTGACTTTGGGGTCTCACCGACATGTCAGCGCACTGGCCCGTCTTTTTAACGGTTCGAAAAAAGAGTCGTTGAAGCATGACGATATCATGCCGGTGGTAATGGCTTGTTTGAATATGGGGAAGCAGAAAGTCGGCGCATTGATTGTCATTGAGCATAACGTTCCTTTAGACGAAGTTGTCCGTACGGGCGAACTGATTGATGCGGCGATCAACCAACGTTTAATCGAAAATATATTCTTCAAGAATAGTCCGTTGCACGATGGCGCAATGGTAATCAGCAAAAAACGTATCAAGGCGGCAGGATGTATTCTTCCTGTATCCCATGATTTGAATATACCGAAAGAACTTGGCTTGCGGCATCGCGCAGCGATGGGAATCTCTCAACAGTCGGACGCACATGCCATTATTGTTTCAGAGGAAACGGGCGCTATCTCCGTAGCCTATCGCGGACAATTCTACCTCCGCCTGAATGCGGAAGAACTGGAAAGTCTATTGACAAAAGAAAACTGATTTTATTGTAATCACATACCGGACAAATGGTCGGAAGATGAGCATGGTAAAATGCCTCTCATCTTCCGACCATTGTTGTTTTATCTGCTATTTGGCGCTATTTTGCTTTATTTCCAACCCTTTTTGAATGATAATTATGCCCTTCTTTTTAGGTGAATCGCCTACCTTTGCCGTATACTATTAAAATTCTATTTTTGAATAAACCATGAAAAACAGATTGATTGCTTTACTGGTACTTTTTACAGTTATTTTCTTTAGTACTGCACAGGCGCAAACTACTGCACGGAAGTTTGAGGCAGGCAAGAACACATTCTTGCTGGATGGAAAACCGTTTGTGGTGAAGGCTGCCGAGTTGCATTACACCCGCATCCCGCAAGCTTATTGGGAGCATCGCATTGAGATGTGCAAGGCATTAGGCATGAATACTATTTGTATTTATATTTTCTGGAATATCCATGAACAGGAAGAAGGAAAGTTCGATTTTTCCGGTCAGAATGATATTGCAACTTTCTGCCGTGCGGCACAGAAACACGGTATGTATGTCATTGTCCGTCCTGGTCCGTATGTATGTGCGGAGTGGGAGATGGGGGGACTTCCCTGGTGGCTGTTGAAGAAAAAAGATATAGCCTTGCGTACGCTCGATCCCTATTATATGGAACGGGTAGGCATCTTTATGAAAGAGGTCGGTAAGCAACTGGCTCCGCTGCAAGTGAATAAAGGGGGAAATATCATCATGGTACAGGTAGAGAATGAATACGGTTCTTATGGAATCGACAAACCTTATGTCTCTGCCGTGCGCGACCTGGTTCGTGAATCCGGTTTTACCGATGTACCTCTGTTTCAATGTGACTGGAGCAGTAACTTCACCAATAACGCGCTCGATGACCTGATTTGGACGGTGAACTTTGGAACAGGTGCCAATATCGACCAGCAATTTAAAAAACTCAAAGAACTTCGTCCTGAAACTCCGTTGATGTGTAGCGAGTTCTGGAGCGGATGGTTCGACCACTGGGGACGCAAACATGAGACACGTCCTGCAAAAGATATGGTACAGGGCATCAAGGATATGCTCGACCGGAACATCTCTTTCAGTCTGTATATGACTCACGGAGGAACGACTTTCGGACATTGGGGAGGTGCGAACAACCCGGCTTATTCTGCCATGTGCAGCTCATACGATTATGATGCTCCGATTAGCGAACCCGGATGGACGACCGACAAGTTTTTCTTGCTTCGTGACTTGTTGAAAAACTATCTTCCGGCAGGTGAGACGTTGCCCGCAGTGCCCGCAGCTCTGCCTGTTATTGAAATCCCCGAGTTTCACTTCCATAAAGTGGCTCCGCTTTTCTCAAATCTGCCGGAGGCAAAACAAACGGTGGATATTCAACCGATGGAACAATTCAACCAGGGATGGGGAACGATTCTGTATCGCACCACATTGCCCGAAACGACTCTTGCAGGCACCACTTTGAAAATTACGGAAGTGCACGACTGGGCGCAGATATATGCCGACGGTAAACTGCTGGCACGCTTGGACCGTCGTAAGGGAGAATTTACAACGACCCTGCCCGCGCTGAAAAAAGGCACACAACTGGATATTCTTGTGGAAGCAATGGGACGTGTTAACTTTGACAAATCCATCCACGACCGCAAAGGAATCACTGAAAAGGTGGAACTTATTTCGGGTAACCAGACTAAGGAATTGAAAAACTGGACTGTATATAACTTCCCGGTAGATTATTCCTTTATAAAAGATAAGAAATATAGCGATACAAAGATATTACCGACTATGCCTGCCTATTATAAGAGCACCTTTACACTGGATAAAGTAGGAGATACTTTCCTGGATATGAGTACATGGGGAAAAGGTATGGTCTGGGTGAACGGTCATGCAATGGGGCGTTTCTGGGAAATCGGTCCGCAGCAGACTCTCTTTATGCCGGGGTGCTGGCTGAAAGAAGGAGAGAATGAAATCCTCGTTCTGGATTTGAAAGGTCCTACCCGGGCTTCCATCAAAGGTTTGAAGAAACCAATTCTCGATGTGCTTCGTGAAAAAGCTCCCGAAACACACCGCAAGGATGGAGAAAAACTGAAACTGACGGGTGAGAAAGTGGTCCATGAAGGAGCTTTCACTCCGGGTAACGGCTGGCAGGAAGTGCGATTTGCCACTCCGGTGAAAGGACGTTATTTCTGTCTGGAAGCACTTTCTCCACAAGCAAATGATAACATCGCAGCTATAGCAGAGTTTGATGTCCTGGGAGTTGATAGTAAACCGGTATCCCGCGAACATTGGAAGATTCGTTATGCCGATAGTGAAGAAACACGTAGTGGCAACCGTACAGCTGACAAAATATTCGACTTGCAGGAATCCACTTTCTGGATGACAGTGGACAATGTTCTTTATCCTCATCAATTGGTAATTGACTTGAGCAAAGTGGAAAATGTGACCGGTTTCCGCTATCTGCCCCGCGCCGAAAAAGGGTATCCGGGTATGATTAAGGAATATCGTGTATATGTGAAACCTGCTGATTTCAACTACTAAACAGTGAATGGACAAGAATAAAACAATGGATGAAAAAGCATTGAAATGATGATGAATATGAAGAAAAATATAATTCTTTTCGCATTCCTATTTGTGGGAGTGTTGACTGGGTATTGCCAGCAATCTGCTTACCTGTTTGTTTACTTCACCGGCAATCGCATGAGTGAAGAAGCCGTCCGGATGGCTGTTAGCCTCGATGGATATAATTATAAAGCCTTGAATGGAAATCAGCCGGTACTTGATTCCCGTGTGATTAGTTCAACAGGTGGAGTACGTGATCCCCATATCTTGCGCTGTGAAGATGGGAAGACATTTTATATGGTGGTGACAGATATGGTGTCCGGCAATGGATGGAGTTCTAACCGTGCCATGATATTATTGAAATCAAAAGACCTTGTACACTGGACTTCCAATATCGTGAATATCCAGAAAAAATATCCCAATCAGGAGGATCTGAAACGTGTGTGGGCTCCACAAACTATTTATGATAGGGAAGCAGGAAAGTACATGGTTTACTGGTCCATGCAACATGGCAATGGTCCCGATATCATTTATTATGCTTATGCCAACAAAGATTTTACCGATATAGAAGGAGAACCGAAGCCACTGTTTCTTCCGGAAAACAAAAAATCATGTATTGACGGCGACATTATTTACAAAGATGGACTCTATCATTTGTTCTACAAAACGGAAGGGAATGGAAATGGAATTAAAAAGGCCACTACCTCCTCTCTAACCTCCGGCCAATGGACAGAATCGGATGACTATAAACAGCAGACGAAGGATCCGGTAGAAGGTTCGGGTATTTTCCCGCTGGTTGGTTCCGATAAGTATATTTTGATGTATGATGTATATACGAAAGGTAAATACCAGTTTACCGAAAGTTCCGATCTGGAACATTTCAAAGTGATTGACCATGCTATCAGTATGGATTTCCATCCGCGCCATGGCACTGTCATGCCGATTACCCCAAAAGAGTTGAAACGCCTCTTCAAGGTCTATGGTAAACCCGAAGGTTTCTGAACTAAAATATCTCGTGGGACAGGAGAAAAATACCTGTCCCTGATTTGTTAAACCAATTGTTTTTCAGGCGGGTAATCTTCGCTTCCCAGTGAGTATTCCCATCCTTTTGTTTTCTTTTGAGTTATTCTGATAAGATGGATTCAACTAGTTGTAATCCAGGAAAACAGTATACGATATGGGGAAAAGTGTATATTTTACTCTTGTTTACTTGTTTCTTATATATTTTTAAGTGTATAATTACCAATTATTATATGAAACACGCTTGTTAGAATGATGAAAATCTTAACTTTGCGATTGATAATCTTAATGCAATATATACCATGAGAAAATTATTCCTCCTTTTAGTTGTCTTGTTTTTGTCGTTCCAGCAGCTCACTTTAGCTGCAATCAAAGAAATGACGAGTACACCCGATTCGGTTTATCTGTTTTCTTTTGCAACTTCCGGAGACGACGGACGCAGCGGACTCCGTTTTGCCTGGAGTACAGATAAAGAAAATTGGTTTGAAATTGGCCGGAACTACGGATATCTCCGGTGCGATTATAGCCGCTGGGGATCACAGAAGAAAATGCTCGATCCTTATTTGAAACAATCGTCCGATGGCGAATGGATTTGTACCTGGAAACTGAATGACCATGATGGATACGGCCAAGCTACTTCCAAGGATTTAATCAACTGGACCAGTCAGAAATATCCCCGTACTACGCCGGATTTTGACGGAGTGAGAGTGAAAGCTATTGTTGCCGGAGAAGAGCAGAAAGGAAATATCAACCGGGTAGTTTGGACCTTGGTGGATGGATTGGATAAAAATTATGGCTGGAATCAATATCGGAACTCATTACATGGAGAACGTCCGATACAGGATGGAGAACGTTTTGCCGGTTTGAAGCCTGTAAAAGCAACGGTCACTGTACAACCGGAAGGCGCAAAAGCCATTAGTGATGTATTGCTGGGCGCTTTTTTTGAAGACATCAATTATTCGGCAGACGGAGGACTCTATGCAGAACTTATCCAAAACCGCGACTTCGAGTACGACCCTTCGGACAGGGAAGGAGATAAGAACTGGAACAGCACTCATTCCTGGGCACTGAAAGGAGAGAAAACGACTTTCACTATTGATACTACCGACCCTATTCATATCAATAACCCACATTATGCCGTGCTGAATGTAGAACAACCGGGAGCTGCATTAGAAAATACAGGTTTTGATGGAATCGCACTGAACACCGGAGAGAAATATGATTTTTCCATCTTCGCCCGGGTTCCGCAGGCTAAATCAAATAAATTGCAGGTTCGTCTGGTAGATGGAAAAGGAAATGTGTGTGGAGAGACTTCTCTAACAGTGTCTTCCCGTCAATGGAAAACATATAAAGCGGTAATAACTGCTAAAGCTACTGCGGACACTCATCTCGAAATCATCCCTCAATCTGTTGGTGAATTGAATCTGGACATGATTTCCCTATTCCCGCAGAATACATTTAAAGGACGTAAGAACGGGCTTCGCAAAGATCTGGCTCAAGTGTTGGCTGATATTCATCCCCGTTTCATCCGTTTCCCCGGTGGCTGTGTGGCTCATGGTGATGGCTTGAAAAACATTTATCAATGGAAAAATACAGTAGGTCCGTTGGAAACAAGAAAAGCACAGCGTAACCTTTGGGGATACCATCAAAGCATGGGATTGGGTTATTTTGAATATTTCCAGTTTTGCGAAGATATTGGTGCGGAACCGCTTCCAGTGCTGGCGGCCGGTGTTCCTTGCCAGAACTCTGCCTGTCACGGCGACTTGAGAGGAGGACAACAAGGTGGTATCCCGATGAGCGAAATGGGAGCTTATATTCAGGATATTCTTGATCTGATAGAATGGGCAAACGGTGACGCTAAGAAGACCAAATGGGGAAAGGTACGTGCCGAAGCCGGGCATCCGAAACCTTTCAATCTGAAATACATCGGTATCGGAAATGAAGATCTTATCACTGATATCTTCGAAGAACGCTTCACAATGATCTTCAATGCCATCAAAGAAAAATATCCTGAAATGATTGTTGTCGGTACAGTGGGACCGTTCAATGAGGGTACAGACTACGTGGAAGGATGGAAGCTGGCGGACAAACTGGGTATTCCGATGGTCGACGAACATTATTACCAGACTCCGGGATGGTTCCTGAACAACCAGGATTTCTACGACAAATACGATCGTTCGAAAAAGACAAAAGTATACTTGGGCGAATATGCAACTCACATACCGGGACGAAAGGCGAATATCGAAACAGCACTGACAGAAGCTCTTTATCTTGCTGCCTTGGAACGTAATGGAGATGTTGTACACATGACTTCCTATGCCCCTCTTCTCGCAAAAGAAGGACATACCCAGTGGAATCCGGATTTGATTTACTTCAATAACCGGGAAGTGAAACCTACCACCGGCTACTATGTTCAGAAACTCTACGGACAGAATGCCGGAAACGAATATTTGCCGTCAAAGATCACTCTTGATAATAGAGATGATCAAGTGCGGAAACGCATTGCCGCTTCTATTGTCCGTGACTCGGCAAGTGGCGACGTGATTGTGAAGCTGGTCAATTTACTTCCCGTAGAGGTGAATACGAATGTCGACCTTTCCGGAATCGGTGCTATACAGTCTTCTGCAAAAAGAACCGTACTGACCGGCAAACCGGCCGATACCCCGCTACCTGTTGAAGACACAATGGAAGTAGCAGAAAAGTTTGACTATCAATTACCTGCCTATTCTTTTACGGTGATCCGCATAAAGAAGGCAAATGAGAAATAACAGAAAAAAGTGAAGATAATAACGACATAAATAATATGAAGAAGATAATAAGTACCCTGCTGGCTAGTTGCTGTCTGACTTCTCTGATAGCACAGGAAGTGGTAGTGAAAGGGCCGGATGAAAAACTGCAATTGGTTGTATCTGCTTCTCCAGCCGAAAAGCCAAGTTATTCGATTACCTACAATGGAAAGACAATGTTGGAGAAATCTCCTTTGGGTATGAATACGAATATCGGTGACTTTGTAAAAGGAATGAAACTGACAGGACACGCTGTTACTCCGATTGACACTGTCTATCATCAGGATCGTATTAAAACCTCCAAAGTGCATTATCAGGCAAACGAACTGATTTGTAATTTTGAGAATTCGAAAGGGCAGAAAATAGATGTAGTCTTTCGTGTCAGCAATCACGATGTAGCTTTTCGCTATACTCTTCCGCGTCAGGATGGAAAAGGAAGTGTAACGGTAACTGCCGAAGAAACCGGCTTTCGCTTTCCGCAACAAACAACTACTTTCTTATGTCCGCAAAGCGATGCCATGATAGGTTGGAAGCGTACCAAACCCAGTTATGAGGAAGAGTATAAGGCAGATGCTCCCATGAGTGACCGTTCGCAGTACGGGCATGGCTACACGTTCCCTTGTCTGTTCCGTATCGGTGACGATGGTTGGGTATTAGTCAGCGAAACAGGTGTAGACAGTCGTTATTGCGGTTCTCGTTTGAGCGATGTAAGCGAAGGTAATCTGTATACGGTTGCTTTCCCGATGGCAGCAGAAAATAACGGTAACGGAACTTCTGCTCCGGCGTTTGCCCTTCCCGGTGCTACTCCCTGGCGTACCATAACTGTTGGCGAAACCTTGAAACCGATTGTGGAAACAACCGTTATCTGGGATGTCGTACGTCCTCTTTATGAAACGAAGCATGACTACCGTTTCGGACGCGGCACATGGAGCTGGATTCTCTGGCAGGATGGTAGTATTAACTATGACGATCAGGTGCGCTATATTGATTTTGCAGCTGCAATGGGGTATGAGTATGCCTTGATCGATAACTGGTGGGATACGAACATCGGCCGTGACCGCATGAAATCTTTGATAGAATACGCACGAAGCAAAGGAGTTGAACTCTTCTTATGGTATAGCTCTTCCGGCTATTGGAATGATATTGAGCAGGGGCCGGTGAATCACATGGACAATGCTATTATCCGCAAACGTGAAATGAAATGGTTGCAAAGTCTTGGAGTGAAAGGAATCAAAGTTGATTTCTTTGGTGGCGACAAGCAGGAAACGATGCGCCTGTATGAAGATATTTTGAGTGATGCTGACGACCACGGTCTGATGGTAATCTTCCACGGTTGCACCATCCCTCGCGGATGGGAACGTATGTACCCGAACTATGTAGGCAGCGAGGCTGTACTGGCCTCCGAAAATATGGTTTTCGGCCAGCACTTCTGTGATGAAGAGGCTTTCAATGCCTGTCTGCATCCGTTTATCCGCAACGCGGTGGGTTGCATGGAATTCGGTGGTTGTTTCCTGAACAAACGGCTGAATCGCAACAATGACGGAGGAACTACCCGCCGTACTACTGATATATTTCAATTAGCCACTACCGTATTATTCCAGAATCCGGTACAGAATTTTGCGCTTGCTCCCAACAACCTGAAAGATGTTTCCCCTGTTTGTGTGGACTATATGAAAACGGTTCCTACCACGTGGGATGAAACACGTTTCATTGACGGATATCCGGGGAAATATGTAGTCTTGGCACGTCGCCACGGTGACACCTGGTATCTGGCTGCTGTGAATGCCGGGAAAGAAATCGTAAAGTTGAAACTGGATTTAGATATGTTTGCCGGAAAAACCGTTTCTCTGTATAAGGATGATAAAAAAGGAGAACCTCAACTTGTGACGTTGAAAGTAAAAGAAAGCGGAAAAGTGCAACTGGAAATCCTTCCACAGGGAGGTGTTGTATTGGTGAACAACTAGATGATATTTCTTTTGGATGTGAGTTCGGGATAAATACCCTTATCCCGAACTCACATTTTTATTTGTTATTTACTTGTGGCTTGGTGGCAACAGTATTTATTGTGCAATAAATAACTGCTGTGTATGAGGAAAATAAACGATTTTTTTGTTGGTCTTTTAGCGTAAAGATGTTATCTTCGTTTATTGTTCAACCTTAAAACGGAAAACCATGCATACAAAACTAGTAAGTCTTTTCATAGTGTTGTTTCTGTGTTTGCCATTGTTTGCACAGAAAGAGTCAGTCCCCAGAATAGATAGTGAGGGAGTTTATTTAATTCCCGATGAGATGCCGAAGTTTCCGGGAGGCATGCAAGCCATGATGAAATACTTGGCAACTAACGTAAAATACCCTGTCGAAGCCCAGAAGAAAGGAGTTTCCGGTCGGGTGATTATCCAGTTCGTAGTGATGGAAGATGGAACGCCGGGACAGGGAAAGGTAGTGAGAGGAGTTGATCCCCTGTTGGATGAAGAGGCTTTGCGCGTGGTGAAAACAATGCCTAAATGGTCACCCGGAATGGCGGATGGCAAGGCTGTCAAAGTGCGTTTCACTATTCCTGTAATGTTCAGCCTGTCGAAAAAGCAAAATGGCAATACTCCGAATATGAATATTCCAGAACTTACTGTCCCTAGCGGTCAGGAAGTCACTAATAAGAGTCTGGAGGGAGTATGGCAAAGCTGTCTTGTGCAGCCCGGTGCACATGATTTTCGGATTGCATTATTACCGGTCTTAAAAGTAATTTCTGCCGATAAAACATTTATAAACATCATGACACGTGGCAGGGATGCGAAATCGAATGCCATTATATTTTCCCAGGGAGAGTATCGTTTGCCTTCAGACAGCGTGTATGTCGAGATATTGGGAAAATCGTCCGATCCTGTTTTCGTTCCGGGAACAGAGAATGAAATTAGTGTTGAACGTCTCCACGACAATCTGATTAAGTTATCGTTCTCAATGCCCGATAAAGAAAAACGATGGGTGGAGTATTGGTTCCGTGTTCCGTCGCCTGATGTGAAGATAATGGCTGATTGATAATTTCTCTCTGTATAGATTTGTCATTGTTGAAGGAAGAGTACATTCGTTTTAGAAGACTTATTTGAAACGATAGTTCCCGGAAAGTTCCGTTTTGAATCGTTGCGGGATCTTATGGAAATTCAAGAAAATACCCTTCACCTTTCACAATGCCCTATTCATCGGCATTAGCGGGTGAAGGGCAGGCTTTCACTTTCCTTTCACCTTTCTATCCGGGCTTTTACAGCTTGTCTAGTCTGCTAAATCTTTTATCTATAGTTGGCAGGAGAAGTATTAATAGATGGCTTCCGGACTATTATAGGAAAACTTTTTTTCTATAAGGGATAAACTTCCTTTGTATAGGACCTAAACTTTCTTTGCATTATAAGAAAACTATAAATGTAAGCTTTGATTATATAAATGAAACTTGCATTTATATAATCAAAGCTTTTGTTTTTATAAACGCAACTTGCAATTATAGATTGCATTTAATGAAAAACAAGTTTACATACTGGTAATAGGAAGTTTACCTATAATCAAAAGAAAGTTTGTTATTAATGAAAGAGAGGGTAGTTAGTAATGGATAAGGAAGCAGGTCAGGTATGTCTTCAGAAGCATAGATAGAGAAGTGCCATGTAGGATTAGGAAACCGATGGGTGAAAGACGGGTGAAAGTACAGCCTTCACCCACTAATGCCGATGAACAGGGCATTGTGAAAGGTGAAGGCTGTTCTTGTAAAATTGAGAAATAGGTGTTTGAGGAGATTTCTAGAAATAGCGAATACTCTGGGGAGTAATGATTCAAATAACGGGGAATAATGAATCAAAATCCCTCTGCTTCATTATTCCCCGTTTATTGGAACATATCTATGAATGTATTAATTTAGAATTTGCTTTTCTTTGTTGCAAAGAGATGAGCGGCCGTCATCCTTTTCAGAAGTAAAGAAATTGTTGATTTTAAACTTGATTTCATGAAAAACTATCATTTAAAGAACTTGTCTAAGAAAAGAATCTTTTCTATGATGATGATTTCAGCTCTTTGTACAGCTTATCCGTCATCATCTTTTGCAGATGTAAGTGAGGTACAGATAACTATGCAGACTGTTGCGCTGAAAGGGCAGGTCGTAACAGAAAGCGGAGAGCCGGTGATTGGGGCCAGTGTCATGCTGAAAGGTACATCCAACGGCACTATAACGGATCTGGACGGTAACTTTATCCTTAACGGAACGTCGAAAGGTACACTTGTTATCTCTTTCATCGGTTATATCACGCAAGAAATCCCGATGAACGGAAAAACATCATTGAAAGTCGTACTTAAAGAAGATACGAAAACGTTGGATGAAGTCGTGGTTATCGGCTATGGCACTCAACGTAAAGAAGAATTGACCAGCTCGGTTATGAGTGTGAAAGCGGAAAACTTCGTTCAGGTAACCACTCCCGATGCTGCCGGACTGATAAAAGGTAAAGTAGCCGGTTTATCCGTTATTAATCCCGATGCGAATCCTCTTTCCACTTCCGAAATCGTTCTGCGCGGTTCTACTACCCTGAAGTCGGGAACGAGCCCGTTGATATTGATTGACGGAGTTCCGGGAGAATTGAATTCAGTATCTCCTAATGACATTGAGCAGATAGACGTCTTGAAAGACGGGTCGGCAGCGGCTATTTACGGTACACGAGGTACGAACGGTGTTATTCTGATTACCACTAAAACCAGTAAGGGAGAGATGAAGCCCACGATAGAAGTGAATTCTTATGTCTCCTTTCAGAAGATTGCAAAGAAACTTCCGATGATGTCGGCAGACCAGTACTTGGAGAAGGTGAAGGAAGGATATACCGGAGCCGCTGATTATGGCAGTAAGACGGACTGGCTGGACGAAATAATGCAGACTCCTTTTAATCAGACTTATAGTATCAATTTGCGTGGTGGCTCGAAGAACACTAATTACATAGCCAGTTTTGACTATACCTCTAACGAAGGACTTGTCAAACGCTCTAAAGTGGAGACTATATTTCCGCGTCTGAACGTAACGCACCGGATGTTTGATAACAGGTTGAAGATAGACGCGGGGTTGAGCGGGTACCAGCAAAGTTACGGTATTCCTTATAATACCAATGTATATCAGAGTGCCTTGATTTACAATCCGACAGAACCGATAAAAGATGAAAACGGTAAATGGACGGAAGTTGCACGTGATTTATACTATAATCCGCTTGCGTTGCTGAATGAGACACAAGGGAAAAACGATGCGACCAATCTACGGATGCACGCCACTGTTACGGTTACTCCGATTGAGGGGCTGGATATCAAATGGTTGCTTTCCAGAGAAGTCTATAACAAATTCTCCGGCTATTATGAAACAAAGAATCACCGCTCTACCACTATTCAGAATAAAAATGGTTACGCGTCCCGTGAAACACATAAGAATCAGGCGGATATGACAGAATTCACGATCCAATATAACAAAGCTTTCAAGGGGGGACACAGCCTGAACGCATTAGCCGGTTATAGCTGGAACAAGAATAACAACCAGGAAGCTTTCATGGATAATTATAATTTCCCGACAGATGACTACTCCTATAATAATATGGCAGCCGGTACAGCTTTGAAAGATGGAAAGGCTACAGAGAAAACTTATCAGGAAGAATACAAACTCGTAGGATACTTCGGAAGAATCAATTATAATTATCAGGGTAAATATTATTTGTCAGCAAGCATCCGTCATGAAGGTTCTTCCAAGTTTGGGGCAGATCACAAATGGGGAACATTCCCTGCCGTATCTATTGGTTGGAATTTGAAAGAAGAATCATTCTTGAAGAATGTAAACTTCTTGAGTTTTTTAAAGTTAAGAGCCGGTTACGGAATAACCGGAACGATCCCCGGGAATCCTTATCTGTCTTTAAATACGCTTGACTTGGGCGGATATGGTTATTATGGAGGACAGTGGACTACTTTGCTCCGTGCATCCTCCAATCCGAATCCCGACCTGCGCTGGGAAAAGAAGAAAGAAACGAATATCGGCCTTGATTTTGCATTCTTCAATGACCGGATTTCAGGAAGTATCGACTGGTATAACCGGGATACGGACGATTTGATTTGGGATTATACAGTATCGGTTCCTCCTTATGTGAAAAATACGATAACTGCCAATGCCGGCTCTATCCGGAACAGAGGATTGGAAGTATCCTTGAATTTCATTCCCGTAAAAACGAAATCTTTCACTTGGGATACGGGAATCAACTTCTCTACAAACACCAATGAACTGGTGTCTTTGTCCAACGGCAAGTACTCTTCCAACGGTTATACTGACTTGGGAGATACATACGCCCCCATTCAGCAGAAGACTCATCGTGTGCAGGAAGGTATGGCTATCGGTAATTTCTGGGGCTATAAGAGCATAGACATTGACGAAAACGGTCACTGGATTATCGAAGGGGCCGACGGAAAACCGAAACCGATTGCGGAGCAACAGGCGGATGATAAGAAAGTGCTTGGCAACAGACTTCCTGACTGGTATTTAAACTGGAATAATACTTTTAGATATAAACAGTTTGATTTGTCAATCACTATGCGTGGAGCTTTTGGTTTCCAGATACTGAATATGCCTGAAATGAATTATGCGGCTCCCGTGTCATTAGGGTTGGGAAATGTGATGGAAAAAGCATTTGACAATGTTTATGGCAAACGTCCGTTGGCTGCCGATCAGGAATTACAGTATGTAAGTTATTATGTGCAGGATGGCGATTACTGGAAAATAGACAATCTGACTATCGGGTACACCCCGGTTATCAAAGAAAACAAATGGATTAAAGGGGTGCGTGTTTACGGAAGTATATCTAATCTGGCTACCATTACCAAATATTCCGGCATCGACCCGGAGGTGAACGTGACCGGACTGACTCCCGGTGTGGACAATATGTACCGATATCCTTCTGCCCGTACGTTTTCAATCGGCGTTAACCTGAATTTCTAACTCTAATAAAAAATGACTTATATGAAAAAGAAAAATATACATATCTTATGGATGGCACTGACCGTATGTGTTTCCGGTTGCAATGACTTGGACGAAGTGGTATATTCAGGTGTGACTGAACAGACTTATAGTTACTCGGTCAATGACTTTATTCCTAATATAGCAGGTGCATACGAACCGTTGCACGGCGATTTTGTAGGTGGCTATTGGCAAACCCAAGAGCTGACGGGTTGTTGTGTGGTGACTCCGCCGAATTCTACCGGTTGGGATGACGGTGGTATTTATAAACGCCTGCATTTTCATAACTGGAATTCCGAACTGGGACAGATTTCCAGTCTTTGGAACAACTACTTTAAAGGAGTGATTTTATGTAACGGGGCTATTGAACGTCTGGAAAAAGATATTATTCCCTCGCCTTCGCCCGAAAAGAAGCAGCAGGGAATATCAGAATTAAGAACTCTTCGCGCTTATTATTACTGGATTCTGATGGATAATTTCGGTGATATTCCTTTGGTTACTACCATGTCGCAGGAATTGCCGGGAAAGACTGCGCGTGCGCAAGTTTATGACTTTATTGTGAAAGAACTGGGCGAAGCTATTCCCGATTTGGCGGAGGAACAGGATGCAAGTACTTACGGAAAACTCAATAAGTGGGCGGGAAAAGCGATATTGGCAAATGTATATTTGAATGCGGAGGTATATACAGGCACTCCCCGTTGGGAGGAATGTATTACACAATGCAATGACATAATCACGGAGAATAAGTGTGACTTGTCTCCTGACTACAAAGATTCGTTCCGTGCAAGCGGAGTAGAAGGTTCGAAAGAAGTCATGTTTACTATTGTTTACGATTATAGCCGTGGGATAACCGGGAATTACCTGTTTATGAATTCCTGGCATAGTGAATTACAGAAGAAATATCTGCTCAATGCCGCCCCCAATATGGCTGGTGGCCCGAAGGGGATTACACAGTTTATCAATACCTATCAGGCAGGTGATACACGTTTGGAAGATTCGTGGCTGATGGGACAGCAGTTTGACGCGGAAGGGAATCCTTTGTATGGCGTTTACGATATGGCGGGCGAGCCTCTTGTTTTTACCAAAGAGCTTCCTGACGGAAACTTTACGAGTGAAATGGCTGGTTACCGCATGAATAAGTATGAAGTAGCTGCCGGGTCGGAGTGGAGTTGCGATACGGATATTCCTCTCATCCGTTATTCCGAAGTGCTGTTGATGAAAGCGGAGTGCTTACTACGTACCGGCAAACCCGGAGCCGGAGCACTCGTGACGCAGGTTCGTCAGAGAAACTTTAAGAGTACGCCCGACAAAGCTACGGTGACGGACGAACAACTGAAAGAAAACTCTGCCTACCAATGGGGGTATGTCGAAGATTATAATGTTGCGGAACCGGGAGACCAGACTCCGGTACAATTCGGACGTATGTTTGATGAACTTTGTTGGGAATTTGCTTGGGAAGGGCATACGCGCAGGGATATGATACGGTTCGGACTTTTCACAAAGAAAAGCTGGCTGTCACATAAGCCTATGGGAGACTACAGGAAGGTATTCCCGATACCGGAATCTACCTTGATTGCTAATCCGGAACTGACGCAGAATCCGGACTATGTGAAATGATCATTTATTTTTAGACATAAGAACAAAAGAACATAAAGGCTGCGCTTTGAAACTTATTTCTGTTGCTTATTGAACTGCTATTTTATTTTTTGTTCTTATGTTCTTTTGTCTGAATTATATAACTATTTTAGAATATCACTTATGAAATTAAAAAGCTTTCTAACAATCTTATTAGCTGTTTCGACGGCTACTCACTCTCTTGCTGCCCGCAACCATGATAAAGTAGCGGCACTGGAAAACCCGGTTCCTGTTTCTTTGGTTAAAAATGTAACCGGCTTCTATGGAGAACGTATGAAACTGAATCGTGACGTTTACCTGAAGAATTTCCCTATAGACAAATATGTTGATTTTATCGTGGAACGCCAACATACAACATGGGACTGGACGAAAGCCGAGCAACATGGGAAATGGCTCGAATCCGCTTATTTGTCTGCCATTCAGAGCGGTGACAGTGAATTGATGTCGAAAGCCCGTGCCGTACTCAAACGCATTGTTGAATCACAGGAAGAGAATGGTTATCTGGGTGCTACTGCCAGAAGTTATCGTTCGGACAAGAGACCAGTCAGGGGTATGGACGCTTATGAACTCTACTTTGTTTTCCATGCTTTTATTACGGTGTATGAGCAAACTGGAGATAAGGATGCTTTAGCAGCTGTTGAAAAACTGGCGGATTATTATCTGAAATACTTCGGACCCGGCAAATTGGAATTCTGGCCGTCTGACTTGAGAGATCCGGAGAACAAACATAAACAAGTGGATGCCTTGTCGGATTTTGCAGGACACGGAGTACACTATTCATGGGAAGGGACATTGCTCTGCGACCCTGTCGCACGGCTGTATGAACTTACAGGAAAGAAAAAATACCTGGAGTGGAGTGAATGGGTAGTCAGCAACATTGATAAATGGAGCGGTTGGGATGCTTTCTCACGGTTGGATTCTGTGGCCGATGGTACATTGGGAGTAGACAAACTCCAACCATACGTACATTCGCATACCTTCCAGATGAATTTTATGGGTTTTCTTCGTCTATATCGTATCACAGGAGACAAGTCGCTGTTCCGCAAAGTTGCCGGAGCATGGGATGACATTCACAAGCGTCAGATGTATATCACCGGTGGTGTCAGTGTAGCCGAGCATTATGAACACGATTATGTGAAACCAATTTCGGGTCATGTGGTTGAAACGTGCGCTACTATGTCATGGATGCAACTGACACAAATGCTGCTGGAACTGACCGGAGAGTCCAAGTATGCAGACGCAATGGAACGTTTGATGATTAATCACGTTTTTGCCGCGCAAGATTGTGAAACCGGTTCATGCCGTTATCATACCGCACCGAACGGTTCAAAACCTCATGGCTATTTTCATGGTCCCGACTGTTGCACGGCAAGCGGACATCGCATCATTTCCATGTTGCCCACTTTCATGTATGCGGAAAAAGGAAAAGAATTTTATGTGAACCAGTATGTTCCTTCCCAATATGCGGGAAAGGCTTTCTCATTTGAAATCTCCGGCAACTATCCGGAAGTGGAAAATATGGAATTGACCGTCACGTCGGAAAGGGTTGCAGACAGAGTGCTGAATCTGCGTATTCCCAGTTGGTGCGAGAAACCGCAAGTTTCTGTGAATGGAGAGAAAATGGCAGGCGTACAGCCCGGTACTTATCTGAAAATATCCCGGAAATGGGTGAAGGGAGACAAAGTCTGCATCGTTTTTCCTATGGTGGAAAAGTGGGTGATGCGCGAACATCATAGTAAATATACCACTTACACGCTGCCTAGAGGAGAGATTATGTATAGGGAAGAACCGACCGATAAAATACCATACGCTTTCTTACGCGGCCCTGTGGTTTATTGCCTGGATATGGTGTGGAATAAACAGCTTTGTAATGATGATGTAAATATGGAAAGGGATATTCAGGTGGATGTAGATGCAAAGCCTACGATTATGGACAAACCTTATTCCAACATATTGGGACCTGTCTATCGGACAAAAGCCCTGTATAAGGGGAGTGATGTGGAAGTGGTTCTCACACCGTTTGTAAATATCGGGCAGTGGTTCCGCCCGGATGGACAGAAACCGCTGAAAAATGCGGATATGTTTACTTATGGTATTTGGCAGTATAAGAAATAGGTAACTTTCAATAGGTATTAGTCATTAATAGAGAAAAGCTTCAACCTTGCACCAAGGTTGAAGCTTTTTTGATATATTTGCCGTATCAAATATTAAAGAATCAGACTATGAACACCAGACATATCTATTATTTTTCACGACTGAACTATATATTCCTCTTCTTATTACTTCGGACTTGCTTCATGAGTATCACTTGCGCGCAGGAAATTGTGGTGAAGGATATTCCCTCACTGGAGAAATTGCCGGTCAAGGCTATTCACCGCATATTTCAGGATAGCGATGGCTATATATGGTATGGCACTTTTAATGGGTTATGCCGGGATGATGGATATGATGTCCGTGTGTTCCGTTCCGACCTGTTTCATTACGGACTGCTGAAGGATAATTACATCACTTACATTAATGAAGACCATGAGAAACATATCTGGTTCGGAACATTCAAAGGGGCTTACATGCTGGATAAGGCAACATACCGGATTACTCCTGTCAATATGGAAGAACTGTCAGACAAAAATGTGTTCTCTATTAATGTAACCAAGGATGGCACGATTTGGGTAAGCGTGGCCGGGGCTTTATTCAGATACAAGGCTAATGGGGAAATGGTCAAACGGTATCCGATGACGTACAACCGTTCTCCACAGTTTGTTTATACTGTTTATGAAGATAAAAAGGATAATCTGCTGATATCCATTACACAGGGCGGAATGTATAAACTGAATAAGGCGACAGATAGTTTCGAACCTTATTTCCATAATGAAGAATATCGGGATATTGAGAAAATCATCTGGGACGAAACACATCAATGTTATTGGCTGGGGACTTGGGGAAAGGGTATTGTCCGTTTTAATCCGGAGGCACCATCTCCGGAACGCGCATATACTCCGCAACCGCTTCCTGTGGACGTGACAGGCGAAACCACGGGAGACACCTATCACATGGTACAGGACGACATCTACCATTATTTATGGGTTACTACCAAAAAAGACCTTTTCGCATTTTGCATCACAGAAGATAAGATGCTCGAACAGGTGGATACCTCTTCATTCCTTATTCCTGGCAATAAGATGCTTTATGAAATCTATAAAGACAGGGACGGAAAATTGTGGGTGTCGGCTTTTGATATGGAGAGTTTCATTATTGATATTCGTAAGCATTTTATAAAGAAATATACTTTACCGGCTTTAAGAGAACAGATAAAGGCAAATCCGGCTATCATCTCATTGTGTATGGATAGTAAAGGAGTGTTCTGGTTTTCGCAAGAACGTTATGGCTTGTATGTCTATGATGCGGGAACTGACCGGATGGGGTATTATTTAAGAAACGGGGGAACTAAGAATCTTCCTTTGTGGGAAGTGCGCAACCTGATTCCTTCTCATGTTCCGGGTATGGTATGGGCTATGCCTTATGGTTCTGTCATTTACGGACTAAGTCAGGAAAATATGGAAATGAAGGAGGAACTCTGCATACAAATCGGTGAGGTAACCGGAAATCCGGGAGAGACATCTTCTTTCTTCGAGGATTCGGCAAAGAATTTGTGGGTGGGTACCACGACCGGTCTATATGTATATCATATACCGACCGGAACGCTTGAAGTCATATCCGATGAACTTGGAAATGTGTCGGGGATTACGCAGACGAGTGACGGACGGATATGGGCGGCAGTCAGGGGAAAAGGAATATATAGAGTAGGACAGGATAAATATACGGAATTGTTTCCTTTGGAAAAGGACTTCACTTGTATGGATGCAACGACCGACGGCAAACTATGGTTGGGGACAAGCGAAGGAGAAATATTGATGTATGATGCCGGGCGCAAAGAAACTGCGGAGCATAGCATTGCTTGCGGCATGAAGGGGAATATCATTAATAATGTGATTGTGGACAACTATAATCATGTATGGATTGTAACGAATCAGGCTGTGAGAGAATATAATCCAAAGAATGGCGCTTATAGAAGTTACCGTACCGGTACTTCTGATTTTTTATTGAATCGTTTATTATCACATGCCTCTTATTATGACAGGAAAGGGGAACTCTATTTCGGAGGGATCTCCGGTATTATTTCTATTCCTTCCTCTCAACAGCTCGAAAGTATTCCGGAACAAGTGACTACTTATATTACAGATATTAAGATAAAGGGAAAGAGCATTTGGGATAACGACAGGAAGGAAAATCCATTGAGGCAGTCCGTTCGTATGAATCCCGATGACCAAAGCCTGGAAATTAATTTTTCTTCTCTTGATTACCATCATTTGCAGCAGGTGCGTTATGCTTATCGATTGGGAAGCGTCGATAATGACTGGGTATATTTGGAGGAAGGTAGAAACTCGGCCTTCTACACCAATTTGAGTAAGGGAGAGTATGTGTTTCAAGTAAAAGCTACTGATAAGAATGGATTATGGAGCGATAAAGTGACGGAATTTACCATTCATCGTTTACCTGCTTTTTATGAGACATGGTGGGCATATACATTATATGTCCTCATTGCTATTGGTATTTTATGGACCATGCTGCATCTCTATCTTCAGCGGATCAAACAGGAAAATAACCGGATGCTGGTAGAAAGGGAACGTATGCAGATACGACCGGAAATCAGTAAAGTTCAAGCGAAGGCCGGTTCGATATCGGATATTGGTTTTGTTTCGTCGGATGAACAGCTTATAGAGAAAGCTTTAAGAATCGTAGAGGAACACATGTCCGACCCTAAACTCGATGTCGTGATGTTGGCGGATAAACTGAATGTGTCACGTTCTACTTTGTCGAGAAAGATAAAAGCGATGACCGGACAGACACCGTTGGATTTTATCAAAGATATCAAGATGAGACATGCCTGCCGGATGTTGGAGAATAAAACGGTTACTATCGCCGAAGTGGTCATGGCGCTGGGATATAGTGATCACAAGCATTTTACGACTTCATTTAAAGAAGTGTTTGGCATTACGCCAAGTGAGTATCAAAAGAAAATGAAAACGCAATAACAAAGTACATTTACCGATAAAGCATCTTATTGGGGAAAGGGTATAAGGTTATGGATTGAGTACTATCCTGTAGATACATTTGTTATTTCCCCGCTGGATAGAAGAAATGACAGTTGCATTTACAGGATGGTTGCATACGATAGTGAACATTCTTTCAGCAAATCCTTCCGAACAATAACATAAGGCCGGGAACTTCTTTTCCTTCTCTTTTTGTAATAATGGACATACACAAAATGGCTTGTCCTCGTCAACAATAAGCACTTGCTTGTTACTGTCTTCATAACTGACTTTCCACCCCCATTTTTCTTCTATAAATTCAATAAAGTTATCCAGATGGCCTTTGAAGGGAGTTAACATAGTGTCCATTTCCAGATTGTGATGGTGCGCGATGGATGATGATTTGACAATTTGGCGCAACTGTGCCTCTGTCAAATGGCTATTCTCCAGATTCTCCAATAATTCAGTGATCCACTTTAGGAACATTATTTCGTTCTTATTGGGTGTTTCACTTGAGGGAGTCTTTGGTGTGAATGTTTCACTTCCAAGTATGGTACTGAATCCACAAAGGCAAATTCCACTTATACAGGCCTTTTTCAAAAAGTTTCTTCTTGTTGTAGTCATAGTTCGACATTTTGTTTGATTCTGTCAAGTACCGTGCATAAGCAAAGGTACTTGACAGAATGGAGTTATATTCATGTCTGGTTTGTAGTCTTTAGTTCTTGAAGAATCCGTTATCTTCCCATTTCTGAACTTCCTGCGGGAGTGCGGAAGCGGCACTTACGTCAATCGGTAGCCATACTTTCATATCGCCTTCGCCACGGTGAGCCCAGGCATAATAAGGAATAAGTGTAAGTTCTGTATCTTTGGTGATTAATTTACCGTTCTTGTCGTAACTTAAAGCCTGCGCGTCAGTTTTTAGTTGGCTGATACCATAGAGAAGTTCCGGTTTCTCAACGACCTTAAATTGGGGATGCTGATTTAAAAGTACGGTATGTACATTGCATTTGTTGTCCGGCCATTCTGCACAATATACAATCGGTCCACGTTCGACGGAGACTCTCCCTTTGTCATCAACTACCTTCTCATTTGCCTTTACGATACGGGGAAGCATATCAAAATGAATTTTCACCACATCTCCCTTTTTCCATTTGCGTTCAATACTTAAATAACCGTTATTTAGCGTGTTTGCAGTCTCTTGTCCGTTCACGATTATTCGATAAGTCGGCTTCTGATTGTCTGCATAGCTATACAAGCCGCTTGGAAGAACTTCGTTGCGTACCCATCCCGGGATACGGAGCTTCAGGGCAAACTCTTGATTGCCTTGTGCCACTTTTACACGGATGTCGCCATTCCAGGGATATCCTGTTTCCTGCTCCAACACGACTTTCTTCTTATTGACTATCAATTCGGCTTTGTTGGAAAGATATAGATTGACATATACCTGATTGTCTTTGACTGCATACACATAGCCGGGAAGTGACGGGATGAAACGGCTGACATTGGAAGGGCAACAGGCGCAACCGAACCACGGCTTGCGACTATATTTACCATTGGAAGCCAGCGGATTAGGATAGAAGAAGGAACCACCGTCCAATGATACTCCGGAAATTAAGCCATTATATAATGTACGTTCCAATACATCGAAATACTTCGCATCGCCGTGCAGCAGGAAAAGGCGATAGTTCATATATACGTTACCGATGGCTGCGCAGGTTTCACAATAGGCAGAAGAATTAGGGAGTTCGTAATTGTTGCCAAAAGCTTCTCCGGCGTGTCGTGCGCCGATGCCGCCTGTGACGTAGATCTTCTTGGAGACGATGTTATCCCAAATCTTGTCAATGGCTTTGATATAGCTACTATCACCTGTAATGGCCGCCACATCTGCCATGCCGGAATACATATAGGCGGCACGGACTGCGTGCCCGACAGCTTCATCTTGTTCTACAACCGGTTTGTGCGCTTGGCTATAGGCATCTTTCCGACTGGTATATCCGCGCGCATCCAAAAAGAACTTGGCTTGGTCGAGATATTTCTTGTCACCTGTCACGAGATACAGTTTAACCAGTGCCATTTCTGCTATTTGATGTCCGGGAACCAGCTTTTTCTGTTGTGCTCCGTCTCCGATTTCCCGGCAGACGCAGTCAGCATATTTGATAGCAATATCAAGAAAATTACGTTTTCCCGTAGCTTGATAATGTGCAACCGCACCTTCTATCATGTGTCCTAAGTTGTAAAATTCGTGACTAAGGTTTTCCACGGCTACCCAACGTTCTTTTCCCGCCCAATTATGCGGGTGTTTGGGATTCATCGTACGGGCAGTATATAGATATCCGTCCGGTTCTTGTGCAGCAGCAACGATCACAAGTACGCTGTCAATGTACTTTTGCAATTTCTTGTCCGGGTAAGTCTGCAACGAGTAACTGGCTCCCTCGATGGTTTTGTAGACATCCGTGTCGTCAAAGGAGAGTCCTTCCACTTTGTATGTATCGCTTGGATGGGCTGCTTTCACGAAATTCTCATATCTTCCGGTTTCTTCACATTTGCTGAATGCCAGAGGTATGGTCACTTCACGGCTTGCTTTGAGGCGTTGTCCCCAAAAACTGTCTGTCACTGTCACGGAAGTGAAGGATACCGGGTCTATCGGATAACCATGATTAAGTTGCGCATTCCCTACCATATTGGTAGAAATAAGTAATGCGATAGTCAGAACATTTTTCATCTGATATTATTTTAGGATTAATATAGTATGATGATTTTAACTTTGCAAATAAAAGGAATATCTATGGAAACGCCGTCTTGTGCTTTTGTCAGATACGGGAGAAGATTTATTCATTTAAAATTTGACTGAATCTTCCCCGCGTTTTGGGCCAAATCCCCCTATTCCTTTTACCATAAAGCTAAATAACGGGATTAGGGTGTAGGAACTACCTGTCTGATTGTTCCGTCTTCATTAAATTCCATCCAATCCATGCACACTTCTCGGTGCCATCCCGGTCCATGTTTCAGATACTCCTTATTAATACGGTGATAGACGATAATCCACCTGTCTTTCTTGTTAGGAATTTGAAGAACCGAGCAATGTGCCGGACCATAAACTTCTTCTTTAGGAGATTGGATCAGGATAATCGGTTCTTTGGCAACTTGGATAGGTCCTAATGGAGAGTCGCTTGTACCGTAAGCTACATGATAATTTGGGGAACCTGTGTCATCCACAGACCATAAGAAATAATAAACTCCTTTTCTGAAGAATACATAAGGAGCTTCCCGGAATGCATACGTTTCTAAAGTCCCGCCTTTGGGAGTCATCACCGTGATGGTTTCTTCTTTGACAGACATCATGTCGTCATTGAGTTCGGCTCCTGCCATATAGCCGTTCCCCCAATAGAGATAACTTTTACCTGATATAGGGTCGGTAAATACGTCCACATCAATTTGCTGTCCCCGCCCTACGGGAGAAGAAGTGATAATTGGTTTCCCCGAATCGGTGAATGGGCCTAAAGGGGAATTTGCCGTGGCTACTCCTATTTGCTTGCCTTTGTTGGTGACAGGATTTGCGCTATAATAAAAGAAGTATTTATATTTTCCGTTTATTTTCTTTTCTTCGATGCAAGGTGCCCATGCATTGCCATTCGCCCATGATACATCTTTGTTCATGTCTAAAATGACTTTCTCCTCTTTCCATGATTTCAGATTCTTCGATGAAAAGACTTTGAAATAACTCCCGCCCCAACCGGGAAATCCATCGCTTGTGGGATAGATATAGTAATGCTTCGTCTGCTGTGAATATAATATTTCAGGATCAGCATGGAAACTGGGTAATATCGGATTATGCGATTTTCTGTTTTGCGCTGTCATTTGTATTGTCCCGATGAGGCATAAGCAGAATAGGAAGAGTTTGAAATGCAAATGTTTCATGTTCAATGTATTGGTTTAATTATTGTATTGCAAAGATAAATGGTCTTTTCTGGAAAAAAGGATGTATATCCGTCAAAGAGGGCTGATTATCGTTCAATTGATGCTAGAAACGATATTTTGACTTAAAATTGGATTTAAATGAACGGTTATTGGACGGAGTTCTGTTTATAAAGCTTTACTTTTGCGATGAATCTAACATTATAAACATATAGCTGCCATGAAAGCAAAACTCGCGTTACTATTATCGTTCTTAATTTTGTCAGCAGGAATTTCTGTCGTTATTGCACAAGAGAATATATTCACTGTTCGGCAACCGGACTATCAAAAAAGCCCTTATACGGGTATGACACGTCGGCACTGGATTCAAGCGGGCGAATATCTGTTAAAAGGCGCATTCGATTATATACATACACTGGACGACCAGATGTATTTCCCGAAACAGCTGGAAAAGACATATCCGCGAAATGAAGAGCAGATTCCGGTAGCAAAACTGGAAGGACTTGCACGTACCTTGTTCGTTGCTGCCCCCCTTTTGAAAGATAATCCCGAACTGGAAATGAACGGGATAAAGGTGACGGATTATTATCGCCATCAACTGATAAATATATCTAATCCGGAAAGCCGGAGCTTTATTCCGCATCGTAAGGGGGGACCCAGTCAGACATTACTGGAACTGGGCTCGTTGGCAATCTCTATGAAAGCGGCACAGGAAGTGTTATGGAATCCTCTGACAAAAGAACAGAAAGATGCGTTGGCTGCTACCATGTTGAGTTATGGAGAAGGACCTACTATCGGTTCCAACTGGATGTTTTTCAATGTATTTATTTTGAGTTTTCTGAAAGACCAGGGATATGTTGTGAATGACAGCTATCTGGAGTCGAATCTGGAGAAACTTCTGGCTCGATACCGGGGTGAAGGTTGGTACAATGATGCTCCGGCATACGATTATTATAGTGCATGGGCTTATCAGACTTACGGACCTGTCTGGGCGGAAATGTTCGGAAAGAAACAATATCCTCAATACGCAGCGCAGTTCTTGAAAAACCAGCATGATATGGTTGGCAATTATCCATTCATGTTTAGTCGTGACGGGCGAATGAATATGTGGGGGAGAAGCATTTGCTATCGTTTTGCTGCAACCGCTCCTTTATCCTTATATGAATATGACGCGACCGGTGATGTAAATTACGGATGGATGAGAAGAATTGCCTCTGCTACGTTGATGCAGTTTTTGGAAAGTCCTGAATTTCTGGAAGAGGGTATTCCGACTATGGGCTTTTACGGTCCTTTTGCTCCTGCTGTTCAGATTTATAGTTGTCGGGGAAGTGTGTATTGGTGCGGAAAGGCTTTCCTTAGTCTGTTGTTGCCGGAAAGTTCCAAATATTGGTCGGCTACAGAAAACAACGGTCCTTGGGAGAAAGAACTGGAAAAAGGAAAGGTGTATAATAAGTTCCAACCGGCAACAAACTTGTTGATAACCAATTATCCGAATTGCGGTGGCTCTGAAATGCGCTCATGGTGTCATGAGACGGTGGCAAAAGACTGGCAGAAGTTCCGTAGTACGGAGAACTATAACAAATTGGCTTATCATACGGAATTCCCCTGGATGGCAGACGGAAAGAACGGAGAAATTTCCATGAATTATGGAACAAAGAATAAGAAAGGAGAATGGGAAGTGTTGCGGCTGTATACTTTCAAAAGCTTCGAGAATGGTATTTATCGTCGTGATGCTGTGCTCGAAACGGATAGTTGCGTGAAATATCAGTTGGCGGATATTCCTCTACCGGATGGAATTCTGCGGGTGGATAAAGTATCCGTTTCGGAACCGACAGAGATTTGTCTGGGGCATTACTCATTGCCTCGCTTGAACACGGAACTGAAGGAAACACATTGCAAGGTGAATAAGAAGGAGATTCCGGTGATTTCTAATGGAGAGTATGAATTGGCGATGATACCATTGGCAGGTTGGGAGAAAGTATATACGGTATATCCGGAAGGATTACATCCTGTCAGTACTAAATGTGCATTGAATATGGTTTCCGACCGGTTGTCCGGTGACAAAATCTACGTGACACTCCAGTTGTGGAAGAAAGGAAACGGAAAGAAAGGCTTTTCTAAAAAAGAACTGAACCCGGTGCAGTCCGTCAACGTATCAGAAGATAAGAGACAAGTGACAATCAGTTTGACTAACGGAGAGCAGAAAAACATCTCGTTCGAGTAATTGATATAAAACTCGTTCGAATATTTGATATATAATAAGGAAACATACTACTACCATGAAAAGAAAGATTATTCTGATTTTATTATTTTTCTGTATATCCATTATTCGGCTGTATGCTGAAAATATAGAAAATGTTCCTACCGGCGGAGGCTATCCGGTGACTACCGAGGGAGCCTGGTGCTGGTTTGCCGATCCTCGTGCCTTGCATTATGAAAACAAGGGAGGGACTATCAATATGACATATATCGGCTATATCGACATTCATGGCAATATCAAGGCGATGCAGTATGACTTTAAAAAGAAGAAACAGGATGAAGTGTTGATTCGCTCCTACTTCCAGCCGGACGACCATAACAATCCCACTTTCCTTGTATTGCCCGATGAAAGGATTATGATTTTCTATTCGAGACATACGGATGAGCCTTGTTTCTATTACAGGGTTTCCCGGAATCCGGGAGACATCACAACTTTGGGAGAAGAAAAGATGATCAAGACGAAAAATAACACAACCTATCCCTCTCCGTTTATTCTTTCGGACGACCCCGAACACATTTATTTGTGTTGGCGTGGAATCGGATGGCATCCCACTATTGCCAAACTGTCATTGCCGGATGAGAAAGATGAAGTCAATGTCGTGTGGGGACCGTATCAGATGGTGAAGTCCACCGGAGCCCGCCCGTATGCCAAATATATGTCCAACGGAAAGGACAGAATTTATCTGACCTATACAACCGGACATCCTGACAATGAACTTCCCAATTACCTTTATTTCAATTATATCGATATTCATACGTTACAGTTGAAAGATGTCAAGGGAACCGTTCTTTCGACGATTTCCGACGGTATGTTTAAAGTGGACAAGACTGCGGAGTATCTCGCCCGATATCCTTTGACGATAGTGGACAATCCGTCCGGACAACGTGACTGGGTATGGCAAGTTACTTCCGATAAAAAAGGCAATCCGGTGATAGCTATGGTGCGTATCAGTAATGACAAGGAATCTCATGATTACTATTACGCAAAGTGGAACGGACAGGAGTGGAAAAAGACTTTCCTTGCCAATGCCGGAGGACATTTCCATCAGACTCCGAATCTGGAGAAATGCTATAGTGCCGGTATGGCTATCGACCCTGCGAATACAAATATGGTATATTGTTCGTTACCCATCGAAGGAAAATATGGCAGGGTATATGAGATTGTGAAGTTTGCCTTGAATGAGAAGGGCGGGATTCATGCTAAAGAGGTGGTTACGGAAAACTCGCAGTTGAATAATATCCGTCCTTATATGCTGCCGGATTCGGAGCATTCTCCGCTACGGTTGACTTGGATGTATGGTGATTATTATGATTGGATTGTCAGCCAAATCCGCCCGCAGGGATATTCTACGGGAATTGCTTGCGATTTCAAGGGATTCTCCGGTAAAGAACGAAAGAGAGTAACAGCATCCGCGACGGGCAAGGTGCCGGCTTTCAACCCGGCAAAGTCTTTTGTTTGGGAACGGACGATTACGCTTGATGCGGACAATTATCAAGGCAGGCTGTTGCAGGCCGGTGATCTGGAATATTACCTGAACGGGCAGACGATGAAACCCGAAATCAGATATAAAGGAAAATCATACGTCAGTACGAATGTATTCGGAACATCGGATTGCTGGAATACAAAACCACGTGGAACTGGTGGCCATTGGTATGCTCCGCAAAAGTATGAGAACGTTCGTTTGCGGATAGACTATAAGAAAGGAGTTTTATGTGTGTATATCAATGGACTGCTGGATCAGAAAATTATCATCAAGTGAGATGCCGGACGGACTGGAAGTTGTTTGTAATAAAATAATGGGACTGTTAATAAAAAATATGAGTTGTTCTAAATGGATATTATTCATCGGATTATTGTTCTGTACATCACTATTGTCTGCACAGGGAACGGTAGAGGATTATCGTCGTGCCTATTCACTCGGCAGTAAGTTTAGTGCAAAGAAGGTCTATTATTCCAATGTGAATCCGAACTGGATTCAGGGAACGCATTCTTTCTGGTATGTGAAAAATACGGAGCAGGGTCCCCTCTATGTGATAGTCGATGCGGATACACAGACTAGGAAAGAACTTTTTGACCATCAGAAGATGATTGTTCATTTGAATCGGATTTCCGGTCAGGGAATAAAAGCCAATGCAGTCTATTTGGAACAATTGTCGTTTGACCATTCGCCCAATGTACTTAGGTTTGTGTTTAGAGGAAAGAGATGGCAATATACAATCAGTAGCGACCTTCTAGAAGAGAAAGATTACGCGCAGGCTCCGTCCAGGCAACGTCATTGGATGGATAGGGATGATGAGAAAGTAGCGGCTCCCGTATTCTCTCCCGACCATAAATATAAAGCATATATCAAGAATGATAACATCTATGTGCAGGAGGCTGCCACCGGAAAAGAACGACAACTCAGTTTTGATGGTACGTTGGGAAACTATTACTCGGCATACATCCGTTGGTCGCCGGATAGTAAAAAGGTTGCTTCTTGCAAAATCCGCCCTGTGGAAAAGCGTTATGTCTATTATGTAGAGTCTTCGCCGGCAGACCAACTGCAACCAAAACTCCACAAGCAGGAATACGCAAAACCGGGCGACGAACTCCCTTTCCGCGTCCCCTGTATCTACGAAGTGGAAACTGGACGAAGCATTATTCCCGAGACGGCACTGTTTGACAGGCAATACGAATTGACAGGGCTTATGTGGAATACGGATAGTCGTGCCCTTACTTTTGAGTACAATCAGCGTGGACACCAGATCTATCGTGTACTTGAACTTTCGGCCGAAACCGGGACAGTTCGCGCACTAGTCGAGGAAACCAGCGATAAGTATGTGAATTATAGTCGTCGCTTTCGTCATGACCTGAAGGATGGCAAGCGCATGATTTGGATGAGCGAGCGTGACAACTGGAATCATTTGTATATGTACGATCGTGCTACAGCGCAGCCGGTTCGTCAGATTACCAAAGGAGAATGGTATGTACGTGAAGTGCTTCGTGTCGATGAGGAACGCCAACAGATTTATTTTTCGGCCAATGGCATGCGGAAAGGTGAAGACCCGTATCTGATTCATTATTATCGCATTGATTTTGAAGGAAAAAAACTGGTTTGTCTTACGCCGGAAGAAGGAATGCACAAGGCCTGGTTTTCTGATGATATGAACTATCTGGTAGATGTGTATTCTATGGTTGATAAAGCTCCCGTAGCCGTATTGCGCAATGTCTCGGATAATGGTAAGGTGGTGATGCCCCTCGAAACGGCGGACATCAGCCGGCTGAAAGCGGCAGGTTGGAAAGCACCGGAGGTTTTCTCCGCCAAAGGGCGTGACGGGAAAACGGATATGTGGGGAATTATTATCCGGCCTACCAACTTTGACCCGCATAAGAAATATCCTGTACTCGAATATATTTATCAAGGTCCCGGCGACCAGTATGTTCCTAAAACCTTCACTCCGAACAATTATTATATGTCGGCCATTGCCGAATTGGGATTTATCGTTGTCATGGTAGATGGAATGGGGACTTCATTCCGGTCGCGTGCTTTCGAGAATGTGTGCTACAGGAATCTGAAGGATGCCGGTCTGCCTGACCATATCGCGTGGATAAAGGCAGCGGCTAAGAAGTATCCGTACATGGATATAGATCGTGTCGGCATTTACGGATGCTCTGCCGGAGGACAGGAGTCGATGACTGCCGTGTTGTTCTATCCGGAATTCTACAAAGCTGCTTATTCCGCTTGCGGATGTCATGATAACCGGATGGATAAGATTTGGTGGAATGAGCAATGGCTGGGGTATCCTGTCGGTGAGCAGTATAAAGAGGGGTCTAATGTGGAGAATGCTCATCTGTTGAGTCGTCCGTTGATGCTGGTGGTGGGCGAATTGGATGACAATGTTGACCCGGCTTCTACTATGCAGGTGGTGAATGCTTTAATAAAGGCGAATAAGAATTTTGAGTTGGTGGTGGTCCCTGGTGCACGCCACACAATGGGGGAAAGCTACGGCGAACACAAACGTTTTGATTTTTTTGTACGTCATTTGATGAAGGTGAATCCACCTGAATGGGAAAAATTATAAATAGATACTCTGCCGGTATTGTTTCTTTAAAAAATATTTGTAGTTTTGACTTTATATAAAATTTGATAATATGAGAAACACAAATATCTTTGATCTTATCCATAAGGTAGTTCTCGTAATCTTGCTTATGGGAACTCTGCCTTTGGCGTTGCCGGCGGCAGAGAATCTTATATATAACTTGAAGTTCAAACAACTTTCCGCTCCGTATGCCTTGCCCACCAATGAGGTACAGAAGGTTTATCAGGACAAAGACGGATTTATGTGGTTTGCCACCCGTAATGGCTTGTGCCGCCACAACGGTTATGAGACCAGGGTCTATAAATCAAACCTTTACTCTCCGGAATTGTTGACAAACAATAGTATTTCCGCTCTTGTCGACGACAATAATTATAATCTGTGGATAGGAACCAATGAAGGGTTGAACGTGCTTGATAAGAAAACCGGTGTGATTCGTAAATACCTTTATCCTTCCATTCCCAATAATGTTGTCTCGTCTATCTGCGTCACGCGTGATAATACGGTTTGGGTGGGTACGGACGCGGGGCTGTGCCGCTACAATCCTGAAAAGGATATATTTGAGTCATGTGGCTATGATTTCGGGGAGGGAAAGGTGCAATATGCTACTATCAAATCTCTGGTAGAAGATTCCGAAGGTGATCTTTGGATTGGTACATGGGCACAAGGGCTGTTCCGTTATTCTTCTTCCACCGGCAGGGTAGAAGCGTATCCTAAAGTCAATGAACAAAATTCGTCGCATGTGATTTACGAAGACAGCAGAAAGAATATTTGGGTAGGTAGTTGGGGATACGGGCTGTTCAGGCTTGAACATCCCAAAGACATGGAACGGGTTTCTTATGTTTGTTATTTGCATGAGAACGGAAATGACACCAGTCTGTCCGATAATATTGTATATGATATATCCGAAGATATACATACAAATTCCTTATGGGTGGGAACGCGTAGCGGACTGAGTATTCTGGAACTCGGGAATCTCGAATCATTTATTAACTATAAATCAGGAAAGTCCGTTTATCTTTTACCTACTGATGAGATTAATTCCATCTTGCGCGACAATCAGGATAATATGTGGCTGGGAACAATTGGCGGAGGAGTTTTGATGACTGATACTCGTCGACCGTTGTTCAACCTTCATACTCTTCATATAGGAGATGAAGATATTCCCGCGACTTCAGTACGTGTGTTATTTGCAGATTCCGACAGAAATTTGTGGATTGGAGTGGGAACCTACGGTCTCGCTTGTCAGGAATATGCTACGGGAAAGCTGAAAATGTATACCCATATACCGGAGTTTTCGGAGATACCCACATTATCTTCACTCACCACTGTGATGCAACGTAAGAAGAACGGAGAACTTTGGTTTGGTATCTACAACGGAGGAGTGCTTGTCTATCGAAAAGGTGAAAAAGTACAGAACTTGACAAGCGAGAATACGGATTTTATCCATTCATACAGCGTTTCGGCATTGTATGAAGATTGGGAAGGAAACTGCTGGGTTGGTACGCGCAGTGGGCTGGGCGTACGATTGGCAAACGGAACAGGCTATTGTTTTGATAAAATGCAGTTTACCGATAGTTTGACTGCCGGTCAGATTTATGTCCGTGAGATTATTCGGGACACGAACAATAGTTACTGGGTGGCAACTTCCAATCTGGGATTGATCCATATCACCGGAGATGTGCACCATCCTTCCACTTTGAAATTCGAGAACTTCAGTTTACGAAACGGAAAGTTGAAAACCAATGCCGCATTCTGTCTGCATATCGACCGTTTCAATCGTCTTTGGGCGGGCACGGAAGGTGGCGGACTGTATATGTACGATAGAAATAGCAATCAGTTTGAAGAAAAGAACCGGCAATACAGTATTCCGGGTGATGTTATTCTGAGCATTGAAGAAGACAAAGGCGGAGGCCTGTGGCTGGGTACCAATTCTGGTTTAATTAATCTCATGGTGGCAGCTGTGGGCACTGATTTTTCTACCCGTGTCTATACGGCAGCCGACGGATTGCAGGATAATTTCGTAGTTAATGCATCCTGTAGCCGCGACGGCGAACTCTTCTTTGGCGGGAACAAAGGATATAATAGTTTCTCACCCGACAAGATGGAAATTTCATCCCGTGAGACCAATTTCCTGATTACTGACATCAAAGTATTCAATCACCCGTTTGGCAGCCTGCCTGTCAATTTGCAGCAAGAGATATCTCCAGTAATGCCTACCTATACCAACCAAATAAAGTTACCGGCAAAATACAATAATTTCAGTATTGAATTTGCCGCCCTCACCTATAAGAATCCCGAACTCAACCGATATGCCTACCGCCTCGTCAACTTCGATCGCGACTGGCAATACACTGATGCCAACCGCCGCTTTGCCTATTACAACAACTTGCCGAGCGGAACCTATACTTTCCAACTGAAAGCTACCAACGAAAACGGAGTGTGGAGCGGATATATCCGCGAGCTGACCGTCGTTGTGCTGCCACCGTTCTGGGCCACCTGGTGGGCTTTTCTCCTCTATGCCATCTTAACTTTAGGCATTATCTTCTTTTTCTACCGGATGGCGCGCAATCGTATGTTGCTGAGGAATCAATTGCAGCTTCGTGAGATGGAGAAGGCGAAAGCAGAAGAGCTGAACCATGCCAAGCTACAATTTTTCACCAACATTACGCATGAACTGCTCACTCCTCTTACCATTATCTCGGCTACAGTGGATGAACTGAAAATGCAGGCTCCTTTGCACAATGACCTTTACGTTGTGATGAACAGCAATATCCAGCGGTTAATACGCCTGCTTCAACAGATTCTTGAATTCCGTAAGGCGGAGACGGGCAATCTGAAACTTCGTGTTTCTCTGGGCGACATTGCGGCTTTCGTCAAGAATGAAGCGGAAAGCTTCCACCCGTTAGTCAAGAAACGCAAAATCCACTTCTCTATATTGTGTGTGCCCGAATCAATCACCGGATATTTTGATACGGACAAGCTCGATAAGATTCTTTATAATCTTCTTTCCAATGCTGCTAAATATAACAAAGAAGGAGGATTTATACAAGTCACCCTGTTGTATGACGAGAATAAAGATTTCGTCTTGCTGAAGATAAAAGATAATGGAAAAGGTATCTCTAAAGACAGGCAAAAGACGCTGTTCAAACGTTTTTATGAAGGCGATTATCGTAAGTTTAATACCATCGGCACAGGTATCGGACTTTCCTTAACTAAAGATCTGGTAGAACTGCATGAAGGTACCATTAGTGTAGTGAGTGAAGTCGATGCGGGAACGGAATTTATTGTGCGAATCCCTATAGACCGTTCTTATTACCGCGATGAACAAATAGATGATGAAGTTATCCTGCCGATTCAGCATACGGCGGCTCTTGGAGAGATAATGGACGATGCGGAAGAAACGGAACAGGAAAATGAAGCGAAAGCACATTCCATCCTGGTGGTAGAAGACAATGAAGAATTGCTGCAATTGATGGTGAAACTTTTAAGTCGTGAGTACAATGTGTTCAAAGCCGAAAACGGGAAAGAAGGCGTCACTATCCTTGAGAATGAAGACATAGACCTGATTGTGTCCGACGTGATGATGCCCGAAATGGATGGCATCGAATTCTGCAAATATGTGAAAGGCAACCTTGAAATCAGCCATATCCCGGTTATTCTGCTGACGGCAAAGAACAAGGAAGAAGACCGTGCCGAAGCTTACGAAGTAGGTGCGGACGCTTTTATAGCCAAGCCTTTCAACTTGGCAGTGCTTCATGCGCGTATCCGCAATCTGCTGAAATACAAGGAACGCATGGCGCACGACTTTAAAAACCAATTGGTATTTGAAGTGAAAGACTTGAACTACACTAGCTTGGATGAGGACTTCATGCAACGTGCCATTGATTGTGTGAACAGTCATCTGGCAGATAGCGATTTCGACCAACCGCGATTTGCGGAAGAAATGCTGACCAGCAAGTCTACTTTATATAAGAAACTGAAATCGCTTACCGGACTCAATACTTCGGGCTTTATCCGCAACGTCCGGCTCAAGGCAGCTTGCCGGATTATGGAGGAAAAGGGAAATGTTGTTCGTATCTCCGAACTTGCATACGCTGTCGGGTTCAGTGATCCCAAGTATTTCAGTGTTTGTTTCAAAAAGGAGTTCGGCATGTTGCCTTCCGAGTATATAGAGCGCTTTTTATCAACGTAGGTGTTCAAGATCCATTACGGCATCTGTTATCTAACTTGTTACTTCCTTGCTTTTCGGCTTCATATAGTTGGTAGCCAGTATGGAAAGGAATCCCTTTCGTACTTCATTGTTTGGGAAGTCGAGCAGATAGGTCCCCATTCTTTTATTATATTCTTTGATTGTGAGGTATCCGCTTTGGTAAATCATCGGTAGCGAACCAGTAATCGCGGATTTTATTCATATCAAGGGCATTTAGTATGCTGAACGGATTATAGATATTCGTCATGTTCGTGCTAAAATGATAGCCGTTGTACTGTCGTGTTCCGGATTTTGGCTGATATCTATTCGGTTGTTTGGCTAGTATTCGTTCGATTGCGGCATAGGAACAGTATTAGCCGGAATATGTAGTTCCTTCCTTTTATTTCATGTCGAATTATAATTCAAAGAGGTGGAATAACGTAAATTCTACCTATAATACACATGATCGGAATCGTTTGTTCTTTATCCTTTATACTTTTGTGTCAGTAATTCGTGAAAGAACATAATAAATAAACGATCAAGTTGAATCTTAAAACAATGTATCATGAAAAATCCAAAGAAGAACCAGCTATCGTGTCAGATATGCAAAAGGTAAATTCCATTTTTCAGTTTTCAATAGGCATTAATTGTTTGACAGGTAAAAAATGACAGGTATTGACAGGTAGAATTTTAGTTAACCTTTTTATTAATCTTTATATAAACAATCATGAAACTAAAGAAACAAAGTGTTCGATCATGGCATATAGTTCCCCTGGGTTTGGCTATATGTTTTATGAGTAGTTATCCTTTCTGTGCCATGGCCGACACAACAGGTCCGTCTATCTCGTCAGATAAGAATCTGACAGAATCCGTTCAACAGAACCAAAATACCCCCACCCGTACGCTGACGGGAACCGTGATCGATGCTTCCACCGGTGAAGCGCTGATTGGCGTAAATGTGCGGGTGAAAGGAACGACGGTGGGGACCATCACCGACCTTGACGGTAACTTTTCCATTAAAGTGACAAGCAAATCCGAACTCGAAGTCTCTTATATCGGCTATAAGAAACAGACGGTGATGGTAGGTGACCTCGGAGTCTTGACAATTAAAATGTCGTCAGACAACGAAATGCTGGATGAAGTCGTCGTCGTAGGTGCAGGTACACAGAAGAAAGTCTCCGTCACTGGTGCTATCACCACTGTAAAGGGAGCAACTCTGAAAATGCCTTCTTCTTCATTGACCAGTTCGTTGGCTGGTAAACTGTCAGGAATCGTTTCGATTACCAAGAGTGGTGAACCGGGTTCTACTTCCGATTTCTATATTCGCGGTATTAATACGTTCGGTGGCAGGGCTACTCCGTTGATATTGCTGGACGGGGTTGAAATATCAGCAGGTGACCTGAACCGTATTCCGGCAGAGACCATCGAAAGTTTTTCTTTGCTGAAAGATGCTTCGGCAACTGCTATTTATGGTAATCGCGGAGCTAACGGTGTGATGCTGGTAACTACGAAAAATGGTATAGAAAATACGAAGGCCAGAATCAATGTTTCACTTGAAGCCTCTTATTTCCGTCCGATGAATGTAGTAGAATTTGCTGACGGGGCAACCTTTATGCGGACTTATAATGAAGCGGCACAAGCCCGGAGTCTGACGAAAATTACGAATCCTAAATATAGTGACGAACAAATAAAGTATACAGAGTTGGGAACCAATCCATACGTGTATCCTGATGTAGATTGGTATGACCTGATTTTCAAGAAAGGGAACTTTAACCAACGTGCCAACATCAATCTGCAGGGAGGTGGCTCGCGTGTTACTTACTATATGAGTTTGCAAGCTAATCATGATACAGGCTTACTTGATGCTCCTAAAGATTATTTCTATAATAGTAATATCAATAACTGGTCATATACTTTTCAGAATAATATCTCATATAAAGTGACGAACACCACAACACTTGATTTGAGAATGAATGCGCAGATCGGTAATTCTAAAGGCCCTAACTATACAACTTCGGACATGTATGCGAAGGTGATGCGTGCCAATCCGGTAGACTTCCCCGCTTATTATCCACAACAAGAAGGTGACGAAGGCTTCATTCGTTTCGGTATGGCAGAAATAAAACCGGGTACTTTTGGCGTCAATCCGTATGCCGAAATGATGAGCTCGTTCAAAGAAACTAATTTCAACACATTAAACACGTCTTTGAGTGTGAACCAGAATCTGAAGTTTATAACGGAAGGGTTGAGTTTGAAAGCACTGGTAAACTTCAAGAATTGGTCGCAATCTTCCTACAACCGTTCTATCAAACCTTATTTTTATAAAACCAAAGACGGTTCGTGGAATGCGGATACAAATGAATATGATACTCAACTGTTGCAGACGGGTGATCCGTATCTGAGCCAGTCCGGTATCAGTCGTGATACGGATCAGACTTTCTATTTCGATGCTCGTCTGGACTGGAAACGCAGTTTTGGTGACCATAACCTGACAGCTATGATGATGTATATGATGCGTGAATATCGTCATGATGTATTACCAAATCGTAACCAGGGCTATTCCGGACGTATCACTTATGACTATGCCAATCGTTACTTGTTAGAATTTAACTTCGGTTATAACGGTTCCGAACGTTTGGCTTCCGGTACCCGTTTTGAATTCTTCCCTGCAGCCTCTATCGGTTGGGTGGTAAGCTCGGAAAAGTTTTGGGAACCATTGTCGCAGTATGTCAATCATTTGAAGGTAAGAGCTTCTTACGGTTTGGTAGGAAGTGATGATTTTAACGGAAAAGCTCCTCATTTCCTCTATCAGAATCAGATTGGGATAGGAAAAGCGTATGATTTCTGGACTGGGCTTCCGACCAATGAGCAGAAACGTAATGGAGCCAACTTTGAAATATTGTCTATACAAGATGCCGGATGGGAACATGTGAAGAAATTTGATATCGGTGTGGACTTGTCTTTATTTAATCAGGTGAATATTACGTTTGATTACTTCCATGATGTCCGCGATCGCATCCTGATGTCACGTGCTTCCTGGCCGATCATGTTGGGATATTGGGGTTCGACTCCTTGGAGCAATATCGGAGAAGTGACGAATAGCGGTGTTGAATTGAGTCTCAACTGGTCGAAGCAATTTGGTAAGGATTGGGCTGTAGATTTCAGGAGTAACTTTACTTACAATCAAAATGAATATAAGTATGTGGATGAGCCAGCTTATCCTTATGTGTGGCAGACTAAGACCGGCAAACCGCTGAATACGTTGACAGGTTATGTGGCTGAAGGGTTATTTACAAGTGAGGAAGAAATAGCCAACTGGGCAGATCAGTCGCAACTCGGTACCAATATTATGCCCGGTGATATCAAGTATCGTGATATCGATGGTAACGGCAGAATTACCGAAGAAGATAAGGTAATGCTTTCACCATATAATAATATACCGCGTATTCAATACGGTTTCGGTTTGAATGTCACTTACAAGAAATTGGATTTTGGCGTGTTCTTCAACGGTTCTGCCAAACGCAAGATTATGATTGACAGTGGTTTCGCTCCTTTCCTTGTAAGTGGAGGCGACGGAATGGAAGGCGAAACACTAGCCAGGAACCTGATGCAGTGGATTGCAGATGACCACTGGTCGGTTGACAATCCGAATCCGAATGCTACCTATCCCCGCTTGGGTACTACCAAGTCTGATGTGTCTAATAATACACAGGCCAGTTCTTACTGGGTGCGGAACGGAAATTTCCTAAGATTTAAAACACTGGAAGTCGGATATCGTTTTCCGATGTGCCGCGTATATTTCAGCGGAGACAATCTGGCTGTATTTAGTCCGTTCAAATTATGGGATCCGGAACTTTCATGGAATTCCTATCCTTTGCAGCGTACTTTCAATCTGGGCGTACAATTTACATTCTAACTCGAAGAAACCTATTTTAATATCATTGAATTATGAAACTTACATCTAAAATATCACGAATGGCACAGGTCCTGATCGTTTCCTGCTGCCTTGCATCATGCAATTATCTGGATGTCATTCCGCCTGCACAAGCAGATTTTGACGATACAATGAAGGATGAAGAAACAACATTGGGCTTTTTGTATTCCTGTTATGCCGGCGTGCCTCGCACGAATCCGTTCTATCTTAAGTCTTTTGAACAGGCAACCGATGAGAAAGTATTTCCACCCGAATATGTGTATTGGCCGCAGTTGGTGGCATGGGGAACAATTTCTCCTTCAAGTAACAATGAAGACCGGGCAAACTTGAATATATGGAGTGCCAGTTATAATAACATCGGTTATGTGCACCATTTTTTGAGCTTGATTGATGAATTACATCCGACCGGAGTGACAGAGGATGATAAAAACCAATATAAGGCAGAGTGTTACTTTTTGGAGGCTTATTATCATTTCCGGGTATTGCAAGCTTTCGGACCCTGCAGTATTATACCAGAGAAAGTAGATCCGAATATTTCTAATACAGAGATTCCCGGACGTTCGCATTTTGATTATTGTGTGGACTACATTGTGAAGAAACTGGATGATGCTGCTTATGTGCTTCCGCCGCAACGTACTAATGAGAGAGAGCTGGGACGCGCAACTTCTACCATTTGTAAGGCGTTAAAGGCCCGTGTATTGTTGTATGCTGCTTCGCCGCTTTGGAATGGTTCATTCCCTTATCCGAATTGGAAAAACGTCAATTATGAAACACCGGGATATGGCAAAGAATTGGTAAGTCAGACTTATTCTAAGGAGAAATGGGACCGTGCTTTGGCGGCTTGCCAAGAGGCCTTGACGGCAGCGGATGATGCCGGTTATGAACTCTTTGACCTTGCAGCGGCGAATGCTAAGGCTGAACTTGATAAAGTGGAACTTCCTTTTATTCCGGGAAAAGAAGCGGATGAAGAAGAAAATACGGAATTTAAGCAAAGAGTGCGTATGTTCCAGTATCTATCAACCGCCAACGAAGGAGACGGAAACAAAGAATTGATATGGGGACTACGCATCAGCCAAGATGGGAACAATAGCGGAGAAGCGACAGAAAGCCGTTTGCCCAACAAAGTAGTGAAGAGAAGCAATGGAGTATATATGGGAGGCTGGGCAAGCCACGCGCCTACTTTATACGCTGCACAGCATTTTTATACCGAAGACGGTAAACTTCCGGAATTGGACGATAGTTTCTACGATAAGAATGAATGGTATACACGTTATTATTCCGACAAGCAAAGCCCCGAGCTTACAACCGACCAATTGGATAAAGAAGATGTGAAAAACGATATCATCAAATTGCATGTAGGACGTGAGGCCCGTTTTTATGCCTGGATTGCCTTTGACGGAGGCGAATATATGACGAAAATCAATAACGGAAATTCATTGTGGCTCAATCTGAAAAACACCAATACAAACGGATGGAATTCGGGAAGTACCCGCAACTGTGCCGGCACAGGTTATCTATCAAAGAAATATATAGATCCTAAAATCAGATACGGAAGTGATGGCAGCAAATCTTTTACTGCCATTAGATGGCCGTTTATACGGATGGCAGAACTTTATTTGAATCTGGCTGAATGCTATGCTGCTCTAGGCGAGACGCAACCTGCTTTGGACAATCTGAATGTTATTCGTAAACGTGCAGGATTTAAAGATCTGAAAGAAAGTGATATTACTCCTGCAATGACATTAATGGACTGGGTTCGTAATGAACGTTTTGTTGAACTGTATGAAGAAGGACACCGCTATTACGATCTCCGTCGGTGGGCGATTGCTCCGAATATGCTTAAAGCGGGAGTACGCTATGGCTTGAATGGCCTTGGTGCGGCCAATCCGAGTTTCGAACAATTTAATCAACCGACTTTGATTAATCAACCGTTTACATGGGATAACCGACTTTACCTGTTACCGGTTTGGACAGGAAATGGAATTGATGAACTTTACAGCAATCCGCAAATGGTGCAGGCACCTAATTATTAATTATTAAAAGCTATACTTTATGAAAATAAATATGATATTGTTGGCAGGATGCCTGATTTCATTGGGTGCTTGCGACGAGTCGAAATATGATTTGGAACAATTAGTTCCGGAACAGTATCACAAAATATTACGTGTGAATAATGGTGGTAAGCAGGAACTTACTTTGTATGATACAAATGACGATTTTGTGTATACATTTTCGGTAGTAAAAACCGGTGGACAACCGGATCAGACGGCAACTGCCGATATACATGTATTAACGCAAGAAGAACTCGACCGGAAGTATAGCACTCCGGAAAGTGTGAACTATAGGAAGATATCAGAAGATAGTTATTCGCTGGATGTTTCTCAAGTGGCTTTTTCTGTGGAGGACCGTTATAAACTAGTCCATATATCTTTGAATCAGCAGAGTGTGAAAGCGTCTATGGAAAGTGAACCTGATGCAACATGGGTGCTACCCATACAAGTGACGAGTACGACGGATTCGATAAACGCGGAAATGAATAGTTTGTTTTTGCAAATCAATGAAATAGTAATGCCTACTATGGGATTCAGCAGTACGCTTGTGAATACGAAAGAATACAAGTATGGAGAGGTTAGCACTATCTCAGAGTCTATAGAGTTTAAATTGGATACGGATAATAAATGGGATATTGATTGTGGATTTACCGTAAATGAAGAATATGTAAATACATATAATTCGGCCAATGGAACATCTTTCCGGTTACTTCCGCAAAGTGTTTATTCGATGGCGGAAACGATAAGTCTGCCGAATGGTACGACAAGCGGCAATTTGGGAGTAGATATCAATGCCGGCGAATTGGAACCAGGAGATTATATGTTGCCCGTCCGCATTAGTTCAGTTTCTCAGTTCGAAATATCTCCTACTGCGAACTTTTATCCGTTGAGTATACGAATTTTGGCGCCTCAGTTAGATAGAACCGGCTGGACGGCGGAGGCAAATTCGGAGGAGTTGTATGGTGAGACATCAACGAATAGCGGACCTGCCGCTCGTGTGTTGGATGGTGTCACGAGTACATTCTGGCATTCAAAATGGCAGGGTGGTAGTCTTCCCATGCCGTATGAGTTGATTATTGATGCAAAAGATACTTATACTTTCGCTCAATTCGCGTTACTGCATAGGGCGAACTATACGGATGTAGGTAGTGGAGAATTCTTCGTCAGCACGGATGGAATAGATTGGACGAAAGTAGGAAACTTTACAATGAAGAAGGAACAGTCTGTTCAGGTGTTTGGTGTCATTCCTACTGAAGGTCGTTATTTCAAAGTGAAGATCAACACTAGTAACCGGGATACTAATTGTGCTTTAGCAGAGATTTATGCATACGGGTTGAAATAGCTCGGTAGTTTGTAAGCATAACTAGTCAGACAACGTAGGGGACAGTTTTTTAGCTTGTCCCCTTGTATGTTTGAATTGGGTTTCGATAATCAAATCCGTATGTGAAAACGGATGGAAAGGGAGAAACTTTTATTTGGTGGAAAATGAGTATTAATATTTGTAATAAATTGTAGCATCATGAAATCACTTGCTTTTGCTTTAATCTTACTTTTATCGTTTTTCGGCACTAATCAATCTGTCTGGTTTAGCCCAATTCAAGCAGGAATGGATGAAATGAACATGCTTTCTGCGGTCTCCAATCTGTCAGAGAATAATAAAATAATAGTAACCCTGTTGAAGTCGCAAGGTGAAATAAAAAACAAGTCACTAGTTGGTATCTGGCAGATTTGCGAGGTTGCCAAGGATAGTGCGGATAATTATATCGTCACTTCCGGAAATGCTTTGAAAATTATATCTTCTGATAAGACCTTTAAGAATCTATTGTTAAGTGCAGGCTCTGCTAATTCTACTATTTTTATGGAAGGCAATTATGAATTACCTTCCGATAGTATATATGTGGAATCTTTGACCTATTCGGCAACTCCGGTATTTCCTCGCGGTGCCAGAAATGAGATGCATGTTAAGTTTCTACATGATAACTTAATTCAGATTAGTTTTGATTTGCCGGGGCAGGGGCGACGTATAGATGAGTTTTGGGTACGCGTTGTTACTCCGAAGCCTAAAATGTAATTGATTTGTATGAAGATAAAAAGACTTTTAAATTTAATCTTATGCTTGCCGATTACATTGAATGTATTGGCACAAGATAACTGGCAACTGGTTTGGAGTGATGAGTTCAATACGGATGGGGCATTAGACTCATCCGTGTGGAACTTTGAGCAAGGATATGCTCGCAATGAAGAAGCACAGTGGTATCAGGCGGACAATGCCGTTTGCAAAGACGGCTGTCTGGTGATAGAAGCCCGAAAAGAGGAAAACAGGAAGAATCCTCTTTATGTGTCCGGCAGTAATGATTGGCGCAAGAGACGGGAGCTTATAGAATATACATCCTCTTCTGTGACTACTGCCGGAAAGAAGGAGTTTCTTTACGGTCGTTTTGAAGTAAAGGCACGCATTCCGGTGGCAAAAGGAGCATGGCCTGCTATCTGGACGTTAGGTAGTGGCATGGAATGGCCTTCTTGTGGTGAGATAGATATAATGGAATATTACCAGATAAAAGGAGTTCCTCATATCCTGGCAAATGCCGCATGGGGAAAGGACAGGCAATGGGATGCGCAGTGGGATAGCCAAGCTACGCCTTACTCTCATTTCACGGATAAAGACCCCGACTGGGCGTCCAAATTCCATATCTGGCGTATGGATTGGGATGAAGAAGCCATCAAGCTTTATCTGGATGATGAACTGCTCAACGAGATTCCTTTGAAGAACACGGTTAATGGTAAAATAGGTAAAGGAACAAATCCGTTTACCCGGCCGCAATACTTGTTGCTGAATCTTGCGATTGGCGGCATCAACGGCGGACCGATTGACGAAGCAGCCCTGCCGATGAAATATGAAATAGACTATGTGCGAGTCTATCAGAAAGAAAAGGAAATTGTTTCCGGAAAAGTCTGGAGAGATACGGACGGGAATGTGATTAATGCACATGGAGGAGGTATCCTGTTTCACAAAGGAACTTATTATTGGTTCGGAGAGCATCGCCCGGATACAGGATTTGTCACGGAAAAAGGAGTGAACTGTTATTCTTCTACCAATTTATGCGACTGGAAATATGAAGGTATTTCTTTATCTGTATCGGATAAAGCGGGAAGCGACATTGAAAAAGGTTGCATCATGGAGCGCCCGAAAGTAATCTATAACGAAAAGACGGGCAAATTTGTGATGTGGCTGCATTTGGAATTGAAGGGACAAGGGTACGGACCGGCACGGGCGGCTGTTGCTGTCAGTGATTCGCCTGTGGGACCCTATCGTTTCATCCGTTCCAGTCGTGTAAATCCGGGCGTTTTTCCTATAAATATGACGAAGAAGGAACGGAATACGAAATGGAATTTTGAAGAATATAAAAAGTGGTGGACACCGGAATGGCATAAGGCTATCGAAAGCGGAATGTTCGTACACCGTGATTTGAAAGGCGGACAGATGTCACGGGATATGACTTTGTTTGTGGATGATGACGGCAAGGCTTACCATATTTATTCATCGGAAGATAATCTGACATTGCAGATTGCTGAACTGACGGATGATTATTTGAGCCATTCCGGGAAATATATCCGTATCTTTCCCGGCGGGCATAATGAAGCACCGGCTATTTTCAAGAAAGACGCGACATACTGGATGATTACTTCCGGTTGTACAGGTTGGGAACCGAACAAGGCACGGTTATTAACCGCTACGTCTATCATGGGAGAATGGAGACAACTTCCAAATCCTTGCATCGGGAAAGATGCGGAGAAAACATTTGGCGGGCAAAGCACTTATATCTTGCCCTTGTCCGGGCAGAAAGACCAGTTTGTATTCATGGCGGATATGTGGCGTCCCCAAAGCCTTTCTGATTCACGCTATATCTGGTTGCCTGTCCGATTTGATGAGAAAGGAACTCCTTTTATCGAATGGATTGATAGGTGGAATCCCTATTAATATCGTATTATATGGTAGATGAACATTAAATTCAAAGTGCAAATATTCCGTAATATCGTACAATCAGTGCAAATGACTGTTTTTAGCCCTTTTTTGACACAAATGTGAACCTTTATGTTTAATGTATCATCTATCTTTGTAAGCGAGAAATTAATTTAATATCATGAACATGAGTAGACATTGTAGAGTTCTTAAGTTTATATTAGTAGGACTGGTTTGCGTATCGTTACTGCCGGTGAAGGTACAAGCGCAGAAGAATACGGAATTTATTCCCGGACAAGTTTGGAGTGATACGGATGGAAATCCGATCAATGCCCATGGTGGCGGCCTTCTTTATCACGATGGTACTTACTATTGGTATGGCGAATACAAGAAAGGGAAAACCATTTTGCCTGACTGGGCTACGTGGGAGTGTTATCGTACGGATGTGACCGGAGTAGGTTGTTACTCTTCTAAAGACTTGCTGAATTGGAAATTTGAGGGTATTGTACTTCCGGCAGTTAAAGACGATCCGAATCATGACCTGCATCCCTCCAAAGTATTGGAACGTCCGAAAGTGGTTTATAATAAGAAAACGGGCAAATTTGTAATGTGGGCCCATGTGGAAAGTGCTGATTACACTAAGGCTTGTGCCGGAGTGGCAGTTTCCGATTCTCCTGTCGGTCTGTTCGTTTATCAGGGAAGTTTTCGTCCGAACAATGCGATGAGCCGCGATCAGACTGTTTTTGTGGATGATGATGGACGTGCTTATCAGTTTTATTCTTCAGAAAATAATGAAACGATGTATATCAGCCTTCTGACTGATGATTATCTGAAACCGAGCGGACGTTTTACACGCAATTTCGTAAAAGAATCGAGAGAGGCTCCGGCAGTATTTAAATATAATGGTAAATATTATATGTTAAGTTCCGGTTGTACTGGCTGGGATCCTAATATAGCCGAGATCGCAGTAGCCGATTCTATTATGGGAACATGGAAGACAATCGGAAATCCTTGTACGGGACCGGATGCGGATAAAACGTTTTATGCCCAGAGTACTTATGTCCAGCCTGTTGTCGGAAAGAAGAATGCATATATTGCCATGTTCGACCGTTGGAAGAAGAAGGATTTGGAAGATTCCCGTTATGTATGGCTGCCTGTATTGGTAAAAGATGGGAAAATAACTATCCCTTGGCATGAAAAATGGAACCTTTCTATCTTTGACAAATAAAAAATAAATATGAAACGGATACTGCTACTACTTTGCGGAATAATGCTCGTTCCCGTTATTGCCTGTTCCCAGCATTTGGTTGAAGTGGGAAAGGGGTATAGCTGTACTTCGGTCAATACGACGGTCTTTCGGAATAATTCGCTGGTTACACACGGTGATGAACAATATATCAGTTATTACGATAACGATGGCTATCTGGTACTTGGAAAGCGGAAACTGGATTCGGAACAATGGACATTACATCGCACCCAATATCAGGGAAATGTGAAGGATGCTCATAATATAATTAGTATGATGATAGATGGAGAAGGATACATGCACGTATCTTTTGACCATCACGGACATCCATTGAATTACTGCCGGAGCATTGCTCCCGGTTCTTTGGAACTGGGGGATAAAATGCCCATGACCGGAGTTGACGAAGGAAATGTCACCTATCCGGAGTTCTATCCTTTATCCGGAGGAGATTTATTGTTTGTTTACCGCTCCGGTTCTTCGGGTCGTGGAAATCTGGTAATGAACCGTTATTCGCTGAAAGAACACAAATGGACTCGTGTGCAGGATATACTGATCGACGGAGAAAATAAACGGAATGCCTATTGGCAGTTATATGTTGATGAGAAAGGGACGATTCATCTTTCATGGGTATGGCGCGAGACCTGGCATGTGGAAACAAACCATGATATTTGTTATGCCCGTTCTTTTGATAATGGGGTAACTTGGTATAAGACGAGTGGAGAACGATATGAACTCCCGATCAAATTGTCCAATGCGGAGTATGCCTGTCGTTTACCTCAAAACTGTGAGTTGATTAATCAGACGAGCATGAGTGCTGATGCAGGAGGAAATCCGTATATAGCTACTTATTGGCGGGAATCCGACAGTGATGTTCCTCAATACCGCATCGTCTGGAATGACGGGAAGATGTGGCATCAACGGCAGATAACCGATCGCCAGACACCTTTTACCTTGAAGGGGGGAGGTACGAAAATGATCCCTATTGCCCGTCCGCGTATTGTGGTAGAAGGTGGAGAAGTCTTTTATATTTTCCGTGACGAAGAACGGGGAAGCCGTGTGTCGATGGCACATGCGACTGATGTGGGTACGAGTAAGTGGACGATAACGGATCTGACGGATTTTTCGGTGGATGCCTGGGAACCCTCTCATGATACGGAACTTTGGAAAAAGCAGCGGAAACTGCATCTCTTTGTACAACACACCCGTCAGGGAGACGGTGAACGCACAGCGGAAATTGAGCCTCAAATGATATATGTATTGGAAACGAATATGGATACAAATAAATAAAGATATGAAGAAACTATATGTAACTCTTTTTTCTGCACTCTTTCTAGGCGGTGCAATCTGTGCAAGTTGTACGGATAAGAAGGATGCTTCTGCTGAAGAAGTGATAAACACTATTCATAAAGTGAATAATTATTGGCAGACGAATCATCCGGAACACGGACGTTCTTTTTGGGATAATGCCGCCTATCACACCGGAAATATGGAAGCTTATTTTTTGACTAAGCAGCCGGAGTATTTGGAATACTCGAAAGCCTGGGCGGAACATAATGAATGGAAAGGGGCAAAATCAGATCATAAGGAAAACTGGAAGTACAGTTACGGTGAAAGTGATGATTATGTGCTTTTCGGTGACTATCAGATTTGTTTTCAGACGTATGCCGATCTCTATAATATGGAACCGGATACACAGAAAATAGCCCGTGCCCGCGAAGTGATGGAATATCAGATGAGTACCCCCAATCATGATTATTGGTGGTGGGCAGATGGCTTATATATGGTCATGCCGGTCATGACAAAGATGTATAACATTACTAAGAATCCGCTCTATTTGGAGAAACTGCATGAATACCTCGCCTATGCTGATAGTATTATGTATGATGAAGAGGCCGGACTTTATTACCGGGATGGAAAATACGTGTATCCTAAACACAAAAGTGTGAACGGCAAAAAGGATTTTTGGGCACGTGGAGACGGCTGGGTATTGGCCGGATTGGCAAAAGTCTTGAAAGAACTTCCTGAAACAGATAAGTATCGTCCGGAATATATAGATCGTTTCCGTACCCTGGCTAAGTCGGTTGCTGCTTGTCAACAGCCGGAAGGTTACTGGACACGCAGTATGCTCGATCCATTGCATGCACCGGGACCGGAAACCAGTGGAACGGCTTTCTTTACCTATGGTTTACAATGGGGAATCAATAACGGTTTCCTAGATGCTGCAGAATATCAGCCGGTGGTTGAAAAAGCATGGAAATATCTCTCAACAGTTGCTTTGCAGCCTGATGGCAAGATTGGTTATGTGCAACCGATTGGTGAGAAAGCGATACCCGGTCAGGTGGTAGACGCAAACTCCACTTCGAATTTTGGAGTAGGTGCGTTTCTATTGGCAGCCTGCGAACGGGTTCGTTATTTGAATAAATAAATACAGGCACGGATTACACGGGTTTCGCAGCTCTTAGAGGCATGCCTTAATATAAGTCAACAGCGTAATCCGTGTAAGCCGTGCCTAAAATTTAATTCAGCATCAAGCTCATATATGGCTTTAACGGCTGGAGTATTCTATCGGTTAGTTCACTAATATTCATCTGTATATGTGTACCGGGCAGTCGCTCGGTACTATACATGCATTTCCCTTTACACAGATAATAATAACCGTTATTTACCGACAGTTGTTTATCCGATAATTCCAACTGCATTTCATCTTCGGGGAAAGCCGCGGCATAGATTTGCAGCACTTCTTTGGCATTGATGATACGTGCCATGCCCAACGGATGTTGAGGCTGTTGATCTTCGGGAGGTAAGAGTTGAACCATGCACTTATATCCGGTGTGTTGCCTGATAGCATACAATAGGCTATATTCCACATCTTTATCTTCAGCGCAAAGCTCATTGATAATGATATGTTTGTCTCCTTTATATATAATAGTCACCCCCTTGATTTCGTTTTCTTGTCTGGCTACAAATAAGTATCCTCCGCTGATGGCAAGATCAGTCATAATAACCTGAAAGTCTTCCAGCGTGTGCTGAATACAGCAAGCCCGTTCGGAAAGCTTCTTATTCAAATAAGAATAGATCTCCTCCTGAAACTCTGATACCACACTGACCGCTATCTCTTTAGCAGGAATAAACTCCGGCAAAACGATCTCTTTAGTTGAATACTTGAATACGGAAGCATATCCCATGCGGGCATAATAGTCGAACAACCAGGGCTCTGCCGGTATCAATGTACTGAAATATACTCCATTCCGCAGCATCCGGGCGAAAGACTGTGATAAGAGCTCTCGCATAACCCCTTTGCTTCGGAAATCGGGATGCGTACAGGCTCCTGAAATATAGGAGGTCTGTACAGTCTCTCCACCAAAAGTCATCGGATAAGGAAGCATCTGAAGCGCAGAGATTACCTCATCGCCACTTTGGATGGCGACATTCACCTCTGTTTTATAGCGCAGTCTGAAGTACATTTCAACGAATTCTTCACTATCGTCAAAACAGATTTTCCACAATGCTTTTACTTGCTCCTTTATCATCATATTTATAATGGATTTACCATTTTACCATATTCATGGGATGCTCTTTGAGGCAAGCCATATATTTTTCCAGAATCGTTGCCGGCTGGTAAGACAGTTTGGCTTTGCGTAAACCCTCAATACCTAAATCCTCTTCCCGGTTGATATAGATATATTGTTCGGGAATCCGGTTGGCAAATTCATAATTAATCATGGCATACGCACCTTCAATACTGGTATCCGCTTTTTCTACATGTACGCCGAATGTTTCATGATTGATAGGCATACCGAATGTGAATGCGACAATTTTACCGTTCACATGCAAGATACCTCCCGTCAGTCCGAGTGCCTCGAAGTTGTGGAGAGCATAAATCAGGGCGCGACGTTCGTTGCCTGTCCCCTCCTGTTGGTCACAGTTATTCACTTTACACCACTCTGCTTCCAGATCCAGACATTCCTGAATACGGTCCGGGGTAATCGGTGTGTATTCGTAATCCGGATAAGTGTTGCGGAACCGGTTGATATGATTTCTTTTCGCTTGGAATTTCTTCCCTTTCAGCGTAGATAGATCACTTCTCAAATAAATATAATCCGCATAGTCGCGGTCTTCTGTGAAAGTGAACTGTTCCGGAAGGATAGCTTCGAGATCAGCGCGCATATTGCTGCACACTCCCAGCATACAGAAATGCTGGTTCTCTTTGCGGGCATCTTCTATCAGTTCCCACAATACTGCTTTCAAATCTCCTGTGCCTACGGGCATCATATAAGCAAGTTGTTCTCCCGCCCAGAACTTGAATACCAAAAAGTTGTCGACCACTGCGAATTGAGTGTCATATAAGAACCTCCAACTGCAAAGATTGGAGAATGAAAGATCGCAATTGCGGCGATCACTTTTCATCGTGAATGAGGTGATTGTGTCTTTGTCTGCTAATGTGATATCTTTAAATGGAATCATAAAATTGCTTTTTGCGTTTAACTCTTTATATAACGGAAAATCAAGAGATTTTGTTTTTACAAGACACCTAATAATCGAAGGATTGTAGGTGTGAGCAGTGCGGTGAAGATTCCATTCAGTGTCAGTCCCAGACTGGCGTATGCTCCATATTTGCTGCTGATATCCATTGCGGTGGAAGTTCCGACAGCATGAGCGGCTGTCCCCATCGAAAGCCCTTGGGCGATCGGACTGCCTACACGCATGATTTTCATGGTCTTAAAACCACAGATCGCTCCTAATAAACCTACTGCCACAACAACTGCCGCCGTCAGTGACGGAATACCGCCAATGGCTTTGGTTACTTCCATCGCAATCGGAGTCGTAACCGATTTGGGAGCCAGAGACAGGATTACTTCTTGGGAAGCTCCCATGAACTTCGCAATCAGCACTACTGAAATAACTCCGACAATGCAGCCTGCCAGTTGAGACAGAAGGATAGGCAGTAACTGCTTTTTTATCATTTCCAATTGAAGATATAAAGGTACGCCTAAAGCAACAACAGCCGGGCGGAGCCAGAACTCGATCAAATGTCCTCCTTTATTATAGGTCTCGTATGAGATATTTGTCATTTTAAGGAAGATGATTAATAGGGCGATGGTCAGCAATATAGGATTTAATAATACCAGTCCTGTTTTCTTCTGAAGCAATTTGGCAAAGAAGAAAATCCCGAAGGTGATAGCCAGCAGGAAGAAATTATTCTCTAAGAAGCTCATTTGTCTTTATTCGTTAAGTTGATTTTATCTTTAAGGTGCAGTTTCTCCGACAGATGGAAATCCGTCAGGTGAAGTTTGCGCGCCAGCTTAATCTGACGTGCCAGCCTGAACTTGCGGACGATTTGATGTACCCATCCCGTAACGACAAGTACAAGCGCGGTGCTGATAATGGTCGCTGTCACTATCGGCCAGAACTCTGCCGCAATGACATCAAAGTATAGCATAAGAGCCACACCGGGCGGAACGAAAAAGAATCCTAAGTTGGCAACCAGAAAGTCGGACAATCCCTGTACCCAGTGTAACTTAATCCAACCTAATTTTAAAAAGAGGGTGAGCAGCAGCATACCGATGATGCTGGAGGGGAGCTTGATACCCGTAAGATAAACTATTAATTCACCCAAAGCCAAACAGCCAAATAAAATGGCGCACTGACGTATCATAACTAATAACCTATTGATTTTGTTTGAAAACGCTGCAAAGGTATGAAAAATAGGAGTACAGTGTTAAATATTACAATATTTTAGACTTGGAAGAGAAAAATAGGCGAAATTGTAATGTGGATATTGCAAAATTGAGTACTTTTGCACCGCAAATTACAAATTGTAAGGACGTTTTATAATAATATTCAATATATCTATGCTCAATTTAATCAACCAAATCGTGGCGCGTGCGAAAGCAAATCGCCAACGTATTGTTCTTCCGGAAGGAACTGAAGAACGCACATTGAAAGCTGCCAATATGATTTTGACAGACGAAGTAGCCGATCTAATTTTACTGGGTAAACCGGCAGAAATTAATGAACTTGCTGCAAAATGGGGATTGGGAAACATCGGTAAAGCTACTATCATTGATCCTGAAACTTCTCCGAAACACGAAGAATATGCGCAGTTGTTGTGTGAACTTCGTAAAAAGAAGGGGATGACTATCGAAGAAGCCCGCAAGTTAACGAATGATCCTTTATTCTTTGGTTGTTTAATGATTAAGAGCGGTGATGCTGACGGTCAGTTGGCTGGTGCCCGTAACACTACTGGTAATGTATTGCGTCCTGCTTTGCAGATTATCAAGACTGCGCCGGGAATCACTTGCGTGTCTGGTGCTATGTTGCTTTTGACTCATGCTCCTGAATACGGAAAGAATGGCATTTTGGTCATGGGTGACGTGGCCGTAACCCCGGTTCCTGATGCTAATCAATTGGCGCAGATTGCAGTTTGTACAGCGCAGACTGCCAAGGCGGTTGCCGGTATCGAAAATCCGAAAGTAGCTATGTTGAGTTTCTCTACCAAAGGCTCTGCTAAACATGAAGTGGTAGACAAAGTAGTAGAAGCAACTAAAATAGCTAAGGAAATGGCTCCGACTCTTGATTTGGACGGTGAACTGCAGGCAGATGCGGCTCTTGTTCCTGAAGTAGGTGCAAGCAAAGCTCCGGGTTCGGAGGTAGCCGGACAAGCAAATGTACTGATTGTTCCGAGCCTGGAAGTAGGTAACATTTCTTATAAGCTAGTTCAACGTTTGGGACATGCTGATGCTATCGGCCCGATCCTTCAGGGTATCGCTTGCCCGGTAAACGACTTGTCTCGTGGTTGTTCTATTGAAGATGTATATCGTATGATTGCTATCACGGCTAACCAGGCTATTGCTGCAAAGGCAAATAAATAAGTATTAGATATAAAGTAGTAAGTATTAAATCGACAACGACATGAAAATTCTGGTATTGAACTGCGGAAGTTCATCTATTAAATATAAATTGTTCGATATGACCAGCAAAGAAGTGATTGCGCAAGGTGGTATCGAAAAAATCGGTCTGAAAGGATCTTTCTTGAAACTGACTTTACCGAATGGTGAAAAGAAAATTCTGGAAAAAGATATTCCTGAACATACAGTAGGAGTTGAGTTTATCCTGAATACGTTGATTCACCCCGAATATGGCGCTATTAAATCTTTGGATGAAATCAATGCCGTAGGTCACCGTATGGTACACGGAGGCGAGCGTTTCAGCGAATCTGTATTGCTGAATAAGGAGGTATTGGAAGCCTTTACAGCTTGCAATGATCTGGCTCCGTTGCACAATCCGGCTAACTTGAAAGGTGTGAATGCAGTTTCTGCTATTCTTCCTAACATTCCGCAGGTAGGTGTATTCGATACGGCTTTTCATCAGACCATGCCGGATTATGCCTACATGTATGCTATTCCTTATGAATTGTATGAAAAGTATGGTGTGCGTCGTTATGGCTTCCACGGAACATCTCATCGTTACGTGTCCAAACGTGTATGCGAATTCTTGGGTGTAAATCCGGTAGGAAAGAAAATCATCACTTGTCATATTGGTAATGGTGGTTCTATTGCCGCTATCAAAGATGGTAAATGTATAGATACTACTATGGGCTTGACTCCATTGGAAGGCTTGATGATGGGTACTCGCAGCGGTGACATTGATGCCGGTGCAGTGACGTTTATCATGGAAAAAGAAGGCTTGAATACTACGGGTGTTTCCAACCTGTTGAACAAGAAGAGCGGTGTACTCGGTATTTCAGGTGTATCAAGCGATATGCGTGAACTTTTGGCTGCTTGTGCGGCTGGCAATGAGAAAGCTATCCTTGCAGAGAAGATGTATTATTATCGTATCAAGAAATACATCGGTGCTTATGCTGCTGCATTGGGCGGTGTAGATATCATTCTGTTTACAGGTGGTGTAGGTGAAAATCAGATGGAATGTCGCCGTGAAGTTTGTAAGGATATGGAATTCATGGGTATCGAGCTTGACAACGATGTGAATGCTAAAGTTCGTGGTGAGGAAGCAATTATTTCTACTCCTGCTTCTAAAGTGAAAGTAGTAGTGATTCCGACAGACGAAGAATTGTTGATTGCGTCCGATACAATGGATATTCTGAAGAAGTAATAACTGAACTGATTTATATTGTACGGGGATGTGCCAAGATTGGGACATCCCCGTCTTTTTTTGTATTAGTTTTACCTCATGGTTCCTTTCATTTACTTCCAAGAAACAACATTGTTATTATTATTGTTATTTGTAGCTAACAGGTTTGCTTGTTCTTAAAAATACCTGTATGTTTATTGTGTAATTAAATTAAGTAATAGTAACATGTTAAAAGTAGTAGCATTTATGAGGCAAGTGGCTAATGGGCTACAAATGGGGGGAAACTTTGGGACGGCTCACGTATATCGTAGTAGTCTCAATGCCATTATTGTTTATTGTGGGAAAGGAGATTTCACTTTTGATAAAGTAACTCCGGGATGGTTGAAAGGCTTCGAGGTACATCTTCGTAGCCGTGGTTGTAGTTGGAATACAGTTTCAACTTATTTGCGCACATTTCGTGCAGTCTATAATCGTGCGGTCGATCTTCGAAAAGCACCTTATGTGCCGAATTTGTTCCATTCGGTTTATACCGGTACTCGCGCTGACCGTAAGCGAGCTTTATGTGAGGAAGACATAAAAAAGGTATTTGCAAAATTACATTCATCGGTTGCAACTCCGGCTTTGCGATGTACACAAGAGCTATTTACTCTGATGTTTTTACTTCGTGGTTTACCTTTTGTCGATCTCGCATATTTGCGTAAGAGTGATTTGCATGATAATGTGATTACTTATCGTAGGCGTAAGACGGGGCGTACATTGTCGGTGACATTGACTCCGGAGGCAATGCTTTTGGTGAAGAAGTACATGAATTGTGACCCTTCTTCTCCATACCTTTTCTCATTGTTGAAAAGTCGTGAAGGAACAAAAGAAGCATATCGAGAGTATCAGTTAGCATTGCGCACATTTAATCGGCAATTAATGTTGTTGGGTGAATTGTTGGGACTGGGGGATAAATTGAGTTCATACACCGCCCGCCATACATGGGCCACAACAGCGTATTATTGTGAAATTCATCCGGGCATTATTTCCGAAGCGATGGGGCATTCGTCCATTACAGTGACGGAGACTTATCTGAAACCTTTTCAGAATAAGAAAATAGATGAAGCAAACAAGCGGGTTATTGATTTTATCCGATATTCAGTTCGAAATGCAATTTGCTGAATATAAGTCTGTTACTTCGTAGGTAACGGGAATAAATACCGGTGCAAATATGAGCATATTTCTTAAAACAACCAAACGAAATCACACATTTTTTTCTAATAAAGCATTCAAAAGAAGAACATAAACAGATAAAACACGTAGATTCTTTGTATTAGGGCATGTCAACCTCTAAATTTTGCATAAGATTTCTCTCCCCTCTACCTCTTTCATGAAGTAGGGGTTAAAATGTTTCATTGTATATTATATCATTTTCTAGTATTGACTACTCAAGAAGAGCAGGAACAAAGGTTTGCCGTTACCTACGAAGTAACGGGTATGCTATTATTGAAACTTAGTGTTTAATAATATATTATTAATGTAATTTTTAAGTAGTTATGAAGAAAAAGTTTGTAAAAGTGATGCTCTTCGGGGCGCTGGCGCTTTCTACTATCAGCTACGTAGGATGCAAAGACTACGATGATGATATAGATGGTTTGCAACAGCAGGTCGACGCCAATAAGAGTAAAATTGAAGAGGTGGATGCTGCAATGAAAGCCGGTAAATTTATTGTCAGTTATACTCCTGTAGCAAATGGTTATGAGTTGTCTCTTTCTAACGGTTCTAAATTGACTATCACCAATGGTAAAGATGGAGAGAACGGACAGCCGGGACTAAATGGTGAAACGGTCATTCCTAAATTTAAAGTATCAAGTGACAACTATTGGCAGGTAAGTACTGATGATGGCAAAACCTATGAGTATGTTTTAGATGCAGATGGAAATAAGGTTAATGCTACTGGGAAGAAGGGAGAACAAGGTGAACCTGGTAAGCCTGGCGAACCAGGTCAGGATGCATCAGCTAACGTGTCTATTAATAAAGATGGGTATATCGTTATCGGTGATGTGGTAACAAGCTTGAAAACTGATACTAAAGTTCCTTCTATTGTTATAAATGAGGTAGATGGTTTGTACGTCATCACTCTTGACGGTAAAGAATATAAAATGTTGGCAGAAGGTTCTGCCTATAATGGTTTGCAAAGCATTATTTACAGAAGACAAGCTGCTAATGATAAAGATGATTTTGTAAAATCAATCGGGTTGATGTCGTCCAATGATCCTGATGCGGAATTATTGGCAACCAGTGCTTCTGTAGCTACTTTCAAAGTATGGCCTACTACACTGGATCTAGGTAAAGCTGTATTTGCATTTACCGATACATATAAAACCAGAGCACTTGTTCCTGCACTGAAATATGTAGAAGGTAGTGCAAAATGGGTGGATAACCGACAAGGTATCTTGAGTGTAAATATGATTTCCGAAAACATTGAAGTTGATAAACCTTACGCTTCTTCTCTGGATGTAACAATTAACGGTTATACAACAGCCTCTGATTATTTCAACTTCAAAGCTGAAAAATGGACTCCGGCTGATTTGAGTTTTGTGCATACAAAAGATGCAGTTGAAGTTCCTACTGATGTTTTGGCTGATGCAACTACCGAATCCGATTTTTCATCTTATGTTGAATATACATTTGTTTATAACAAATCTTATAATTTGAATGATTCTGTAGCATTGGGACATGATGTGGAAGAGGATTTCATTTCAATGGCTGATTTAGGATTTAGTGGTATCACTGTTGAATTCAAACAAACAGCTGATAAGGCAAAAGGTATCTTTGAAATTAAAGACGGTGTTATTACAGCTAAATCTAGTGAGCAAGCTTCGGCTATCAATGAATTATGCTATGTGACAGCAACTTATAAGAATGAAAAAGGTACGGAAATCATTTCTTATGACTTTGCAGTGAAAGCTGTTCGCGAGCAGCAAGTGGCTCCGGCATTGGTTGATATTGATGTAGAAACGAAAGATGCAGCTGCAGCTGATAAGTTAGCTAAATTGCAGTATAGCACAAGTGAACAAACTATTGACTTGAATGTTCGTGCATTCTTGAATTCACTGGGTGGACGTGACTATATGTCTGACAATGAAAACGTAACTCCTGTTAAATATGGTTTGTATTACTTGACTAATGAAGATGGTAAAACTTATGCTAACAAGGTTGATGCATATATTGAATTCACACCGGGTACAAGCACAGATTTGGATAATCTTAAATTGATATTCCCTGCCGAAACTGTTATCAATGGAGATCAGCAATTGTATTCATTCGAAACATGGCCAGGTGGTGGAAACTCAAAATATGAAATTACAAATTCTGAAGAATATGCATGGCGTAAATCCACAACAACTCATCGTGTTAACGGTTCTAACAAACAGTATACTTTGAAATTGAAGGATCTTGTTAAGTGCGAACGTAAAGTGATCATCAAGCAAAATAGTGCATTTGTTGTGAATGGTAAGACAACTATTACCGGTGCATGGACTGAAGCTGATAAGTCATTCAGTATGACGGCTGATTTGACAGTTCTTTATGCTGCATATAATACAGATAACAGTACTTCTAGTGAAGTTATTGAATATTATCTGGCTCCGCAAGCAAAACAGTCTGATGCTGTTAAAGCTGTTTATAGTCAGATAAGCATTGCTGGTAATGTTATTACTGTAACTCCGGATGTAGATGTGAAGACTTTAGGTGCTATCAAGATCGGAGCTAAAATACAAGGAACTGATATTGAAGCTACTATTCTTGATATAAATGGAAAAGAAGTGACTTATTGTGAACCTGTATTGCGTTCTCCGCTTGATGTCTTGTCTTACAAGTCTTCTATTGATTGGAATATAGATGGTGATCAGAATAAGACTATCAATGTAGGAACGAAAGCAGAAATCAAGATGTCTGACAAAGATATCAATGTAACCAAGAAGAATGTAGTTATTGAAAATGGAGTAGCAAAAGCTCCTTGGGCTGCAGCTTATGGCATTGATGCTGCTGGCGCCATTACTTATGCAATTGATGGATATAGTGCTACTGTAAATGAGGGTACCTATACTATTAATCCGTCAACAGGTGTGATTACATGTAACAATACAGCGATTGTTCAGTCATTGGACATCTATGTGAAAGTAACTGTAAATCATAACTGGGGTACAGAAACTATTAATAAGATCACTGTGAAAGCTTCTTTGAAATAGTCCTATTTTAAATAAGAAAGAAAGGGTAACTCTTTTCCTTTGTGTAGAGTTACCCTTTTATTGATAATATAATTGTCCGATATGGTGGTATCGGATATTATTTGTCGAATTATTCATCTTTGTGAAAAGATGAATATGTTATTTCCCACTAAGGATTTTTGACATCCTTAATTTGTTAGATGAAAAAAGGTAAAGACTGCACTTGTGAAAGACCAGTCTAATAATAAACCTTTATTTCGAAGGGCGTTCCAATTTTCCCTTATTTCCCAGGAACGCCCTTTTTTATTCTGTAAGATTTATCAAAACTAATATAGTTGGAGAAACTCAATCTCTTTTTATAATGATTCTAACGGAGAATAGAAAACTTTTTGAGGGAATCTTGATAAAAAGTAGATAGGAAATATAGTTAGTTCTTTTGTTTTTCTGGAGATTTGGGAGTAGTTTCCCCTTTTTTGTCTTAATTTGCATCTCAAATTCATTCTTAAAACGAATTTACTATGCGTTACTCCGTCATAATCCCCGTTTATAATCGTCCCGATGAAGTGGATGAATTATTGCAAAGTCTTACCATGCAACACTTTAAAGATTTCGAAGTCGTTGTTGTAGAAGATGGTTCCTCCATTCCCTGTAAAGAAGTAGTAGACCGTTATGCAGACCGGTTGAATATAAAATACTTCTCTAAACTTAACTCCGGTCCGGGACAAACCCGCAATTACGGGGCAGAACGTAGCGAAGGAGAATACCTTATTATATTAGATTCTGATGTCATTCTTCCCGAAGGATACTTCGATGCGGTAGAGAAGGAACTTCTCGCTTCTCCTGCCGATGCTTTCGGCGGTCCCGACCGTGCGCACGATTCTTTCACGGATATCCAAAAGGCGATAAACTATTCCATGACTTCTTTCTTTACAACCGGAGGGATCCGTGGCGGGAAAAAGAAGATGGACAAATTCTATCCCCGTAGTTTTAATATGGGAGTTCGCCGGGCAGTGTATGAGGCTTTGGGCGGATTCTCAAAGATGCGTTTTGGAGAGGATATTGACTTTAGTATCCGTATCTTTAAGAACGGCTATACTTGCCGGCTTTTTCCGGATGCCTGGGTGTATCACAAACGCCGTACTGATTTGAAGAAGTTCTTCAAGCAAGTGCATAACTCCGGCATTGCCCGTATTAATCTTTATAAGAAATACCCGGACTCTCTGAAACTGGTGCATTTACTTCCTGCTGTATTTACGCTGGGAGTGGCACTCTTATTATTAGGAACCCCATTCTGTCTTTTCAGTTTTACGCCGATCATTCTTTATGCATTGCTGGTATGCATGGATTCTACTATTCAGAATAAGAGTCTGACTATTGGCATATATTCCATAGCCGCTGCATTTATACAACTTATCGGCTATGGTACAGGCTTTTGGCGTGCATGGTGGCAGCGTTGTGTCAGAGGGAAAGATGAGTTTGAGGCTTTCCAAAAGAATTTTTATAAGTAATCTACTTTTAATTTGTTTACTACCATTCCTATTTTTACTTAAAAGGAATGTTGCATGACACCCGGGTCTCAATACGTCTGACACCCGGGTCTCATGCTACTCAACACCCGGGTGTCAGGTATGCTGAGACCCGGGTGTCGTACAACTTGTCTCTGCATAGAAAAAAGAAGAAGCCTGCAACCAATTTTTTTCCCATTGCCTCTATCATTAAATTAAATAAGCCTACCTTTACACCTTCAAAACATAGTAAATGGAAAGTAAACACAAACTATCCATCAACCAATGGGCACTGGAGGACCGCCCACGGGAAAAAATGATGGAAAAGGGAGCAGCAGCATTGAGCGATGCCGAACTACTCGCTATATTAATCGGCTCCGGAAATACGGAAGAAAGCGCTGTTGAACTGATGCGACGCCTGCTCCTGTCTTGTGATAACAATCTCAATTCTCTGGCAAAATGGGAAGTCTGCGATTATTCCCGTTTTAAAGGTATGGGACCGGCGAAGAGTATTACAGTGATGGCAGCATTGGAACTTGGAAAGCGTCGGAAACTGCAAAACACAAAAGAAAGGCCTCAAATCACCTGTTCAAAAGATATTTATGATATCTTTCAACCTTTGATGTGCGACCTCGAACAAGAAGAATTCTGGGTTCTTTTATTGAATCAGGCAACGAAACTGATTGATAAGGTGCGTATCAGTACCGGTGGAATAGATGGAACATACACCGATGTACGCACCATCCTTCGGGAAGCATTGCTGCAAAGAGCCACCCAAATAGCTGTGGTCCATAATCATCCTTCAGGGAATATCCGTCCTAGTCAGCCTGACAAAACACTGACAGAACATATTCGTAAAGCGGCAGATACAATGAATATCCACCTGATAGATCATGTCGTCGTTTGCGAAGACGGGTTCTTTAGCTTTGCGGATGAAGGATTGCTTTAATTTCCTCTACATCTTTATTCCCTGTTTGCAACAATTTACCATCTGGGTACGTTTTTCATATTAGTGAAGATGGAGAATAGATGTAATATTCTTTAGGTACACGATGCTCATTCCGTACCTAATTTTTTATGTTTCATTTTTTATCTCTATCTTTGCGATACATAACAAAATGAGAAGACGTATGGAAAAGATTGAAATAGAAGAAAAGATTGTAGCCATGCTAAAAACGGTGTACGATCCGGAAATTCCGGTGAATGTATACGATCTTGGACTGATTTATAAGATAGATGTCTCCGATACTGGAGAAGTGGTACTTGATATGACATTGACAGCCCCTAACTGTCCGGCTGCTGATTTTATCATGGAAGATATTCGTCAGAAAGTGGAATCGGTGGAGGGTGTGACTGCGGCTACCATTAATCTGGTGTTTGAACCGGAATGGGACAAAGATATGATGAGTGAGGAAGCGAAACTCGAACTCGGTTTTCTCTAGTTACGAGTGATAACCTCATAATCAATCTCTTATAACTAACAACTCAAAACTCATGAAGAACGTTTATTTCCTTTCCGATGCGCATCTTGGGTCCCGTGCTATTGAGCATGGACGCACGCAGGAACGGCGTTTGGTGAACTTCCTTGATAGTATAAAGCACAAGGCTTCTGCTGTTTATCTGTTGGGAGATATGTTTGATTTCTGGTATGAATTCCGGCTGGTCGTCCCCAAAGGATATACCCGTTTCTTGGGAAAAATCTCCGAACTGACGGATATGGGAGTGGAAGTGCATTTCTTTATTGGCAACCATGATATATGGTGTGGGGATTATCTCACCAAAGAATGTGGTGTCATTATGCACCGTGAACCGCTGACTACCGAAATATACGGAAAAGAGTTCTATCTTGCTCATGGTGACGGGCTGGGCGACCCGGACAAGAAGTTCAAACTGCTTCGTTCCATGTTTCACAGCAAAACATTACAAACATTGTTTTCCGCTATTCATCCCCGATGGAGCGTGGAACTTGGTTTATCATGGGCGAAACGCAGCAGGCAGAAACGGACTGACGGAAAGGAACCGGATTATATGGGGGAAAATCAGGAGCATCTGGTACTATATACAAAAGAGTATTTGAAAAGTCATCCCAATATAAACTTCTTTATTTACGGACATCGCCACATTGAACTTGATTTGATGCTAAGTGTCACTTCACGTGTGCTGATACTTGGAGACTGGATTAATTTCTTTTCTTATGCCGTATTCGACGGCGAGAACCTTTTTCTTGAAGAATATATAGAAGGAGAGACGCAGGTTTGAGGCGGATAGTTTCATCCCGGTTTGAAACAAAAAGTTTCCCGGTGTGAAACGAATGGTTTCTCGGTGTGAAACACTTCGTTTCTCGGTGAGAAACAAACAGTTTCAAGGCATGAAACAACTAGCTCGCTTAAAAGGATTGAAAAAGAGCTCATGCTTGAAGAGAAAAATCTCTACCGATAAGAAATAATTAAAGCAATAAATCCCTGCTCCAACATTGTGGAACAGGGATTTATTACATTATTATGAGTTGTTTTCTATGATAACTCTGATTACAACCGTTCAATCAATTGTTTACTGGAAAGTTGGTGTATAACTTGAAGCTATTAGCAGGTATAACAACAGGCTGTTCAGAACTGTTAGTCACATTCAATGTTTCACCATTCAATTCATACCAATCTCCCGTGTTACCAAAGTACACACCTGTATTAATCTGTTCATTCTTGAAATTGCCTACTACAACCAGTTTCTTTGTAGTGGATTCCAATCTTAGATAACGACCTTTATCCCAATCGGAAACACTTACTTTCCAGTCTTTGAATGCGTTGTCGCTGAATAAGTCCGGATTATCATTGCGTAATTTCAGCAAAGTGCTATAAGTGTCGTATAATCCTTTCCGATATTGGTCAGTAAGATAATCCCATTTCACAGGCTTGGCATCAGTATTCTTTTCAGTTCCCATTGTTCCATCGTACTTATACATTATGGAATAATCATATCCTAGTTCGCCAAACTGCCAAATCATTTTCGGTCCTGGAACGGTCAGGAAGAAGGCTGCATTTGTTCCCAGTTGTTTCATGCGGATATCAAGACTTGCATTTTGAAGATTGCCAAAAGCAGTTTGCTTGTATGCAACTCTTTCTTCATCATGGCTTTCCATGAAATTAACCCATCCTTCGGCAGGCATTCCGCTATTTCGCATGTATGAAAAATCAGAATTGCTTGATTCTCCCATTCCGGATTGGCAATAGCTTTCATTCATATTATGCCATAGTTTCATCCCTGCTTTAGCCAATTCTGACTCTTCATCCAAATTGCAGAAGTGTTCGAGAATCATCACTGCATTAGGATTGGTCGTATTCACTGTTTTATAGTAATCTTTCAAGATAACAATACGGGAGTCATCTTTGTTGCTTGCCGTTGATTCATTGCTCTTGTTTTGAGTAAATCCTTTGGTTAAGTCAAAACGGAAACCGTCAAACTTATACTCTTCCAACAAGAACTTCAAGTTACGTTTTACAAATTCACGTACAAGCGGCGATTCGTGATTGAAGTCATGGAATACGCTGAATGGATGCGGAGCATCGACATTGAACCACGGATTATTCTTGGCTGTCTTGCTTTCTTTCGAATTCCAATAAAGTTTAGCAAATGGATGACTGCCAGTAGCATGGTTGTAGACTACATCCAGTAATACTGCAATGCCTTGTTTATGACATTCATCAATGAATTGCTTATATTCCTCTTTCGTTCCATATGCTTTGTCCATTGCAAAATAATAACATGGATTGTATCCCCAGCTATTATTCCCGTCGAATTCTTGTATAGGCATCAGTTCAATCGCATTCACTCCCAGACTCTTGATGTAGTCCAAATGTTTAGTAGCCTCTTTGATTGTACCCGTAGCAAGTTCGGAACCTACTTGTGTGAAGTCACGGAATAGTAACTCATAGATTACCATATTGTCAGGATTATCAATCTTGAAGTCGGATACTTGCCAATTGTAGGATGCCGGTTTTGTTTGGAATACGGAGACAATGCCTGTTGTCTTTCCATTCGGATACTGTATGGCACTAGCCGGATAAACTCCTTGTTCTACAAGATATTTATCGTTCGAGCCATCCAGCACTTTTTCACAATAGGGGTCGCCAATACGAACATTGCCGTCTTTTTCACTACCCATGTAATATTGGAAACCATACTCTTTGGCGGGGTCGATGCCTGTAACGGTGTACCACCAGAAGTGTTTGTCGTTATCACGCTTCATCTGATATTCAGTACTAAGTTCCCAATCATTGAAGTCGCCAATGAGACAAGCATAATCCTTGTAATTGTTATCCGTATCCAAATCGTATAGTGCGAAAGTCACAGACGTTCCGTCAGCCGATGGATGGATACCCGCTTCTTCTACTGGGCAGGCAGCTATCTCTACCGGAGCCGGTGTGAAAGTCTTGTCTCCTGTTACTGTGATAAAAAAGTCGCTGGTTTTCTTTTCGTCAGTCAACGCTTCATCATTGCGGAAGAGGATGCAGACATTTTGAATGTTTGCTGCATTTTCCGCGCCAAACCATTCGCGTACTGTCGGGGCAAGTGTAAAGCACCAAATATTATCCGCCACTTTCTCTGCCTTGTATTTATCTTCATTTACCCCCCATTCCGTAGGAACATACATCCAGTCATTGATACCGATGTGAACATATACATCACCTTCATAGCCGTACAAGTCGTCGCCGGCTGCTGCTTTATACCAGATTTTACCTTGCTTGTCGCCCTTGAATTTAGTGGGGTAATTATTGATTCCTTCTACCAATTCTTCGATAGACGGCTCGTGATCCAGTTCGGGGATTTCCGGACCGGTGATTAACATCTCATGGTTTTCGTCGGAACATGCTACTATCGTGAATAGACAGAGCAGCATCCAGAATATATGTTTTATATCTTTTTTCATAATGTATTTTCCATTTATTATTCTTTGATGAGGACTAGTCTACCGTTCAGATAGAATTTGATGGTATAGTTACCGGTTGCGTCCATTGAAATATTATCTCCAGCAAAAGGACTGGGTGTATCTAATGTTCCCCCGAAACTAACACCGGAGTCCCAACTGGAATTGACGCGGAGTTTAAATTCACCCACTGCCATTTCAGTCTTTGCAGTCCAGCATTTTTCTGTTGCATCATAAGTTAATTCTTTGCCGTTTTCCCATCCTCCTGTGGCTGTACCTATAATATCCATAGATGTTATTTCTGTTGCAGAGACGTACTTGTCGTCCAAATTGACTACAATGTAATAAATACCCTGTGGTAAAGATAAGTTTCCACCATCATTTGTCATACCTTCTTTCGAGGTAAAATAGTCATATCCATAATCAAGTCCGCCATTCGAACTATCCGGCCAATAGGGCTGTGCGGTAAACTTAAAGCCACCGTTCAATTCCGACATTCCCCAATAAGCATTGTTTCCTTCTGGCTTATATAAAGTCGGTGCTTGTGAAGGCTTCCATTCCTGATGATTTCCTGGTATCCATAAATGAGGTGCATCCATTGTTTTCTCAATCTTGTAAGTGCCTTCCATCATGTTGATAGAGATTCTAACTGATTTATAATCACCACCGGATATTTTGATAGGATTTGCTGTTTCTGATAAAATGAGATTACCTTCTGGAGCATCGTTGTCAGCATCAACCGCGCCAAGTGATTTGCCTGAGTTGGATTTAATCAGGAAATAGGCATCTTTGGCACCGGTGTTATCTGTAACCAGAGCAGGAACTGTTGTTGTAAAGACTGAATTGGTATAAGGATCACCACTTGTATTAACAAATGCTACATTCTGTTCCCAAGTCAGAGAGCCATTAATATAATAAGCGCTTTCAATAACCGGTGCTTCCGGAGTAACTTTCAACTCATAGCTTTCAGCCGGTGCCGCATATACTGTCTTTCCGACAGCCACGTATGACGTTAATACTGCATTCATGGTACGTTCTACCGGACGGATACCATATATTTGCGCCACTGCATTCTGCAAATCTTCCGTTGCTACGTATCCTTTGTCGTCTACAATTAAAGTCACTTTATTATCTAACTTCATTTTATAGGATAAAGTGGCTTCTTCTTCAACGGCAGGAGCTGTAAATACGGCAACCGCTACGGATTCTTCCTCGACATTTCCAATATTAATCGGGGCTACACCTGTAGCTGTAAAAGTTATTTTGCTGGCAGCTTCTTCCTGTCCGTAAGACTGTGGGGAAGCTACCCCTTCATTAAAATCTTCGTTGCAGGCTGTTAGTGCGGCAGCCAGTAACACGGTTATATATATTGATAATTTTTTCATATCTATCTGCATTTAAGATTAATCTATTTTGCTTTGAAGTAATAGCACTCGTCCAGTTCGTTGAACAGTACAGTATAATCACCCGGTTTGCAACTGATGGTAGCTCCATCAACAAATGAGCCGAATGGGAATACCTCTCCACCCCAAGTCTTGTCGCCGGAAGTAAATTTGGCTTTGCAGCTTGCCGCGATTGTTATGTCGGCATACCATACATGTGAATGCTCCATGGTAACTTTGGTCATGTTTACAGATTCCGAACCATAAATCAATGTGACGGCATCATATTCTGTCGGTTGAGTTTCAAAAGTAGTAGCTTTCATTGTCAGTTTATTTTCAAGCGTATTGAGATGAAGTGTGTACCAGCCGGCCGCATTCACTTTAATATTTTGAGAGTTCTTGTCATTTACCAAATTGGTGAATCCTTCGCTGTCAGCATTTCCCCATTGGTCGTCCCATGCACCGGGAGTAGCCACTACCTTAAATCCTTTATCTGCTGGGATATATCCTGTGTAGGTAAATTCTCCTTTACCAGTATTGGCATCATACGCATATCCTTTTACCAGTGACATCGGGAAATAAGCGGTACCTGCTGCCATTGTCGGATTTCCCCAGGGAACTTCACCGATGAAATCGCCCAGTAAATAATAAGTGGCAGGAACGGCATCAGATATATCCATATAATAAGGTATAACTTTCAATTCAATCGAATTGGAATGTATAGGATACCCTTTATCTCCGATATGTGCGTACAAACGTACAAATACACTCATCGGTTCGCCGTCATAATCATTCTCCGATGTCCAGCCGGCAAGTTTTACGATTGCCTTATTCAATTCCTGTGTGTTGGCATCCACTTTGGCTGATGTAGATATGGAAGGTAGTGTCAGATAAGAGGCGTTTGCCGTTTCCGTTTCATCAGTCCATTTGTCTGTTAAATCCGCTTGCATGGTGTAAGTCACTACGGCAGGGTAGCCATAGTCCGGTTGCGTACAAGTCAACTCGATATTCTTGGATTGATTTAGGTCATAGACGTTGTACGTTGCATTGGCAGGGGTGTTCAATACAAAAGTAGTAGGTTCCTGTATGGTAGGATTTGAGTCCCTGTCATCCTCGCAGGCGGTCAGCAGGGCTGTCGCTACTAGTATGGACGTCAATATATTTATTTTTTTCATATTACTCTGTTTATTTAAAAGTATAACTTCGGTCTGATTTAATACTCGGGATTCTGATCCAGATTTGTATTCGCATTGATATCATTGGCAGGAATAGGATAAATGTTGCGGAACTCTTTTATTTCAGTACCTTGTTTTTCTCCACCTTTCCAATCCCAGTTATAGTCGGTGTGTCCGCCGAAATCGCCGAAACGAATCAAGTCAATGCGGCGGCGACCTTCAAACCAGAACTCACGTGCCCATTCGTCACGGATGTCCGTCAATGTATATGAATCAGATTCGGCGGCGTTCGCACGCTTACGGATTTCATGCATAGCGTCTATGGTCTCCTGAGTAGAAACACCATTGTTGGCACGGATGCTGGCTTCTGCTACAATCAGATAAGCTTCTGCCATACGAAGAAGAGGTATATCCATATCAGGATTATCCGTATCGCTTGTCAGTCCGTTGTCTGCACGGATGTTCGAGAATTTGGCACATGCGAATCCGTCCGTAAAGCTCATATTGTCTCCTGTTGACGTACTTCTCTGCACTCCGCACATCAAGGCACGGTCATCTTTTGCTGCCACTACCATCTGGTCTTCCAATACGGAAGGAGCATCATTTACGTTCGGGAAGAATTTGGCTACCATTGCCTGACGACAATGCGGGCCGCCCCATCCTTGCTTACTTCCCCAGGGATTCATGCCTGTGTCACTTTTGTGCGTACCTGCAATCAAGAACAGCGAACCACCCCAACTCTTGGTTCTCACACCATCCTGCAAAATGGGAAGTATCACTTCCTGTCTTGCCTTGTTGACATTGCTGCCATCATTATCTGCCATGAACAGGTGTTTGTAGACGGGAGCCAGTTTATAGCCGGAACCAATCACTTTTTGGGCATATTCCTTGGCTTTTCCCCATTGAGGCGTGCCGGTATAGACTTCTGCGTTGAGATACATACGTGCCAGCAATAACCAGGCGGCAACACGGTCTACACGGCCGTAAGTCGTTTGAAGCGGCTGTGCCAGTGTGGCGGTGGCGTCGTCACCGATTTCTTTCAACTCTTCTTCAATCTTCGCGAAGAGATCCGCACGTTGTATTTGCTGAGGCTTCTCTGTCGATACTTTATCGCAATAAGGCGGATTGCCGAACATATCCATCAGGTAATAGTTATTCAAAGCACGGATAAAACGTACTTCTGCACGTTGGCGTGTCGTTTCATCATCTGTCAGTCCTTCCGTTTGTTCCAGGAAGTAGTTGCACAATGTGATGTCAAATGTCAGACGGTAATAGAGTCCTGTCACGATTTCATTGGAAGAACTCCAACTGCAATCGGCAATAGTAGCGACACCGGCATCGTTCCATGAATTGACAATCGCTTCATCTGTCATCAATTGGTTGGCACACCAAGTCATACGGTAGAAAGAGGAAGTACCTTCGTCGATGTCGTCCAAGTCACCGCTTCCGTCGGGGCCTTTCTGACCTGTCAGTCCGAGGGTTCCATATATCTTGTTAAAAACGCTTGCCTGGTCGAATGTCATCACTATATTCGGGTCGATAGGAGTCGCATCCAGGTCACCGATACATGAAGTCACGCTGACTGCCAGTAATAGTGAAGCAGCCGATAGGATTGATTTTATATATCTGAATTTCATAATTGGTATTTTTAGTAGGTTTAGAAATTAAGGCTTAAACCGATTAATGTAGTCAGAGGACGCGGATAAATATTGTTATCCAATCCCTTTTCTACTTCAGGGTCAAGTCCTTTGTATTTGGTGATAGTGAATACGTTCTGTACGGCTGCATATACGCGTCCGCCAATCGGAGCGCCGAACAGCTTTTTGAACGAGTATCCCAAAGTGATGTTGTCACATTTCATGAAGGAAGCATTCTGTACGAAGTAATCGGATAATAAGGTGTTGTCTTTCAGGTTCTGGATATTATTTGCCACTCCCATCAACGGACGGTTGTTGAGTGCGCCGAATGAATAGACAGAGGTTGGGTTGCAGTCGGAACCACCTGCTTCGACAGAGTTGTACACATAGTTGTTCAGGCTGGCGCGCAGTGAGAAACTGAAATCCCATGACTTGTATGAAAGACGGGAAGTAAGTCCCATAAGTACGTCGGCTGTCGGCTTTTTGTAGAAGTAGCGGTCGTCGCCGTTAATCGTTCCGTCTCCGTTGCGGTCTACAAATTCGTTCTCGATAGGCTTTCCATTCTCGTCATACACTTGCTGGTAAACATAGAAGGAAGAAGCCGGATGCCCTACGGCATGCGCCATTGCTTTCATATCACGTCCGCCACCGATATTGTCTCCGGCAGCAACATAATAATTTTCGCTATCTCCGGTAGTTAATTTGGTGATTTCGTTTTTGTTGTAAGTGATATTGAAGCCAAGGTCCCATGTCCAGTCGGTAGTTACAACCGGTTTTGAATTAATAGAGAATTCGATACCTGAATTTTCTAATGAACCGACGTTGGACAATACCTTGTTTTTGAAGTTCGTTCCGGCAGAAACGAATACGCTGTTCAGCAAATCGGTGGTCTTGCGATAGTAATAATCCACAGCACCGTTGATGCGGTTGTTCAGGAATCCGAAGTCCGAACCTACATTATAAGTGGTCGTCTTTTCCCATTTCAAGTCCGGGTTGTATGCATTCGGGCGGTAAGTGGTTCCTTCTCCCAGGATAGGATAGTAAGCCCCGTCTTTGTTTGTCTCATAAACAGCCAGATACGGATAGTCGCCCGAATTGATATTCTGCTGACCGGTAATACCATAGCCAAGACGAAGTTTTAAATCAGAAAGTACATCAACGTCTTTCAGGAAAGCTTCTTCTTTCAACTTCCATCCCAAGGCAAAAGACGGGAACAATCCCCAACGGTTGTTTTTGTGGAAACGGGAAGAACCATCCTGGCGTACGGTTGCCGTAAACAGGTAACGGTCCAACAGTGTGTAATTGACACGACCGAAGAAAGATACCAGATAACTTTCCGTAGCCGAACCACTTGAGGTATTGTTGTAACGCTGACCTCTGTTCTCTACCACGTTGTTCGACAGCGGATAGAGTCCCCAATATTCCTGGTCGGACGTATCATGGAAGTGCTGCCATTCATAGCCTGCCATTACATCGAAACGATGTTTGTCGGTAAAATCTTTGCTGTATTGCAGGTAAGCATTCAAAGAGAGGTTGTACTTGTCTTTCTGTTCCCAGCCATAGCTGCCATAATAGTTGTTGGTCGAAGAATAGGGAGAGACATCCGTATATTGCTTACCCGTAGAGAGGTCCATACCACCGTTCACGTGTGCGTGCAAGTCCGGCAAGAAATGAAACTTATAATCCAGTTCCAGATTACCGATTAAAGATTTGGAGATGGCACGGTCGTCCTTTTCTTCCAACAAGGCAACCGGATTACCCGGAGCATTGCTGTTGAAAGTACGTTTCCATGTGTCGTCATTCAAAGAAGAAGCGTCCGTATTCCATTGGAAATATCCGTCGAAATAATATTGATGGTAAGGATCGTCGGAGCGGACGGACTGTGTAGGGTCAAAGCTGACCGCAGAACCTACCGCACTACCGTCAGCGTAGCGGTTCTTGGCAATCATACCTTTCAGGTTGGCATTTACTTTCAGATGGTCTTCAAAGAAAGAAGGAGCCAAGCTGACAGAAGCCGTATAACGTTCGAACTTGGATGTTTTCACAATACCGTTCTGGTTGGTATAACCGAACGATACACGGTAAGGCATATTCTTCAATCCACCGGAAATGGTGAGGTTATGGTCTGTACTTACGGCTGGGCGGAATATTTCTTTCTGCCAGTCGGTGTTGGCATTTCCTAATTTGCTATAAGCTTCGCTGTCTTCTCCCCAAATGTCTTTGATGAAAGAACGGAACTGGTCTCCGTCCATTACGTCGACGGTAGATTTTACAGTGCTGACAGATACATTGCCGTCATAAGAAATGGTAGGACGTGCGCCTGCCTGACCTTTCTTCGTTGTAATGATGATAACGCCATTAGAAGCACGCGAACCGTAGATGGCGGTAGCCGAAGCATCTTTTAATACGGTAAAGCTTTCAATATCATTCGGATTGACCATAGACAGAGGATTGGCCAAACCTTTCACTCCCTTATTATCCATTGCCAGACCGTCGATTACAATCAGCGGGTCGTTTTCTGCAGTCAGTGAAGAACCGCCACGAATACGAATCGTTGCGCCCTCGCCCGGAGCTCCGCCTTTGCTGATAACGCTTACACCGGCAATCTTACCAGTCATCATATCCTGTGCGTTGGTAATCAAACCTTTGTTTAGTTTGTCCGGTTTGATGGCCGTAACCGAACCGGTCATATCGTTCTTTTTCACCGAGCCGTAGCCGATAACGACTACTGCGTCCAGTACTTGAGAATCATCTTCCAATGTAACCATAACAGTAGAAGCCGCTTTCACTTCTGCTGATTTATAGCCGACGAATGAAATGGAAAGAATGGCATCTTTCGGTACATTCAACATAAAGTTACCATCGAAATCAGTTATTGTTCCATTGGTTGTACCTTTCACCAGTACGTTAGCACCGATGACAGGCTCACCCGTTGTGTCTTTCACATGCCCCTTGACAGCTATTTGCTGAGCAAATGCTCCAATGGAAAGGAAGAGTCCCACCAATAATGTGAGCAGGGCTTTTAGTCTTAAGCTCTTTTTCATGTCTCTAATTTAAAGTTATTTTATCAAAATCAAATATATCTCTCTAAAAAATACCTACTGAAAACTATATTCTCCCAATCTTATTCCCTAAAATTTCTTTAGTCCTTTTACTTCCGCTTTATCCTTTACTTCCTTGATACTGATGGCATAACCGCCACCGTTGGCAGCGCGCAAGTTCAGTTTGCTTTTGTTTGTCAGGATACCTTTTTTGATGGTATAAGCTTGCGGATTTTCTTTCCAGTCGGCATCTTTAGCATCCGCATAAACAGTGGCAATGTATTGTTTTCCCGGTGTGAGGAAGTCGAATACCAGTTTGGAAGTATGACCGTTCTCACCGGCTGTACAACCTACATACCAGTCGCCTGTACCTTTTGCCTTACGGGCGATAGTGATATATTCTCCCGGTTCTGCTTCCAGATAGTTTGTTTCGTCCCAGTCGATTGCCACGTCTTTGATGAATTGGAAAGCATCCATGAAACGTTCGTAGTTTTCAGGAATATCGGCAGCCATTTGCAGCGGGCTGTACATGGTCACGTACAAGGCTAACTGGCGGGCGATGGTAGAACGTACCTGTGAATTGTTTGCAGGATTCATCTTGTTACAATGAGTTTCGAAGATACCCGGAGTGTAATCCATCGGGCCGCCGACCAAACGGGTGAAAGGAAGTATAGTTGTGTGATATACTTTGTTTCCGCCGAATGATTCGTATTCGGTTCCGCGTGCGGATTCGTTGCCGATTAAGTTAGGATACGTGCGGCAGATACCTGTCGGGCGGGTTGCTTCGTGAGCATTTACCATGATTTTGTAGTCGGCTGCTTTCGTCACTGCATACAGGTAGTGGTTGTTCATCCATTGTCCGTAGTGGTGTTCGCCGCGCGGAATGATATTGCCTACATAACCGCTCTTTACAGAATTGTAACCGTTGTCTACCATAAACTGGTAAGCCTTGTCCATATGGCGTTCGTAGTTGCGGACAGATGCGGAAGTTTCGTGGTGCATCATCATCTTGATACCTTTGCTCGCTGCGTAACGATGTACTTCTTTTACATCGAAATCCGGATACGGAGTGACGAAGTCGAATACATAGTCCTTGCTATTGCCGAACCAGTCTTCCCAACCTTCATTCCAGCCTTCTACCAATACAGCGTCGAACCCGTTTGCTGCGGCGAAGTCAATATAGCGTTTCACGTTGGCAGTGTTGGCAGAATGTTTGCCGTTCGGTTTGGTTTTAGAGTAATCCGTTTCTCCCAGTTTTACGCTAGTCAGTTCGTCGGTATAAGCCCATGAACCTTTTCCGGTAATCATATCCCACCATACGCCGATATATTTCACAGGCTTCACCCATGAAGCGGCATCTGCGATTTTGCATGGCTCATTCAGGTTCAGAGTGATGCGGGATGCAAGAATATTGCGGGCATCATCGCTGACGATAACGGTACGCCACGGAGTATTACAGGGAGTTTGCAGATAACCTTTGTCTCCTTTAGCATCCGGAGTCAGCCAGGATTCGAATACCATATTTTTGTCGTCCAGATTCAGGTGCATACATGAGTAATCGATGAGAGCAGCTTCGTGAAGATTGATATATAAACCGTCATCCGTTTTCATCATCAGTGCAGTCTGTACGCCTGTCTGTGAGAAAGGAGTCTGAGAAGAGTTCGGAGTAATGGCTTCTTTCATCAAACCTCTGATTTCTGACAGGCGGGAGATAGTGTAATCATATTCCTGAGTGTCATAGTCGCCCGGTATCCAGTAAGCGATGTGGTCGCCTGCCATTGCAAACTGGGAATGTTCTTCTTTGATGATGAAGTAGTTCAGAGATTTCTGCTGCGGGAATTCGTAGCGGAATCCTAAACCATCGTTGAACAACCGGAAACGGATAAGGATAGAACGGTCGTTCATGGGCTGATACAGCGTGGCTGCCAGTTCGTTATAATGATTGTGGATTTCTTTTTCTTCTCCCCATACCGGTTGCCAAGTTTCGTTGAATGTGGAAGTCTTGACGTCTTTCACTTCGAATCCGTTATAAAGATTAGTCTTTGAATCAAGTTTTGTCAGATCCCGGCGGTCTACCCAGTCGAAATCTGTGCGGGTATTATCTTCTTTCTTTAATTCCAGTCCCAGGGTACTTGGTTTGATAACCGTTTTGCCTTTATAAATCAAGTCGTACGTTGGAGCACCTTCTTTGTTAACCTGGAAGGTCATTACTAGATTTCCATCCGGCGAAGTGAGTTTCTGTTGTGCATTCGCTATAAACGAGATACAGAAAAATGCGATAAGCAAAAGATTCTTTTTCATTTTATTTTTATGGTATTAAATTGTGAGCTAACCTATGTTTTTATTCCTTTTGTTTCGGATATTGCAAATGTAGCGACCGTCTGAACTGAGTTTTCCAATTAGAATAAAAATACAAGTTAGTATAAACTTTATTATTTTGATTTATAGCTAAATAACTGCTTGGGTACTTCGGATAAATATAAGTCGTAGTGAACTTCTTTAAAAGGATAAAAGGTATATCCCACGGCTCGGAAGTGTTAAATCCTTTCCTAATTCTACTTTTTTATCTTCCAATACATTGTATGCAGAAGTATCAGGCAGTATTTCCCGGTAAGTATCCAAACTGATAGTCTGTTCCCGGTCTGTTCCATTCAGGAGAACAACGACTGATTTATCACCCTGTTTCCTTTCGTACGCATAGATACCTTTACTCGGTGCGAAGTGTTTCAGTTTTCCTTTGGCTATAACTTCGTTTCCTTTTCTCCATTGGAGCAGTTTCTTCAGATAAGAGAAAGCTTCATTTTGTAGCGGAGTGTGGTTTGCCGCATCGAAGTAATTATGAGTATCATTTTGCCAGCCGCCCGGAAAGTCACAGCGAAGTAATCCGTCACCGTTGGCTTTATCGGCAGCCATCAGGATTTCTGTTCCGTAATATATTTGTGGAATTCCGCGTGTTGTCAGAAGGAACACTAATGCTTGTTTGTATCGGTTCAGGTTTTTAGTATCCGCTTCCGAACGATAAAAACGGGAAGTGTCGTGATTATCCAGGAAAGTCAATAGATTCATCGGGTTGGCAAAGACGATATCTTGCGACAGGTATTCGTAAAGTCGGCACAGTCCGCCGTTCCAGTCGGTTGTTTCCTCATCGAAAGCTTTGTTCATATGTTCCATCAATGGGAAGTCCATAACAGTGGGCAGGTAGGTGTTTTTAGGATAGGTCAGTTTGCTGTCTTTCTGCCAATAAGAGATAAGTACATTGCTGCCTAACCAAGTTTCGCCTACAATATTGAATTTGGGATATTCTTCGTTCACTGCCTTGCACCAATGAGCCATCATGTCAAAGTCCGCATAAGGGTGCGTATCCTGGCGGATTCCGTTAATACCGGCATACTCTATCCACCAGATACTGCTCTGAATCAGATAAGTAGCTACATGGCGGTTCCGTTGGTTGAAATCTGGCATAACCTGGCTGAACCAACCGTCAACTGCTATTTTCTTTTCGTAATCAGAAGCATACGGGTCTAGTTGGGTGGCAGTCTTAAAAGTTGTCTGCACATAGTTGCCTTTGAAGTTGAACCAGTCTTTGGATGGCATATCCTTATATAGATAGTTTTCACTACCGCAGTGGTTGAAAATCATATCCATGACTACTTTCATCCCTTTGGCATGTGCCTGGTCTACAAGGTTCCGGAATTCTTCATTATTCCCAAAGCGGCGGTCTGCCTGATAATAATCAGTGATGGCATAACCGTGGTAAGAGCCTTCCTTCATGTCATTCTCCTGAATCGGATTCAGCCATATGCTCGTCACACCTAAGTCCGCGATATAATCCAGATGCTTTTCTATCCCTTTGAAATCACCGCCATGGCGGGCGAAGGAGTCGTTACGGTCTACTCTGGCTTCCAACATTCCGGAAATTATATCATTAGAAGAATCACCGTTAGCAAAACGATCCGGCATAATGAGATAAAGCACATCGCTAGAGTTGAAACCTTCTATCTGAGAAGAATCCGGCTTTCTTTCTTTGAGTTCATAAGGAATTACAGTCTGTTTTTTACCTTGTTTCAGAATCATGTTGAATGTCTGCGGGGCTGCTTCCGAGATATTCAGATAGACAATCAGATAATTTGGATTTTCTAGCTTGACAACCTCTTGCAAGGTGATGTCTTCGGAAGAGATACTGACTTCTGCAAATGCTATATGTTCTCCATATAGCAAAACCTGCAACTCCGGATTTTTCATACCTGCCCACCAAAAAGCAGGGGCTACTTTTTTTATGACAGTTGCGGCATATACCGGGCTGCAACCAAATAGTAGTACAAGTAAGATTACAAATAGAAAATTCTTTTTCATGGTAACATAGATTTTAAATGTTTGCTCGGCGAACCGATGTTGCAAATGTAGGGGGATAGGGGAAAGCATTTGGGGACTAGAATATAAATATAAATACTTGTGATGCTCATTTTGTTGAAAATGAATGCATTGCTTGTGAAAAGACTATGAGAAAATACAACTAGGAATTAAAATTATTTTGACCGTCTGTTTCATAATCATTACTATATTCATTATATTTGTGACATCTTTAAAAAGTAACCTATGAGAAATATAGCCTATATCTTAGCTTTTCTTTTAGTTTGTCCGACTTTACTGTTTGCGACACAGACGGATGATAATGCGGCAGTCCTTAAAAGACTGGATGATATTATAAATAAGAAAGAGACTTTTCAGGTTCAGAAAGAGAAAGCTATTGATGCGCTGAAAATGCAGCTCGCTCATTCGGTTGCTCCTGCTGATAAATATCGCTTGTATGGTTCTTTGTTCGATGCTTATCTTCATTATCAGGCAGATTCTGCACTTTATTATATAAACAGGAGACAACAGCTTCTCCCCCAACTGACCCGTCCAGAATTGGCAGATGAGATAATAATTGACCGTGCAACAGTATTGGGAGTGATGGGAATGTATATTGAAGCCATGAAAGAACTGGAGAGCATAAATTCGGAGAAGCTGGACAAACAAACATTACTATCCTATTATCAGACTTATCGTGCCTGTTATGGTTGGCTTGCAGACTATACCACTAATAAAGAGGAAAAGAAGAAATACCTGACAAAGACAGATTTATACAGGGACTCTATCATTGGTATAATGCCGCCCGAAATAAACCGTACGATTGTACTGGCTGAGAAATGTATCGTTACAGGTAAGGCTGATACAGCTTTGGTGATGCTCAGCGACGCGTTGAAGGATGCGGTTGACGAACGTCAGAAAGTCTATATCTACTATACGCTGTCCGAAGCATATGGCATGAAAGGCGATATGGAAAAAGAAGTATATTATCTGATATTGACAGCTATTGCCGATTTGGAATCTTCGGTCAGGGAATATGCTTCATTGCAGAAACTGGCACACTTGATGTATGAACTGGGCGATGTAGACCGCGCTTACAAATATCTGAGCTGTTCGATGGAAGACGCCGTAGCTTGCAATGCCCGCCTGCGTTTTATTGAGGTGACGGAGTTCTTTCCTATTATCGACAAGGCTTATAAACTGAAGGAAGAAAAAGAACGTGTGGTTTCACAGGCAATGCTTGTCAGCGTCAGTCTGTTGTCTTTCTTTCTCCTTATTGCTGTTTTCTATTTGTATCGTTGGATGAAGAAACTGTCTGCCATGCGGCGTGACTTAAGCTTGGCGAACAAACAAATGCAGGCAGTAAACAAAGAACTGGAACAGACGGGGAAAATTAAAGAGGTGTATATCGCCCGCTATCTGGACAGATGCGTCAACTATCTGGATAAGCTGGAAACTTACCGTCGTTCACTGGCGAAGCTGGCTATGGCGTCACGTATTGAAGACTTGTTCAAAGCCATCAAGTCCGAGCAGTTTATCCGTGACGAGCGGAATGAATTCTATAATGAGTTTGATAAGTCTTTCCTGAAACTGTTCCCGAACTTTATTACCGCCTTTAATGAACTGCTGGTAGAAGAAGGGCGCATATACCCGAAATCCGATGAACTGCTGACAACGGAACTCCGCATTTTTGCCCTTATTCGCCTGGGAGTGATAGATAGTAACAAGATAGCCCATTTTCTGGGCTACTCTTTGGCGACTATCTATAATTATCGTAGCCGGATGCGTAACAAGGCTGCCGGTGATAAGGACAGGTTTGAGCAAGATGTGATGAATTTGTAATATGGCATCCGGATAATTTCTTCTTTTTTTTCCTACCTTTGTAGACGACTAATCTAATAATAAACTTACTAAAAAATGAAAAAGTTAATCTACACACTGTTCTTTGTTCTTATCTCCGTTGTTGCAAACGGTCAGGCAAAGTACGTATTCTATTTCATCGGGGATGGGATGGGAGTGAACCAAGTAAATGGTACGGAGATGTATCAGGCGGAAATTCAAAATGGCCGTATTGGTGTTGAACCTTTGTTATTTACTCAATTCCCGGTTGCTACTATGGCAACTACTTTCTCAGCTAAAAATTCAGTAACCGACTCTGCTGCTGCAGGTACTGCATTAGCAACAGGCAAGAAGACTTATAATCATGCAATTTCTGTGGGAGAGGACAAGAATGCTATTCAGACTGTAGCTGAAAAGGCAAAGAAAGCTGGTAAGAAAGTTGGTGTAACTACTTCTGTTAGTGTAGATCATGCTACTCCTGCCGCATTCTATGCACATCAACCCGATCGTAATAGATATTATGAAATAGCTTTGGATTTGCCAAAAGCAAATTTTGATTTTTATGCAGGTGGTGGTTTTCTTAAACCGACTACATCTTTTGACAAGAAAGAAGCTCCAAGTATTTTCCCTATTTTTGAAGAAGCCGGATATACAGTAGCACGTGGCTACAATGACTATAAGGCAAAAGCTGCAAAAGCAGAAAAGATGATCCTGATTCAGGAAGAAGGTGCTAATCCATCTTGTTTACCTTATGCTATCGATCGTAAAGAAGGTGATTTGACTTTAGCACAGATTACAGAAAGTGCCATTGATTTTCTTACTAAAGATAATAAGAAAGGGTTTTTCTTGATGGTAGAAGGTGGCAAAATAGACTGGGCGTGTCATGCGAATGATGCTGCTACAGTGTTCAACGAAGTAAAGGATATGGATAATGCTATCAAGGTAGCTTATGAGTTTTATAAAAAGCATCCGAAAGAAACCCTTATTGTCGTTACTGCCGACCATGAAACAGGTGGTATCGTGCTGGGTACAGGAAAATATGAATTGAACCTGAAAGCATTGCAGCATCAGAAACATTCTGCTGACGGACTTTCACAACGTATCAGCGAATTGAGAAAATCAAAAGGCAATAAAGTGACTTGGGAAGATATGAAAACATTCTTGGGCGAAGAAATGGGTTTCTGGAAACAATTCCCTATTTCTTGGGAACAGGAAAAGAAATTACGTGATGAGTTTGAAAAATCATTTGTGAAGAATAAAGTCGTATTTGCTGAAAGTATGTACTCTAAGAGTGAACCGATGGCTGCACGTGCTAAGGAAGTGATGGATGAGATTGCTATGGTAGGTTGGGTAAGTGGCGGTCACTCTGCCGGTTATGTACCTGTATTCGCTATCGGCGCAGGTTCTCAACTGTTTGGAGAAAAGATTGATAACACGGAGATTCCTAAAAGAATTGCGAAAGCAGCCGGATACAAATAAATATTGGTAAAGACATAAAAAACCGGGAGTCCAAAAACTTCCGGTTTTTATATATGTTCTTGTCAATTATGCTTTTACACGTCCTACGTAAGAACCATCGCGAGTGTCGATTTCAATTGTTTCACCTTCGTTGATGAACAACGGAACACGTACGGTTGCTCCTGATTCTACAGTGGCAGGTTTCAGCGTGTTGGTAGCTGTATCACCTTTCACGCCCGGTTCTGTATAAGTCACTTTCATTTGAACCTTGATCGGCATGTCTGCATAAAGTACAGTTTCAGTAGAAGCATCAGAAACAACTTCCAATACTGAACCTTCGAGCAGGAAGTCAACACCATTAATCAGATCGTGAGCGATAGGATGTTGGTCGAATGTTTCCTGGTTCATAAAGATATAATCTTCTCCTTCTTTATACAAAAATTGGTATGGACGACGTTCTACACGTACATCTTCCAACTTTTCACCGATGTTGAAACGGCGTTCGAGAACGTATCCGCTAACTACATCTTTCAGTTTAGTACGCATAAAAGTGTTACCTTTACCTGGTTTTACATGCAGGAATTCTACACAGAAATAGAGCTTTCCGTCCATACGGATACAAGTTCCGTTTTTGATGTCTTGAGCATTAATCATACTGCTATTTTTCTTATTATATTATTGTTATTTAATTGTTTTCGCAGGAATTCGACTGCAAAAGTAATCTAAATCGGTAAAAAACACAAAAACTTTTGAGCAAAAATGAGTTATCTCTTGGTTAATTTAAAAAAAGTGCCTATTTTTGCAGCCCGATTACGTAGAATAATAACATAAAAACAAGATACAGTAATGAAAAGAACATTTCAACCCTCTAACAGAAAGAGAAAGAACAAACACGGTTTCCGTGAGAGAATGGCATCGGCTAATGGTCGTAGAGTATTAGCTGCTCGTCGTGCGAAAGGCAGAAAGAAACTGACTGTTTCTGATGAGTACAACGGACAAAAGTGATAATCACTTGTCATCAGGAAACAAAAAAGGCGGAGAATTTAATCTTCGCCTTTTTTGTTTCTCTGTTTTTCAAGGGGATAGTATGTTAAAAAGCGGTATTGTTTGCTCTTATTTATGACTTTTTGCTTTTCTTTGTGAGATTAAATAAAACTCATAAACGAACATACGCGATGGTAGAGTATATCCGGGACATGAAACCCCGTATCATTATAATAAGGTTGTTGAAATCTATAGGAGTGGGGATTATAGTTGCAGCAATTCTGGCGATGATAAGCGTCTTTGCATAATAGGTAGGGACATTTTTCATCGCCTACTTTTTAAAAGTTCAACTATTTTGTCGTATCTTTGGCGCATATTAACAGCAATGCGTATGACTATTAAAGAATTCTTTTCTTTTAAAACCAATAAATATTTCTGGGTGAATATTATCGCCATGATTGTGGTGATGGTAGTGATGATATTTGGTGTGTTGAAATGGCTTGATATACATACACATCATGGTGAAAGCGTGGTAGTTCCCGATGTGAAGGGAATGACAGTGGAAGAAGCTACGAAGATGTTCCGGAATCACGGTTTGGTATATGTGATTTCTGATACCAAATATGTCAAAGATAAAGCAGCGGGTATCATTCTTGAACTGAAACCGGGAGCCGGTGAAAAAGTGAAGGAAGGACGTACAGTATACCTGACAGTCAATACCCTGGATGTCCCTTTACGTGCCATTCCCGATGTGGCGGACAACAGCTCGCTCCGCCAGGCACAGGCCAAGTTACTGAATGCCGGTTTTAAACTGAATCAGATTCAATTGGTAAATGGTGAGAAAGACTGGGTGTACGGCGTGAAGTATCAGGGACGTCAGTTGGCTGCCGGAGAAAAGATTCCTTTGGGAGCTTCTTTGACATTGATGGTGGGAGACGGCTCCGGTGATATGTCGGAAGAAGAGGACTCGGTTGATGTTTCCGTGGATACGGAGAAACCGGTTACGTCGGAATCATCACCTGCTCAAGATGATAGTTGGTTTTAATAGATAAATAACAGAAACGGACTCGCATGATAGAGGAAGAACTTCCGGATGAACTGGAGAATGATTTGGATGATATAGAACCTGTCGGTGACGAATCCCAGCTTTACGAACACTTCCGCGTGGTTGTAGACAAGGGACAGGCGATGGTCAGAGTCGACAAATATCTGTTCGAACGTATTGTCAATGCTTCGCGCAACCGTATTCAGAAGGCTGCCGAAGACGGATTCGTTATGGCCAATGGCAAACCGGTGAAGAGTAGCTACAAAGTGAAACCGCTGGATGTCATTACGGTAATGATGGACCGTCCCCGTTATGAAAATGAAATTATTCCTGAAAATATTCCCCTTACTATCGTTTATGAAGACCCTTATCTGATGGTTGTGAATAAACCGGCGGGATTGGTCGTGCATCCGGGACACGGAAACTATCACGGCACGCTGGTCAATGCGCTGGCCTGGCACATGAAGGATATACCGGATTATGATGCCAATGACCCGCACGTGGGACTTGTTCATCGCATCGATAAAGATACTTCAGGCTTACTGGTGATTGCCAAGACACCGGATGCCAAAACAAATCTGGGACTCCAATTTTTTAATAAGACTACCAAACGCAGATATCGTGCTTTGGTGTGGGGCGTTGTGGAACAGGATGAAGGAACGATTGTCGGTAATATCGCCCGCAATCCGAAAGACCGGATGCAGATGGCGGTGATGTCCGACCCGACGGTGGGCAAGCATGCCGTTACGCACTACCGTGTATTGGAAAGACTGGGATACGTAACCCTTGTGGAATGTATACTTGAAACAGGACGTACCCATCAGATTCGTGTCCACATGAAGCATATCGGCCATGTATTGTTCAATGACGAACGCTATGGCGGGCATGAGATACTGAAAGGAACTCATTTTAGTAAATACAAACAGTTTGTAAATAATTGCTTTGACACTTGTCCCCGACAGGCTTTGCATGCTATGACGTTGGGGTTTGTGCATCCCGTCACAGGTGAGGAGATGTACTTTACTTCCGAACTTCCGGATGACATGACCCGGCTTATCGAGAAGTGGAGAGGCTATATAAGTAATAGAGAATTAGAATGAAACGCAACATCGCTATCGTAGCAGGAGGGGATACCTCTGAAATCGTAGTTTCCCTGCGTAGTGCACAGGGCATTTATTCCTTTATTGATAAGGAAAAGTATAATTTGTATATCGTGGAGATGGAAGGCCGTCGCTGGGAAGTACAATTGCCGGACGGAAATAAAGTGCCGGTAGATAGAAATGACTTTAGTTTTACGAACGGAACGGAAAAGGTTGTGTTCGACTTTGCTTATATTACCATCCATGGTACGCCCGGTGAGGATGGTCGCCTGCAAGGCTATTTTGATATGATGCGTATACCGTATTCCTGTTGTGGAGTATTGGCAGCTGCCATTACATACGACAAGTTTACCTGCAATCAATATCTGAAAGCTTTTGGAGTGCGCATTGCCGAATCATTGTTGCTGCGCCAGGGACAATCGATTTCTGACGAGGAAGTAGTGGAAAAGATCGGTCTGCCTTGTTTTATCAAGCCTAGTCTGGGAGGTTCGAGCTTCGGAGTTACGAAAGTAAAAACAAAAGAACAAATACAGCCGGCCATTGTTAAAGCTTTCGGAGAGGCGCAAGAAGTACTTGTAGAAGCGTTTATGGATGGAACGGAACTGACTTGCGGCTGCTATAAGACCAAAGAGAAGACAGTTATCTTCCCGCCTACGGAAGTGGTGACGCACAATGAGTTTTTTGATTATGATGCTAAATATAATGGACAGGTAGATGAAATCACTCCTGCGCGTATCTCGGACGAACTGACCAAGCGTGTGCAGATGTTGACTTCGGCTATCTATGATATATTAGGTTGCTCCGGCATTATCCGTGTAGATTATATTGTGACTGCCGGTGAAAAACTGAATCTTCTCGAAGTAAACACTACTCCGGGAATGACTACTACCAGCTTTATTCCCCAGCAGGTGCGTGCAGCCGGACTGGATATAAAGGATGTGATGACCGATATTATTGAAAACAAATTTTAATCACGTGATGGATCTGACAGAGTTTAATGAAATTCGTCCTTACAATGATGAGGAACTTCCTCAAATCTTTGAGGAACTGATTGCCGATCCGGCTTTTCAGAAAGCTGCTACCGGGGCTATACCGAACGTTCCATTTGAACTTCTGGCGCAGAAAATGCGTGCCTGTAAGACTAAACTTGATTTTCAGGAGGCATTTTGTTATGGCATTTTGTGGAAGATAGCGGCAGATCATACCGCCGGGCTGACTCTGGATCATACCGCCATACCGGATAAAAGTAAAGCTTATACGTATATATCGAATCATAGAGACATTATTCTCGATTCGGGCTTTCTCTCTATTTTGTTGATTGACCAGGGAATGGATACGGTAGAAATAGCGATTGGAGATAATTTGCTGATTTATCCCTGGATTAAGAAACTGGTACGTGTCAATAAATCATTCATTGTGCAGCGGGCATTGACCATGCGGCAAATGTTGGAATCTTCAGCGCGTATGTCCCGTTATATGCATTACACCATTTCGGAGAAAAAACAGTCTATTTGGATTGCGCAGCGTGAAGGACGTGCAAAAGATTCGAATGACCGTACGCAAGACAGTGTGTTGAAAATGCTGGCAATGGGTGGTGAAGGTGATTTGATAGACCGTTTGATGGAAATGAATATTGCTCCGCTTGCTATTTCATACGAATATGACCCGTGTGATTTTCTGAAAGCGCAGGAGTTTCAGTTGAAGAGAGACATCGAAGGGTATAAGAAGACGACGCAGGACGATTTGATTAATATGCAAACCGGTCTTTTCGGATATAAAGGCAGGGTACATTTTCAGGTTGCCCCTTGTCTGAATGATGATCTGAAAGAGTTGGACCGTTCGTTGCCGAAACCGGATTTGTTTGCCCGTATCTCTGCTTGTATTGACCGCCGCATTCATCGTAATTACCGGATATATCCGGGAAATTATGTGGCGTACGATTGGCTGAATGGCACGACGGAATTCGGGTCCAATTACACGGAAGAAGAGAAACAACAGTTTATGAACTATATTGAACAACAATTGGCAAAGATCAAGATTCCGAATAAGGATGAGGACTTTTTGCGTGAGAAGTTGTTATTAATGTATTCCAATCCGTTAGTTAATTATTTAGCAGCTTGCCGATGAAAAGAAGAAAATTACATGTTATTTGGTTGTGGGGATTGCTTTTCCTGATGACTGCCTGTGGAGATGATGATTATTATTATCCTTCGGTGAAACTGGAATTTGTGACTGTAGAGGCCGGGGAAGACGGTCGTATACAAACGCTTATTCCTGATAAGGGAGAGGCTTTGCCTGTGGCGGAAGACCGTACGGGTTCTACTATTGCCGCAAATACCTCCAGACGTGTAATGAGTAACTATGAAGTGCTTCCGGATGGAAGTGCGGCTACTATATATTCTTTGCAATCGCTCATTGTGCCGGTGCCTAAGCCGGAAGATGATCCTGTGTATAAAGACGGTATAAAGCAAGACCCGGTAGAGGTGGTCAGTATCTGGCTGGGGAGGGATTATCTGAATATGATTCTGAATCTAAAAGTCAGTACAGGCAAAGGACATACTTTCGGCATAGTGGAAGATGTGTCTGAACTTAAAACAAATGGTATTGTGAATATGTTATTATACCATGATGCGAACAGTGATGAAGAATACTATAATCGGCGTGCTTACATCTCTGTTCCTTTGGCGCAATATATTGATGAAGAGCATCCTGGCCGGACTATGAATATTAAGTTTAAATATTGTACGTACGATAAGGATGGATCTGCGGTAGTATCTGAAAAGTATTGTGATCCCGGGTTTGACTATACTCCTGGGCAGAATTGAATAATAGAGTATATATGTTTAAATTGAATCAATTAATCGTGGGGATATTTTTATTTCTCTCTTCCCTTTTCTCTTGTCAGCAGAAAGGAGATTTTCAATCCATGAATGTAGAGGAATTTGATTCTCTTATTCAGAATGAGGATATACAACGTCTGGATGTCCGCACACTTGCGGAATATTCGGAGGGGCACATCACGAAGACAATCAACATCAATGTGATGGATGATTCTTTTGCTTCAATGGCTGATTCATTATTACAGAAGGATAAACCGGTGGCTGTGTATTGCCGTAGTGGTAATCGGAGCAAGAAGGCTGCGGCAATTTTGAGTGAGAAGGGCTATAAGGTCTTTGAGCTTGATAAAGGATTTAATTCCTGGCAGGAGGCTGGCAAAGAAATAGAGAAATAAGGTAAAGTAAAGAGCGGGCGGTAAGTAATAGCCTGCTTTTATTTTAAATACAATAAGAACAAAAGAACATCTCAATTTTCAAATCCTGTTTTTATATTTATAAGTAGGATTTTAAGGAGATGTTCTTTTGTTCTTATGCGTTGATGGAAAAGGCTTTTCGGCCTCTTTATTTTTCGGTTATTTTAGTCCTTCCAATAGTCTCTTCAGAACGACAGTTGCCGAGATTTCACGATTAGCAGCTTCCGGAATAACGATTGATTGCGGGCTTTCGATCACATCGTCTGTCACAATCATATTTCTGCGAACCGGAAGACAATGCATGAAATAAGCGTTGTTGGTAACTGCCATTTGACGGTCGCTGACTGTCCAATCACGATCTTTACTTAATATCTGTCCGTAATTGTCGCCAGAATAAGCTGCCCAGTTCTTGGCATATATAAAGTCGGCTCCTTCGAAAGCCTTCATCTGGTCGTATTCTACTTTTGCGTTGCCTACAAATTGCGGGGCAAGTTCATAACCTTCGGGGTGGGTGATGACAAATTCGTAATCCGTTGCGTTCATCCATTCGGCAAAAGAATTGGGAACAGCTTGTGGCAATGGACGTGGATGTGGAGCCCAGGTCATGACCACTTTAGGACGTGCTGTTTTCTTGTATTCTTCAATGGTAATCAAGTCGGCAAAGCTCTGCAATGGGTGGCGTGTTGCCGCTTCCATCGAAAAGACGGGACGTCCGGAGTATTGGATAAATTGATTGATAATCGTTTCCTGATAGTCAAAGTCGCGGTTTTCGAAACGGGCGAAAGAACGTACTCCGATGAGATCACAATAACAGCCCATCACCGGAATGGCTTCTAAGATATGTTCCGGTTTATCGCCATCCATAATTACGCCACGTTCGGTTTCCAATTTCCATGCACCTTGATTGATATCTAGTACCATTACATTCATTCCCAAGTTGATTGCAGCTTTCTGTGTGCTAAGGCGGGTGCGCAGACTGGAGTTGAAGAAGATCATCATCAAAGTCTTGTTTCGTCCCAGTTCTACATATTTGAAACGATCTTTTTTAATTTCGAATGCTTCTGCAAGGGCTGATTTTAAATCGCCGATGTCCTGTACGCAAGTAAATTTCTTCATATCATTTATCTTTTAATTCTTAATTTTCAATTAGTTTCGTTCAATACCTTGTTTGATTTTTAACGATAACGGTATCGTCTCAATTTCTTCTCGTTTGCCCGTCTCCTTCGATGACCCATTTGTAAGAGGTGATCTCTTCCAGTCCCATCGGACCGCGCGCATGTAGTTTTTGCGTACTGATTCCGATTTCTGCTCCTAATCCGAATTGCGCTCCGTCAGTGAAGGCAGTAGATACATTGGTGTATACGCAAGCTGCATCCACAATCTTTGTGAATAAGGCTGCACGTTCCTTGTTTTCGGTAACAATACACTCGCTATGTTTGGAGCTGTTTTCCTGAATATGGTCTAAGGCATCTTCGAAGCTTTTTACGGTCTTGACAGCCATTTTATAATCCAGAAACTCTGTGCCGAAACTTTCTGCTTTGGCGTGTTCCAGAAGTTCGGCAGGATAGCGGCCTTCTAATGCTTGATAAGCCTGTGCGTCAGCATAGATAATGACATGGCTGTCTTTTAGTTTCTCGCAAAGCATAGGGAGATCGGTCAGTCTTTTCTCATGTATAATGGTGCAGTCCAGCGCATTACATACGCTAACCCTGCGTGTCTTCGCATTGTGAATAATAGCTGCCCCCTTGTTTACATCTCCAAATTCATCAAAGTAAGTGTGACAGATACCTGCCCCTGTTTCAATAACGGGAATTTTTGCATTCTCGCGTACGAAATGAATCAGGCTGCTGCTGCCTCTGGGGATAATCAGGTCTACGTAACCCACAGCATTCAGCAATGCTGCCGTAGCTTCTCTATCAGCCGGAAGTAGTTCTACAATGTGTGGATTGATATTGAATTTCTTCAATACTTCGTGAATCACACTGATGATAGCCCGGTTGGAACAATCGGCATCACTTCCTCCTTTCAATATGCAGGCATTTCCACTCTTTAGACAAAGGGAGAAAACATCAAAACTGACATTCGGACGGGCTTCATAAATAATTCCTATCACTCCGAAAGGAACGCTGACTTTTGTCAATCTCATCCCATTGGGGCGAACACTTTCTTTCAACACTTTACCCAAAGGAGAGGGGAGTGTCGCTACATTGCGTGTGTCGGCAGCAATGCCTTTTAAACGTTCTTCCGTCAATTTCAACCGGTCGTACTTCGGATCATTTTTGTCCATCCGTGCGAGGTCTTTTTCATTCTCTGCAAGAATGAAAGGTGTTTCTGCAATTGCTGCGTCAGCTACTGCATTTAAAATCTGATTGATGATGTCATCATTCAGCAAGGCTAATTCCCGACTTGCCACCTGTACGGCAGCAAAGGTCTCGTTTAAATTTGTAGTCATTTGCTCCTTTTTTGCATTAAATGGAAAGATAAACTATGCAAATATAGTGAATGATGTGAATAAAACTTGTTGAAAACAGAAATAAATGTTGCTTTTGTGATGGTATATAGATTGTAGAGACATATAGTTCTAATTTCGTATCTCTTTTTCTGATTAGTTGAAAATTCATTTCGGTATAGAAATGAGGTAAACTCATACAATTATAATTCAAAAAAACTTCCGTAAACATTCTCAAGTATACTTATCCCTATGAGAAAAAATACTCATAGGTATGAGAAGAAATACTCATTATAATGAGAACTTTTTCTCATTGCAGTGAGAATATACCCTTGTTAGAATAGGCTGAAACAGTTCATTGCTGTTTCAGAAACAAGCTAATTTTAGTCTAAAATCGGATAAAACAGAAATTCTTATTATTAATTATTCAATGTATAGATAGTCATAATGTACTACCGGTTTCTTTCCATGCTTACCGATTGCTTCTTGCACCTGTTTGGAATCGCAGTTCACCTTTCCAACGCCCACTTGATTTCCTTGAAAGTCCATGATACGCACAATGTCATCTTTCTCAAATTCACCTTCAACGTGAGTAATTCCGATGGGGAGGATGCTGACAGCCTTTTCAGAGTTTAGAACTTCTGTCGCACATTCGTTGATGTGAATTTCTCCTTTGGCAAACCCCTCGCTATGAGCAATCCATTTTTTTACACTGGATACCGGTTCGTTTGAAGGGATAAAACGTGTACAAAGCGTTTCTTTTGGATGCTGAAGCAAATCTACCAGAATATTATCCCGTTTCCCATTGGCAATAATCACTGTAATTCCTTCATCAGCTATTTTGCGGGCAATATTTGTTTTCGTCAACATTCCCCCCCGTCCGAAACTGGACTTCGTTGCCTGAATATAATTGGATAAATCTTTTCCGTGATCGATCTCCCGGATAACAGAAGAACCCGGATCGGCAGGAGAACCATTGTAAATTCCGTCAATGTTGCTTAGGATAATGAGAGCCTGTGCATCCATCATGGAAGCGATGAGCCCGGACAATTCATCATTATCAGTGAACATAAGCTCGCTGACGGAAATTGTATCATTCTCGTTGACAATAGGAATAACATTGTTTTCAAGCATTACCGTCATACAGTTTTTCTGATTCAGATAATGGCGGCGGGTACCAAAACTTTCTTTCGTGGTTAACACCTGACCAACAGGAATACTATGCTCGCGGAAAAGTTCGTAGTAACGGTTGATGAGCTTAGCCTGACCTACGGCAGAAAACAACTGGCGTTGGTCTACACTATCGAGTTTTTTCAGTGGATGCACTTCACTGCGCCCGGAAGCAACAGCTCCCGAAGAAATCAGAATGATTTCCACCCCGGATTTATGTAATTCCGCTATCTGGTCAACAAGTGCCGACATACGGGTAACGTCCAGCGTTCCGTCGCGGCGTGTCAATACATTGCTTCCTACTTTTACTGCGATTCGTGTAAATTCCTGTTTCATTCTTACTAACGATTTGAAAGCACAAATATAGAGCTTTTTGCCGATATGTTACCAAAACAGGCTAAAAAGAATTATCTTTGCAGTCAGATAGAGAAAAGATAAGCAATGAAACATACAAACCCACAAGTAGAACAGATGACCTCTTTCATCGTAATGGATGTGTTGGAGAGGGCGAACGAATTGCAAAAACAAGGCATTGATATTATTCATCTGGAAGTTGGCGAACCCGATTTTGATGTGCCGGCCTGTGTGGCGGAAGCGGCAAAAGCGGCTTATGATCGTCATCTGACTCATTATACACATTCTTTGGGTGATCCGGAACTGCGACGGGAAATTGCCGCTTTTTATCTGCGCGAATATGGGGTAACGGTAGATCCGGATTGTATTGTCGTGACTTCCGGGTCTTCTCCTTCTATTCTTCTTGCATTGATGTTGCTCTGCAATCCGGATAGTGAAGTGATTCTTTCCAATCCGGGGTACGCTTGCTATCGCAATTTTGTGTTGGCTACGCAAGCCAAACCTGTTTTGGTTCCTTTGTCTAAAGAATATCTGCAATACGACATAGAGGCTATCCGTAAGTGTGTGAATCCGCATACTGCAGCTATCTTTATCAATTCTCCGATGAATCCGACCGGAATGTTGTTGGATGAAAAATTCTTGAAGGACGTAGCTGCATTGGGAGTTCCTGTCATTTCAGATGAAATTTATCACGGCCTTGTGTATGAAGGGCGTGCGCACAGCATCCTTGAATATACGGATCAGGCTTTTGTCCTGAACGGATTCTCTAAACGTTTTGCGATGACGGGGCTTCGGTTGGGTTATTTGATCGCACCTAAATCTTGTATGCGATCTTTGCAAAAGTTACAGCAAAATCTGTTTATCTGTGCGTCCAGTGTTGCCCAGCAGGCGGGGATTGCCGCATTGCGGCAGGCTGAACCGGACGTGGAACGGATGAGGCAGGTTTATGATGAGCGTCGCCGATATATGATTGCCCGCCTTCGGGAAATGGGTTTTGAAATAAAAGTAGAACCTCAAGGGGCATTTTACATTTTTGCTGACGCACACAAATTTACTACCGACTCTTATCGTTTTGCATTCGATGTACTCGAACATGCACACGTCGGCATTACTCCCGGGGTGGATTTTGGTACGGGAGGCGAAGGATATGTACGTTTCTCCTATGCAAACTCATTGGAGAATATCCGCGAAGGGCTCGACCGCATCAGTCGTTATCTTTCTCGGCCCGGCTCCTGATAAGTGCGGTGGCCGCTTCGTATTGATCCTCGGTGACAAGAACGGATACGGAAGGAGCGATATAGGGTGCCAGTGTACCCATAATCCCATCTTTGATTACGCAACGGATGTCATTGCTTTCTAGTAGCCCTTTGATGATCTCGGCTTCCCATGGGGATCCGGAGAATACTTCTATTGCTTTGCTATAATCTTCTTCTTTCATGATCTTGCTTATTAGGGGTTATCTACAAATATAACAAAAAAGAGAGAGAATCGGTTACTTTTTTCTTAATTTTTATTCGAGCGTGATGTGTTTTACGCTAATCTGCTGTTTCAGGAAAGTAGAGGCCGATTCTGAAAACTTTTCTTCCGCTTCGGTCGTGTAAAACTGGCAGTTCCCATTCTTCGTGCATTTTGCATCCATTTCGGGATGTCTTTTCAGATAGTCTTTCAGACTTTCCGCAACATACTCGCCTTGCGCAATTACACTGATATGCTCCGGAATATATTGCCGAATTTTGGGTAGAAGTATGGGGAAATGAGTACATCCGAGAATGACGGTATCTATTTGAGGATCCTTCGATAGCAATTGGTTGATGTACTTCCGGATAAAATAGTCTGCTCCTTCGTCCTGTGATTCATTGTTTTCAACTAGTGATACCCACATCGGACAGGCTGTGCCGCTGACCTGGATTTCAGGAAACAACTTGTGTATTTCCAACGGATACGATTCGGATTTGATGGTGCCTGCTGTTGCCAGTACACCGATATGCTGGTTTTTGCTTATCTCTCCGACACACTCTACGGTAGGGCGGATGACTCCGAGCACACGGCGAGCCGGATCGATGCCTGGTAAATCATTCATCTGAATACTGCGCAAAGCTTTTGCGGAAGCTGTATTGCAAGCTAATATAACCAGGTGGCAGCCCATATCAAATAGTTTGTTGACTGCTTGCCGGGTAAATTCGTATACGACCTCAAAAGAACGTGTTCCGTAAGGAGCACGTGCATTATCTCCCAAATAGATATAATCATATTCCGGTAATACTTCTCTTATTTTGTCTAAGATGGTCAGACCTCCGTAACCGGAGTCAAATACTCCGATCGGGCCGGGCGTATTGGATAGATGTTGCTTCATGACACACTTGATTTATATACGCAAATGTACGCCAAAAAAAGGGAAAGAGAAAGAAGTTGATCCTTCTTTCTCTTTCCCTTTTGGTATTTCTTTATTCTTGCTCAGTTCCTATTTGATACCAAGATTTGCTTTTACCTTGCTAGTCAAGTTGATGCTCTGTGATTCGTTTACGTATGGAATCGAAGTTCTTGCCAGGTCGAAGATGTAGATTACCCCTTCAGCAGCGCCTACGGCTTTGATAGCATTGTCCAACTTCTGATAGATAGGAGCCATGGCATCATTTTGTGCTTTCGCCATTTGCTGTTGAGCATCTTGTTGGAATTGCTCTTGTCTTTGCATCATATCTTGCAATTCTTTTTGTCTTCTTTCAGCGATGTTGGGAGGAAGAGAATCCTTAGCGATAGCTTGTTGGAATTCCTGATATTTCTTGTTGAATTCTTCCTGCGTTCTCTGAAGTTCAGCAGTAAGTTGTTTTTCTAAAGTCTGAATGTCATTTTGAGCTTTGGTGAATTCGGGCATCACAGTGATGATTTCCTGTGCATTAATGTGGCCGAATTTCAGGTTCTGTGCAAATACACCCATTGGGAGTGCAAGCAACATTACAAGTGCAATTTTTTTTAACATAGTTCTATAATTTATTTGAATGATTTTTAGTTATTTCCAGCTGCAAATGTATGAAATTAATTTGAATATCCTAATTTTCTTAGGATTTCATCACTAATATCTATGCGTGGATTTGCAAATATTATACCTGTAGCAGAGGCTCTGTCGATAATCAAATCATATCCATGTTGCTGTGATATAGCTTTCACGGCTTCATAAATATCGTCCTGAATTGGAGTAATCAACTTGTCTCTCATCTTGGCTAATTCGCCTTCCGGACCGAAGTAGTTACGCTTCAACTCGGCTGCCGCTTTTTCTTTAGCTACGATTGCATCTTCTGTCTTTGTCTTTTGTGCGGCAGAAAGAGTGGAAGATTTTGCCTGGTAGTCCTGGAACATCTTCTGTGCTTCTTTTGCCAGGGCTTCTACTTCGCTCTGGTATTTCTTCGTAGCTTCTTGCATTTGCTCATTAGCGCTTTGAGCTGCCGGAATATTCTTCATGATATATTCCGTATCGATCAGTGCAAACTTCTGTGCATTTGCCGCCATGCTGACAGCAAACAGCATCATGATTAATAGAACAGACTTTCTCATAACGTTTAGTTTTTGATGATACATTAGAATTCTTGTCCTAAGATAAAGTGGAATTGACTTCCTCCGTATTGTTTAGAACCAAATACTTTATCGAAACCGTAACCCCAGTCAATACCCATCATACCAATCATCGGCAGGAAGATACGAACACCGACACCGGCAGAACGTTTCAACTCGAATGGATTGAATTTCTTGATATCGTGCCATGCGTTACCAGCTTCTAGGAAACCTAACACATAAATGTTAGTACTTGTTTCCAGCATCAACGGATATCTTAATTCAATGCCGAGGCGTGCGTAAGCATAACCTTCAGATCCGTATGGAGTTAATGAGCTGTTTTCGTAACCGCGCAAAGCGATACTTTCAGTTGCATAAGTTGAATAACCGGTCATACCGTCACCACCCACGTCGAATGTTCCGAACGGAGATTTTTTGTATTGGTTGTAGTGACCTAACAAACCGAATTCAGTACGTGTCATTAACACCAGACATTTCGGATGTGCAATCGGGTCCATCAACGGAGTATACGTTTTGCCTTTGAATTTCCATTTGTGGTATTCTATCCATTTATGAAGTTTATTCATGTTGTCCTGGGTAATGCTACCTGTTTCAGGGTTACTATAATATCCCTTATAGTCTTTACCGTCCATCAATGAGTAAGGCGGTGTAAGCTGAACTGACAATGAGAAATCTGAACCTGAACGGGGGAAGATCGGGTTGTCAATAGAGTTACGTGCCAAAGTCAATGAAATGCTAAGGTCATTACATTTTCCATTGGTTACCGGGAAGTATTGCCAGTCGCTCAAGTTGTAGCGTTGGTAAGCTAATTCGGCAGAAAGAGTGAAATAGTCATCCGGCCATTTCAGACGTTTACCCCAACCTACGGAAAGTCCCCACATCTTGATAGACTTGTCCGGGTCATAATAGTTTTCGTAGTTGTTATAGTTACCGTAATTGTACATACCATAACCACCGTAACCACTATACATGCTGTTGTAGTAGTTGTTGAAATAGCTGGAATTGTAGTAACGGCTACTGATGTCTGTTTGTACAGAGAAGAAAGCCGATACAGAGAATGAGTTCGGACGTTTACCGCCAAACCATGGATCGAAGAATGAAATACTGTATGATTGGTAGTATTTAGCATTCGTCTGTCCGCTGATGGTCAATGTCTGTCCGTCACCTTGCGGCAGGATACCACGGTAGTTTTCACCCGGGTGTAACAGGTTGGCTACGGAGAAGTTGGTAAACTTCAAACTCAACTTACCAATGATACCCGTTTGTCCCCAACCGGCAGAGAACTCTACCTGGTCGTTGGCTTTGGAAGTCAAAGGCAAGCCTATGTCAACAGTTCCGTTCATCGGATCCGGTTGAATATCCGGTTGCAGTTTTTCCGGGTCAAAGTGGCCCATTTGCTGGATTTCACGCAAAGAACGCATCAAGTCTTCTTTGCTGAACAGCTGTCCCGGGCGGATACGAAGTTCACGGCGAACGACGTTTTCATACAAACGGTCGTTACCACTGATCTTAATCTTATTGATAGTAGCCTGACGGCCTTCATAGATTCTCATTTCGAGGTCGATAGAGTCGCCTACGATATTTACTTCTACCGGATCAAGGTTGTAGAAGAGGTAACCGTTATTGTAATATAAGTTACCGATAGCATCGTCGTCTGTAGAAACACGCTCATTCAACAACTTCTGGTTGTATACATCGCCTTTCTTCATACGAAGCAGGAAGTTCAACTGTTCCGACGGATAAAGAGTATTACCTACCCATGTCACGTTACGAAGATAGTATTTCTGACCTTCGTCTATATCCAAATATACATCTACTGTCTTTTCATCATATTGTGAAACGCTGTCTTTAACGATCATTGCATCACGATATCCCAGCTCATTATACTTGTCGATGATAAGTTGTTTATCTGCTTCAAAGTTTTCCGGCACGAATTTCTTGGTGCGGAACAAGTTTAGAAGTTTACCTTTCTCATTGGTTTTCTTCATTACTTTTTTCAGCTTGGAAGCCTTGATTGCAGTGTTTCCTGCAATGGTGATTTTGTGTACTTTGATTTTCTCCTTTTTGTCTATATCAATATCCACAATCACCTGATTCTCGCTGGAAGGATCGTCTTTCTGTGCGATGATTACTTCGGCATTTTTGAATCCCTTGTCATCAAAATAACGTTTGATCAATGTTTTGGCACGGTCTACGGTATTCGGAGTAATCTGCATACCTTTTACCATTCCTAGCTTGGCCTCAAGGTCGGTACGTTCTGACTTTTTCACACCGTGGTAGCGTACATCTGCGATACGTGGGCGTTGTGTCAGACTGATTTTTAACCAGATTTTGTTGCCTTCTATTTTCTCGGCTGTGATTTGTACATTTGAGAACAAACCATGACGCCAATAACGTTTGATTGCTCCAGTGATTTCGTCACCCGGCACAGTAATTGTTTGTCCTACCGATAGTCCGGATAGTCCAATCAATACATAGTCTTCATAATTCTTTACGCCTTCGACTTTAATATCTGCTATCTCATACTTTTTGGGTGTTCCGGAGTATAAGATGACAGGTTTTGAGTCTTCATCAGTGTTAGCATTTTGCGCAACGCCTGTTGTCGCAAAGCAGCACAGGCAGACAAACGTTATGAATATAAAGGAAATACGATAATGCATTTATGTTATAATTTGATGTTTCGAGTTATATTAGCTGATCTGTTCACTGGTTTTGCCGAATCGGCGTTCCCTTTGTTGGTATTCCCAAATGGCTTTGTAGAGTTCTTCTTTGTCGAAGTCCGGCCAGAAGGTATCACAAAAATAAAGCTCCGAATAAGCACATTGCCATAAGAGATAATTGCTTAACCGGATTTCTCCTCCCGTGCGGATCAGTAAATCCGGGTCGGGCATAAAATTAGTATCCAGATGAGATGAGATACACTCATCGGTTATTTGCTCGGGAGATATTTCTCCCGTTTTTACCTGCGTTGCTATTTGCCGTACCGCTTCTGTTATTTCCCAACGGGATGAGTAACTAAGAGCTAGTACCATATACATTCCACTATTCTTGGATGTGCGTTCTATACATGACGTCAAACTTTTCTGAACTTCAACCGGTAACTTCTTGAAATCACCGATTACGTTGAAGCGAATATTGTTCTTCATCAGTGTCTCTTCTTCAATAGATTCTAGCAATAGATTCATCAAAGCCGCTATCTCGTCTTGCGGCCGATTCCAGTTCTCGGTTGAGAAGGTATAAAGTGTCAGGTACTTAATCCCCAGTCTGGCAGCATCTTCAGTAATATTCTGTACCGTTTCTGCGCCAGCACGGTGACCGTAAGTACGTTCTTCCCCTCGTTGTTTTGCCCATCGTCCGTTTCCATCCATAATGATGGCTACGTGTTGTGGTATCCGAGTTTTGTCTATTTGTTCTATATAGGACATCTTTTTATTTTAAACGTATACGTTTTTATTTCTTGGCATTTGCCAAATCAAACCATAGCTGATTAAGACGACCACGCCATACCTCTGAATCATGCTCATATGTGCGTGGTTCAGTTGTGGTTGCCTTTGTACTTTCTTCTTTCTCTACCTCTTCTTCAAAACTTGCACTTCCTTTACTAAAGATAATCCATAGATTTTGAGTGTCAGGATCTAGTACCATTGAATAGTTGGTTTTGCCTCTGAATTCAGGATCTACATCGGGATCTGGAGTTCCTCCTTTGCTCCAATCTCTATGGGGGAAAGAGAACTTAGGATTCGCCTTTTTCCAGAATAATCCTTGATTGGAAACATAAATAGAACTGAAGTCTTGACCAAATATGTATACTAAGTCATTATAATATATAATAGATGGTTGAGTGTATTTAGGGCAGTATGCAACAGAGGAAGTAGTTGAGAACTCAACCCATTTGTTTCCGTCATATGCCCATACAATGGTCGTTTCTAATTTACTGTCATCAGCCAAAGTCGCAGTTTCTGTATCTCCTACTAGAAGGACTGAATTAATATTTGTCGAAGACTTATATACTGTATAGGATATATTTTTAGTTGGAAATTTAGATGGCACTTTTCCTCCATTTTCAGCTTTATCCAAAGTCTCTTTTGGTACATCATTTGTTTGATAATAGAAATAGCGTTGGTTATCTGCTCCTTTCTTTATATAACAAATTCTGCTGACATCGTTATTAGTCAATGTGGCTAGTAGCAATTCCACTCCCTCGCCAAACATCGTTGATTCATTCCATTTTTCTCCATCTGCAGATTCATATACTTTACCATCACCATTGGAGGTGGCATATAACATGGTTCTGCTTCTGTTGAATTGGAAGGCAATGATAGAAGTCGGAAGTTTGCCTTTTGGTAATCCCTCTATTTCTTTATACTCCCAACTGCCAAAGTTTGTTAAAGAGTTTTTGTATGCATATAACTTTGTGCCAACTACAGAGTATGTGAGAACTTCACTTCCAAAAATAATAGATTTTTGTTCTCCTACAATTTGGTCATCTATTTTATTCATATATTTCCACCTTAACGAATCCGGATCATAGTCATGCACATTTACTTTGATCTTGTATTCCTTAGTTTGATTAGGAGATATACCCGCTAATGCTTCTGTTGACCATACTTTTATAATAAGTTCTTTCCGAAGATCGATTGAATCATTAATGTTTAAGACAGAATCGTTTCCGCTTTTGTCCTTCATCGTAACGACACCTGATGCCGTTGTTAATGTTTTGATTAAAATCTTGTCAATGATGGTATCGGCATGAACAGGAAGAGAGTCTTCGTTATAGATTTCACGTGATAATTGGTCAATAGTGAATTTATAACTCCCAAGGCCTGCTGTGTCAAGTGCAAACGCATGTATAGTTGCATCCGGGCTATATTCGATGTTATTATCGTCATCAAGACATGACGTTATAACAAATGACACCATGAAAAAACTCGCAATGAATGATAAAAACTTTATTTTCATTTGAAAGATTGTGTTTATTTACAAGTTGCAAAAATAGAAACATTTTTTCCGATAATGAACATTACAGGTAAGTTTTATATAAAATTATAGATAATAACACTGTTTTTATCGACGTAAAACCCCCTGAATAGAACTATCTTAGCTATAATCGACGAACATAATGCCAAATTTGTCTTTCGAAGTGTTCTTCTATCGAATAACTAAAATTATCGTCCATTTGAGGTGCTTTAACACCGGAGTGTAACCGGCTGGGGCACTTTTCGATATAGGCTTCATCCCATAGCTCATTATCAATGAATGATTGCAGCAATTGCCTGCCTCCTTCCACCAATAATGATTGTATCTTTCGTTGATACAATGCTTCCATGATCTGTTTCAATGGGTTATGGTTAAAGTTGATGGTGATATATGTGATGTTCTTTTTTTCTGGCTGTTCCTTTTCAGTAAAGATAAATGTAGGCACGTTGCCATCGAATATTTGTAAATCATTAGGGAGGGATAGCGTGCGATCTAACACAACGCGTATCGGGTTGTGCCCATACCAGTTGCGTACCGTAAGTGACGGATTATCCAATAAAGCAGTTCGCCTGCCTACCATAATCGCATCCGCCTCCGCTCTTTTTTTATGCACTAGCATGGAAGTAAGAGGAGAGGAGAGGACTACCGGTTTTCCGTCTGTACGTTCTATATCAATAAAGTGGTCGGCTGATTCTGCCCATTTCAGTGTAATGAAAGGACGGTGAAGCGTATTAAAAGTGATAAAACGGCGAATCAGCGATTTACATTCTTCCTCTAATACACCGACTGTCACTTCTCGTCCGGCATCCCGTAATTTCTGAATTCCCCGTCCCGCCACTTCTGAAAAAGGGTCTTGACAACCGATAACAATGCGTGGAATCTGCTTCTCTATAATAAGATCGGCACAAGGAGGCGTTTTCCCATAGTGGGAACAAGGCTCCAGACTGACATAAATCGTGGAACGTTTCAATAATGACTCATCTTTGACAGAACGGATCGCATTAACCTCCGCATGCGCCTCTCCACAGCGAATGTGGTAACCTTCGCCGATAATTCGCCCGTCACATACGATAACGGCCCCTACCATCGGGTTTGGAGATACGTTGCATAACCCATTCTTTGCAAGCTCAATGCAACGTCTCATGTATTTTTCTTCTTCCATTTTGGTGCTCTTCGCCATATTATTCTTACTTTTGCACTCCGAAATTGTGAAAATATGAATCGTATCACCGCTTACATTCGCCAATCTTTGCAGGAAATCTATCCACCGGAGGAGGTAAAAGCCCTTTCGATGCTGATTTGTTGCGACATGTTAGGTTTAGATGCGCTCGATATTTACATGGGCAAAGATAAATTTTATCCGAATGCAAACAGCGTGAATTAGAAAACATTATATTCCGTTTACAGAAAAATGAACCTATACAGTACATTCGTGGTATTGCGGAGTTTTGTGGAAGGAATTTTAAGGTTGCTTCCAGCGTGCTGATTCCCCGGCCGGAGACTGCGGAGCTTGTAGAACTAATAGTAGAGGAGAATCCGAATGCTCGTCGTCTATTAGATATAGGTACGGGAAGCGGATGCATTGCGATCTCTTTGGATAAAAAACTTCCGGATGCAGAAGTAGAAGCTTGGGATATTTCCGAAGAAGCATTAGCTATTGCTCGTAAAAACAATGACGCCTTGGAAGCTCGGGTGAGATTTCTACAAAGAGATGTTCTGGCCGATGACTGGGAAAAGATACCGTCTTTTGATGTTATTGTCAGCAATCCGCCTTATGTGACCGAAACGGAAAAGAACGAAATGGACGCTAATGTCCTTGATTGGGAACCGGGGCTGGCCCTGTTTGTTCCTGACGAGGATCCTTTACGGTTTTATAATCGTATTGCCCGTCTAGGAAGTGAATTACTCTTGCCGGGTGGGAAACTTTATTTTGAAATCAACCAGGCCTATGGCCGGGAGACAGCACACATACTTGAAATGAACCAATATCGTGATGTTCGTGTTATAAGAGACATATTTGGAAAAGATAGAATAGTTACAGCTAACCGATGAGTGCACAATTAACTGATGAAGAGGCTTTAAATCGCGTAGCCTCTTACTGCTCCACTGCCGAGCATTGTCGGGCAGAAATAAATGAGAAGTTACAACGTTGGGGAATTGCCTATGATACCATTGCGCGTATTCTTGACCGACTGGAATCAGAGAAGTTTATCGATGATGAACGTTTCTGCAGAGCTTTTGTGAATGACAAGTTCCGCTTTGCCAAGTGGGGGAAAATGAAAATAGCCCAAGGGCTTTATATGAAGAAGATCCCATCTGATGTGGCATGGCGTTATCTGAACGAGATTGATGAAGAAGAATACCTTTCTATTCTGCGTGACCTGCTGGCTTCCAAACGGAAAAGTATCCATGCAGCAGACGATTATGAATTGAATGGAAAGCTGATGCGATTCGCTATGAGTCGTGGTTTTGAACTGAAAGATATTAAGCGTTGTATCGACATTCCCGATGAAGAGGAACAAATTGACTGAAAAAATAAACGGATTCTTCTTTTTATTCTCGTTCAATTTCTGTACTTTTGCGGCAAATAATTAATAGTTAGTTTAGTTATGAAAAACTTAGAGAGACTATTTGCGGAGAAACTGTTGAAGATTAAAGCTATTAAACTTCAACCCGCTAACCCTTTTACATGGGCTTCTGGATGGAAATCCCCCTTTTACTGTGACAACCGTAAAACTCTGTCCTATCCTTCTCTTCGTAATTTTGTGAAGATTGAAATTACACGTCTGATATTGGAACGATTCGGACAGGTGGATGCGATTGCTGGTGTGGCTACAGGTGCTATCCCGCAGGGAGCTTTAGTGGCTGATGCATTGAATCTACCGTTCGTGTATGTTCGTTCTACCCCCAAAGATCATGGATTGGAGAACCTGATTGAAGGTGAACTTCGTCCGGGTATGAAAGTCGTAGTCGTCGAGGATTTGATTTCTACAGGTGGTAGTAGTTTGAAGGCTGTTGAAGCAATTCGTCGCGATGGTTGCGAAGTGATCGGTATGGTTGCAGCTTATACGTATGGATTCCCGGTAGCAGAAGAGGCATTCAAAAATGCGAAGGTGACTTTGGTAACGTTGACCAATTATGAAGCAGTGCTTGATGTTGCTCTTCGTACAGGTTATATTGAAAAAGAAGACATACAGACATTGAACGAATGGCGTAAAGACCCTGCTCATTGGGATGCTGGAAAATAAGATTCATTTTTTGATCAAACATATTTGGTAAAAAGAACTGTTCGGACAATATTTGGCCGGATTGTTCTTTTTTTGTTTTATACTAATAGAAGTTTATGAGTAATTTTGAGAGTAGTGTCAAGGTAATACCTTACAGCCAGGAGCGCGTATATAATAAACTTTCGGATTTAAGTAATCTGGAAGCAGTCAAAGACCGTTTGCCAAAAGATAAGGTGCAGGATTTGAGTTTTGATTCGGACACGTTGAGTTTTAGTGTTTCCCCTATTGGACAATTGACTTTGCAAATTGTAGAGCGCGATCCTTGTAAATGTATAAAGTTGGCAACAACTAACTCTCCTCTTCCCTTTAATATGTGGATTCAACTGGTTGAAACTGCAGAAGAAGAGTGTAAAGTGAAGGTTACTATCGGAATGGATCTTAATCCATTTATGAAAGCAATGGTGCAGAAACCTCTCCAGGAAGGTTTGGAGAAGATGGTTGATATGTTGGCAGTTATTGAATATTAAACTTTTTTTTATGGCACAGAAACTTTGGGAGAAGTCCGTACAGGTAAATAAGGATATCGAACGTTTCACGGTAGGTCGTGATCGTGAGATGGATCTTTATTTGGCCAAGCATGATGTGCTTGGTTCTATGGCTCATATTACGATGCTTGAAAGCATTGGGTTGTTGACAAAAGAAGAACTGGACCAGTTGCTGGTGGAATTGAAGAGTATTTATGCCTCGGCCGAAAAAGGTGAATTTGTGATAGAAGACGGGGTGGAAGATGTACATTCGCAGGTAGAATTGATGTTGACCCGTCGTTTGGGTGATATCGGAAAGAAAATACATAGTGGCCGTTCCAGAAATGATCAGGTTCTGTTGGACTTGAAACTTTTTACCCGTACGCAAATTAAAGAGGTTGCCGAGGCAGTAGAACAACTTTTTCATGTCTTGATCCGTCAGAGCGAACGATATAAAAACGTTTTGATGCCGGGATATACACACCTGCAGATTGCAATGCCTTCTTCTTTTGGCTTGTGGTTTGGTGCCTATGCCGAGAGTCTTATGGACGATATGCTGTTTTTGCAGGCAGCATTTAAAATGTGTAATCGTAATCCGTTAGGTTCAGCAGCTGGATATGGTTCGTCTTTTCCTTTGAACCGTACCATGACGACTGACTTATTAGGTTTTGATTCAATGAATTACAATGTTGTATATGCTCAAATGGGGCGTGGGAAGATGGAGCGCAATGTTGCTTTTGCATTGGCTACGATTGCCGGAACAATCTCCAAATTAGCTTTTGACGCCTGTATGTTTAACAGTCAAAACTTCGGTTTCGTCAAGTTGCCCGATGACTGCACCACAGGATCCAGCATTATGCCTCATAAGAAGAATCCTGATGTGTTTGAACTGACACGTGCTAAATGCAATAAATTGCAATCGCTTCCCCAACAGATTATGATGATTGCGAACAATCTGCCTTCCGGCTATTTTCGTGATTTGCAGATTATCAAAGAAGTTTTCCTTCCTGCTTTTCAGGAACTGAAAGACTGTTTGCAGATGACAACCTATATCATGAATGAAATAAAGGTAAATGAACATATTCTTGATGATGACAAATACCTTCTTATTTTTAGTGTGGAAGAGGTAAATCGTTTGGCACGTGAAGGTATGCCTTTCCGTGATGCATATAAAAAGGTAGGTTTGGATATTGAAGCAGGTAAATTCTCGCATACTAAAGAAGTACACCATACTCATGAAGGTAGTATTGGTAACCTTTGTAATGCAGAAATCTCCGCATTGATGCAGCAAGTGATTGATGGATTCAACTTTTGTGGAATGGAGAAAGCGGAGAAAGCACTGCTTGGAAGATAAAATAAACTTTCGGAGGATAGTTTTTTAAACTTTCCTCCGAAAAGATTTGGCAGAAACAAGTAAACTACTTATCTTTGCACCCGTTGAAAAAACGCGGAAATAGCTCAGTTGGTAGAGCATAACCTTGCCAAGGTTAGGGTCGCGAGTTCGAGTCTCGTTTTCCGCTCTTTCTTTGAAAGGATGCTCGAATGGTGGAATGGTAGACACGAAGGACTTAAAATCCTTTGGCCATTGCGGCTGTGCGGGTTCAAGTCCCGCTTCGAGTACGAGTATTCTTTATAAGGCTTCATGAATCATTGATTCATGAAGCCTTTTTATTTTTATGGGTGTATAATATACATTTTATTTATTTTCTGGAAAGCTCTATATGATAGCTGCTTGGAAGAAATAAACCAAAAAAGAGTTATAATATTTTTTTATTGTGTTATTAATCTTTTATTTTGCTTTTAGATTATGATTTAATGTATAATATTATATTGAATCATTCCTTAGACCTAAATATATGTAATATTTGATTTAACCGCTAACACTGAAAAATACTAGAGAGATGGAGAATAATGACAGGCAGATTGAATTAAAGTTTCAGAGGTTTTTCACTGTAAATTTTCCAAAGGTAAAGAACTTTGCTCAAATGCTGCTAAAATCGGAAGCGGATGCAGAAGATGTGGCTCAAGATGTTTTCTGTAAGCTCTGGTTGCAGCCTGAGTTGTGGCTGGATAATGATAAAGAACTAGACAATTATATTTTTATAATGACTAGAAATATAGTTCTGAATATCTTTAAACATCAACAGGTAGAACAGGAATATCAGTCGGAAGTTATAGAGAAGACTCTTCTTTATGAATTAACAGAAAAGGAAGAGATCTTGAATAACGTATATTATAAGGAGATGTTGATGATTATTCAACTCACCCTGGAGAAAATGCCGAAGCGTCGGAGGTTGATATTCGAACTTAGTCGTTTCAGGGGATTAAGTCATAAAGAAATAGCTGATAAACTCGATGTTTCTATCCGAACAATAGAGCATCAGGTTTATTTGGCATTGATCGAATTAAAGAAGGTACTCCTCTTTTTTATTTTTTTTCTTCTAATATTTTTAAGTAGTATGTATGTAGTAGTTGTATTTAGTGTATAAAGCCCAAAAAAGAAAGAAAAAGATTCATGAAAAATTATATTCAACAACTCGTAGAATTATTCGGCCATAATAGCTATTCAGCCGGAACACAGAAGAAAGTACAACAGTGGTTGGCTGACGAGGATCATGTTGATGAAAAGAATGAGGCTCTTCGTGAGCTATGGAAACAAGCCGGAGAGCAGAAAGTGCCTGATGGCATGCAACAATCAATACAACGAATGCGGCAGAATCTGGGAATGCAGTCTATCACTTCACGTAGAAATTACCAGTTGCTTATATGGAGAGCTGCAGCTATTTTCTTGTTAGCAGTCTCATCCGTTTCTATTTATTTGATGTTGGAAAAGGAACGGCCGGAAAAAGATTTAGTTGAATGCTATATACCGACAGCGGAAATTCGTGAACTTACATTACCGGATGGTACAAATGTCATGCTGAATTCGAAGAGTATACTACTATATCCGGAAAAATTTACAGGAGAGACTAGAAGCGTATATTTGATTGGTGAGGCCAACTTTAAAGTGAAACCGGATAAGAAGCATCCTTTCATTGTAAAGGCCAATGATTATCAAGTTACTGCTTTAGGTACTGAATTTAATGTAAATGCTTATCCGGAAAATAGCGAACTGATGGCTACTTTGCTGGAAGGTAGTGTGAAAGTTGAATTCAATAACTTGCTGTCCAATATTATTTTAAAGCCTAATGAACAGTTGGTATATGACAAACATACGAAAGCGCACAATCTGCGGATGCCTGAGATAGATGATGTGACAGCATGGCAACGTGGGGAATTGGTTTTTAGTAATATGTATCTGGAGGATATTTTTACAAGTCTTGAACGCAAATTTCCTTATGCTTTTGTATATAGCCTTCATAGCTTGAAAAAGAATACATATAGTTTCCGCTTCTCCAAACAGGCGAATCTGGAGGAAGTTATGAAGATTATATCGCAAGTTGTAGGAAATGTAAACTATGTTATCAAGGGAAATAAGTGCTATGTAACTAGTAAAGAATAAATATATTGTAGAACCTTTTAAATTTAATACGTAATGCAAAAAAATACCCGGAAGGAATGGCCGTTCCTCCCGGATATGAAATCAATCTCTTTTAATATTAGCGTAATATTGACGCTATTCTGAATGATCCTAGAATAATAACCAATTAACTAATACTAAAGATGCTACAAATCTACGAAAAAATAGCAGAAAAAATAGCTCATAAGCGGGTCTTTCTCACTTTTTTAAGTCTTATTCTTATACAGACTTTCGCTTTGGCTCAAAATGATAGTAAAATAACTATCCAGCAAAAGAACATCACTGTCATTGATGCCTTAAAAACTGTGGAAAAACAGTCTAAAAAGTCTATAAATTATAGTGATTCCGAATTAAAAGGAAAAGTAATAGCCCAGTTAAACTTGCGGAACGCATCCCTCGAAACCGCACTTGATACCATCTTAAAAGGGACGGGCTTTTCATTCCAGATTCAAGGTAACTACATCATAATAGCTGAAAAGAAGCCTGTAGTTGCACAAACCCTTAAAAATATCAAAGGAAAGGTTACTGATGAAAGCGGTGAACCGTTGATTGGAGTAAATATATCTGTGGATGGTAGTTCTACAGGTACGATTACCGATTTCGATGGTAACTTTACGATCAAGGCGGCAGAGAAATCTATTCTCAAAGTATCTTATATCGGATATGCTGCACAGATAATTCCTGTTTCCAAGAAAGATTTCTATCCGGTTGTAATGAAGCAGGATACAGAAGTGCTCGATGAAGTTGTTGTGACGGCATTGGGTATCAAACGTGCAGAAAAGGCGTTGTCTTACAATGTACAACAAGTCAAGGGAGATGCTCTGACTACGGTAAAAGATGCTAACTTCGTAAACTCGCTGAACGGTAAGATAGCCGGAGTGAGTATAAACAAAAGTGCTAGTGGAGTTGGTGGTGCGACACGTGTTGTAATGCGTGGTGCAAAATCTATTGAAGGTGATAATAATGCTTTGTATGTGGTGGACGGTATTCCTTTGTTCAATACCAATATGGGAAATACCGACAGTGGTATTATGGGTGAAGGTAAGGCCGGAACAGAAGGAATCGCCGACTTCAATCCCGAAGATATTGAAAGTCTTTCTGTTTTGAGTGGTCCTTCGGCTGCTGCGTTGTATGGTAGTAGTGCCGCTAACGGTGTAATTTTGATTACCACTAAAAAAGGAAAAGAAGGAAAACTTTCAGTGCAGTTCTCTTCTTCTTCAGAGTTCAGCAAAGCTTATATGACTCCTGAGTTTCAAAATACGTATGGTAACAAAAAAGATATGTATGAAAGCTGGGGTGAGAAACTGTTGACTCCTACAAGTTATGATCCTAAGAAGGATTTCTTTAATACCGGAACAAACTTTATTAATTCGGTTACGTTGACCACCGGTACGAAATCGAATCAGACTTTTGCTTCTGTTTCTTCTACCAATTCCAAAGGTATTGTGCCTAATAATGAATATGATCGTTTGAATTTCACAATCCGTAATACGGCAACTTTCCTTAATGATAAATTACAACTCGATTTAGGTGCGTCGTATGTGAAACAGAAAGACAAGAATATGGTATCGCAAGGACAATATTGGAATCCGGTGATGGCCGCCTATTTGTTCCCTCGTGGTGAAGACTTTGATGGAATTAAGTCATTCGAACATTTCGATGAAAGCCGTCAACTTCCGGTTCAGTATTGGCCGGTGGCAGATCCGGTATATGCTTCACAGAACCCTTACTGGACTGCTTATCGCAATGTAGCTACGAATGAAAAGAGTCGTTATATGTTCAACGTAGGGTTGACTTATAATATTACCGATTGGTTGAATGCGACAGCCCGTTTCAGAATGGATGACACACATGTATTGTTTGAACGCAAGATTTACGCTTCATCCGACGATAAATTTGCGGAAGGAAAGAAAGGACTGTATGGATACAATAACTATGAAGACCGTCAGGAATATGCCGACTTTATGTTGAACGTAAATAAACATATAGCTGATTTCAGTATTTCTGCCAATGCGGGTTGGAACTATTCTAACTATTGGGCATTGGAGAGAGGATACAAAGGGACATTATTGGGAGTGCCCAATAAATTTGCGGCTTCTAATATCGATCCGGCTAATGGTCGTATCTCAGAAAAGGGTGGTGATAGTCGTGTACGTAATCATGCTGTTTTTGCCAATTTGGAACTTGGTTGGAAGAGTATGCTTTATTTGACGCTGACCGGACGTAATGACTGGAATTCACGTTTGGTGAATACCGATGAAGAATCTTTCTTCTATCCCTCAATCGGTCTGTCCGGGATTATTTCCGAGATGGTCAAATTGCCCGAATTTATCTCTTACCTGAAAGTTCGTGGTTCGTATACGGAAGTCGGTGCGCCTGTATCCCGTTCGGGACTGACTCCGGGTACGGTAACTACCCCTATTGTGGGTGGTGCATTAGATCCTACCGGTATCTATCCGTTTACTGATTTCAAGGCAGAGCGTACAAAGTCATACGAATTTGGATTAAGTCTGAAGTTGTGGAATAAATTAAGTGCGGAGGTAACCTACTATCATTCTAATACATACAATCAGACCTTCTTGGGTGATCTTCCGGAATATACCGGATACAAGCAGATTTATTTGCAGGCCGGTAATGTGGAAAATCGTGGTTGGGAGGCTTCATTAAGCTATTCCGATCAGTTTAAGTTCGGATTAGGAATCTCTTCAACATTGACATTCTCTCGAAATATAAACGAGATTAAGGAGATGGTTGAAAACTATCATACGGATTTGATGGATGAACCGATTAATATTCCGGAGGTTTTGAAGGATGGTGGTCGTGTCATCTTGAAAGAAGGCGGAAGTATCCACGATATTTATGCCAACACCTTCTTGAAGAAAGACCACCTGGGATATGTTGAGGTAAAGAGCGACGGAACCTTTGGAATGGAAAAGGGGGAACCTGTTTATTTGGGAAAAACTTCTCCTGACTTTAATCTGGGATGGAGTAATATGTTGACATACAAAGGCTTTGGACTCGGATTCCAAATCAACGGACGTTTTGGTGGCGTGGTGACCTCTTCTACAGAGGCATTGCTTGATCGTTTCGGTGTGTCCAAACGTTCGGCTGAGGCTCGTGAAGCGGGAGGCGTATTGTTGAAGGGACAAGGTCTGGTAGATGCGAAGTCTTATTATCAGATGACAGGTACGGGAAATTATGAAACTTCCGGTTACTATGTATACAGTGCCACCAATATTCGTTTGCAAGAACTTACCTTTAGCTATACTATGCCTAATAAGTGGTTTGGTAACGTGTTGAAAGATGTTACAGTTTCGTTTATAGCCAACAATCCTTGGATGTTGTATTGCGAAGCTCCGTTCGATCCGGAACTGACTCCTTCCACTAGTACTTACGGACAAGGTAATGATTATTTTATGCAACCGAGTGTTCGTAGCTTTGGCTTCGGTATTAAATTTAAATTATAATACACCTTCTTTATTATGAGAAAAATGAATCATTTTAAACTATTAGCGGTGATATGCGCAATGACGCTATTTGCCTCATGCAATTTTGAAGAAATCAATACCAACCAATTTGAGATGAGCGACGGAGAAGGTGCGATGGATGGTTTTGAAGTCGGAGGGCTGATTACAGCTATGCAACGGACAGTGATTCCCGTAGGCACACAGGCTGATGATACAGATGTTATCAATGAATATCAAATAGCTTATCATCTGTCGGCCGATAATTGGAGTGGATTTTTTGGCGAGAACAACAGTAACGGTTGGAACGCAGGTAGTAACAATACTACTTATTATTTGTTGGACAATTGGATAAAAGCGACCTATACACAGTCTTATACCAATGCTCTTGATCCTTGGAAGAAATTGAAAATAGCGTCCGAGAAAAATGGTACGCCCGAAGTCTTTGCTTTGGCTCAAATTCTGAAGATTTCCGCTTGGCACAAGACACTTGAAAGTTTCGGTCCGATGCCTTATTCTCATGCGGCGGACGCTACAATGAACATTCCGTTCGATTCGGAGAAAGAGGTATATACGGCGATGTTTGAAGAATTGACCTCAGCCATTGAAGAATTAACAGAAAAGGCGGAAAATGGGGTGAATGTAATGGGTGCTTATGATGCGGTATATGCCGGAGATGCTACCAAATGGGTGAAATACGGCAATTCGCTGATGCTTCGTTTGGCTATGCGTGTCCGCTTCGCTGATGCGGAACTGGCGAAAAAGTATGCTACTCAAGCAGTGAATCATTCTATTGGCGTGATGACGGCTAAGGATGATGCGGCTCAAATGAGTCAAGGAGCGGGTATGACTTTCCGCAACAACATTGAATGGTTGGCAGGCAACTATAATGAAGCTCGTATGGGTTCTTCCATCTTTTCTTATCTGATGGGATATGAAGACCCGCGTTTGAGCGTTTATTTTTTGCCGATGGATGGTAATGCCTCTTATGGTGTTGAGGCTTTCGACGGAAAAACGTATCAAGCGGTGCCGGCAGGGCATGCCAATGCGCAGAATGACATCTACAAATCTTGCTCAAAGCCCAATATTCAAAGTGGAACTCCTACATATTGGCTGCGTGCATCGGAAGTTTATTTTTTGCGTGCGGAAGCAGCTTTAGTGTGGGAAGGTTTCGGCAGTGCGGATTCATGGTATAAACAGGGCATTGATATGTCTTTTCAGGAGAATGGTGTGACCGATCCTGTAGACGATTATATGAATTCCAATTTGTCACCTCGGGCATATGTTTTTTCCCATTATCAGTATGGGCAAACACTTTCTGCTCCGTGTGAGACTACTGCCAAGTTTGAAGGAACAACAGAGCAGAAGTTGGAAAAAATTATGATTCAGAAGTGGATTGCTTTGTTTCCTAACGGACAGGAAGCGTGGACGGAATGGAGAAGAACCGGTTATCCGAAGTTGAATGTCATTAAGACTTTGAAAGGAGCAGTGCAAGGCGCAACTCTTGAGGGCGGTATTCGCCGTATGATTTATCCCACCAGTTTTTCTCAGACTAACGAGGGAAAGGCTATTTATGAAGCAGCCTTGAAGTTGTTCAATAACGGTGCAGGTGGCGAAGATAAGTCTTCTACCCGTTTGTGGTGGGATTGTAAGAGATAACCTACATGTATCATTTTAATACAGATGAAGAATATGAAATCATTAAGAAAATTGTTATATATTATTCCATTGACAGGCATGATGGTAACTTCTTGCATGGATGTGGAGAATATTGAGATAGACCATATAGGCGGGTATGCCACAATGAACAATGCGGAGAGTGAGGCATATTATGCCAATCTGCGCGCCTATAAGGCGACTGCTTGGAATTACAATCGTCCCGTAGCTTTCGGATGGTATTCCAATTGGGCGCCTGCTGGAGCTTATCGAAGAGGATATCTCTCTGCTATGCCCGATAGTATGGATTTTGTTTCAATGTGGAGTGGCGCTCCAGGACGTTATGAAATCACTCCGGAGCAGAAGGCAGATAAAGAGTTTGTGCAAAAGGTGAAAGGAACGAAACTGTTGCAGGTAAGTCTGCTTTCTTATCTTGGTAAGGGTGCGACACCAAATTCGGTATACCTCGAAGTGGAAAAACAAGCGGAGGAAGAAGGCTGGTCGGCGGCTCAATTGGAAACGGCGAAGAAACAAGCCCGTTGGAAATATTGGGGATTTGAAGGTCAGTTTGAAAGTGAAAACCATTATGCATGTCTGGCGAAGTTTGCCAAAGCTCTGTGCGATTCTTTGTATGCAAACGAATGGGACGGTTATGATGTAGACTGGGAAATCGGTAGTGGTGTGTTTGATATGGATGGCACATTGAGTCAGAATAAGCATTTGATTCATTTGGTTAAAGAAATGAATAATTACATTGGCCCGAAAAGCGATCCGGAAGGTAAAGGACATAAAATGATCTGTATTGATGGAAATATTTATGGGCTTACCCATGAATTGGATGAGTATGTCGATTATTGGATTATACAAAGTTATGGTAGTTCCAATCCCGGTTTTGATGGTTATGGCGTTGATCCTAAGAAAATAATCTGCACAGAGAACTTTGAAAAGTATGCCACTAATGGAGGTCAATTGCTGAAGCAGGCAGCTGCTATGCCGCGAGAAGGTTATAAAGGTGGAGTAGGAGCTTATCGCTTCGATAATGATTATGACAATACGCCAAATTATAAATGGATGCGTCAGGCTATTCAAATCAATCAGCGGGTTTTCAATGAATGGAAAGCGAAACAAAACGAAGCGGAAAATAAACCGCAGGAATAAGTGGACTTATAAAATTCTAAAACAGTAAAAAGATGATGAATAAACATATATTCTATTATTTGATGGTAGGTAGTATGGCGTTATTGTTGGGCGCTTGCAACGACAGCATGAATGACCTGCTGGAGCCTAAGGTTTATTTCGAAAGCAAGGAATATAATTTCTCGGTGGAAGATGAAATGGATGTAATGACATTTGATCTGGTTTCAAGACTCTCGTCAGCAACCTCCTCTCAGGTAGACGTATCATATAGTGTAGCCGAACCAAGTGTAGTAGCCGAATACAATGCAAAGTATGGCACAAATTATGAGATGCTTGATGTTTCGCAGGTAAAGCTAAGCAGTACGACATCTTCTATTTCGAGTGGAAAATTGTATGCGGATAATGTAGAAGTCGAACTTTCCGGGTTAGAAGCCTTGAAAGCCGGGAACTCGTATGTTTTGCCTATGCGGGTGCATTCGTCTTCGGTGTCGACTCTTTCCGGAACAAACATTGCATATTTCTTTTTCTCCAAACCGTTGAAAATTACCAAAGCTGGTAACTTCAGTAATCACTATATTTCTGTGAAGTTCCCTGTCGGTACTTTCTTCTCGTCATTCACTTACGAAGCATTGATTAATGTGGATTATTTCCTCGATAATAATACGATTATGGGAACTGAAGGTGTGATGATCCTCCGTATCGGTGATGCGGGAGGAGGAATTACTCCTAAAGATTATTTGGAAGTGGCCGGAAGACAGAACTACCGTGTAACGAAACCGTTGTTAACAAATCGTTGGTATCATGTAGCGTTGACTTATGATCAACCGACAGGAAAAACAGGCATTTATGTAAATGGTGAGAAATGGGCTGGTTCAGATTGGGGGATTGACGGTTTTGATCCGAATTCGGATATGGGTTTTTATATTGGTAGAATCTATGGTTTTAAATGGGGTGAACGTCCATTCCATGGTAAAATGAGTGAAGTCCGTGTTTGGAGTGTAGCCCGTACGGAAAATCAACTTAAGCAGAATATGCTGGGTGTTGACCCTGCTTCAGAAGGCTTGGCACTTTATTATAAACTAGACGGATCGGAGACTCAGGAAGGTGGAGTTATCAAAGATGCCACAGGGCGTATAAACGGTACTACAAATGGAATTACTATTAAGACGTTGGATGCTCCGATAGCTATCAATTAATGGAACACACAAATTTGTGAGAGATTTTGCTCTTTGCATTTTTGAATATGAGTGAAAGCCTGCTTACTGAAAAGATAATATTCTTTGGGTAAGCAGGTTTCTTTTATTTATGTTTGTTTTATGAAGAAGTTACTATTTCCCCTGTTTATATCTTTTCCATCTAAATGTTTTTGCCAGTACCTTTATACATATAATTTATGCGGTTCATGTAAACCAATATGTAAACCGGAAAAATACGAATAAAATCTGTTGAATCCATAAAGCGAAGATATTACGGAGAAAGCTTTCTACTGTAATTATGATCTTTTTAGGGAACTTCTCAGATAATGATTGGCGCTGCTTCCAATGACATAAGATTACAGACGAAGGTGGAGATAAAATAGGAGATATTATCTTTGGCAGTTCGATATGTTCTAAGTACATTTGTTTCTGATAAAAGAAATGAATGTTCAAGATGAATATGGAAGAAAGTAATAACGGAAGCAAGAAACTGCAAATACGCAATAGTACGGCTGAATTTCTTATTTTTCAGATAGAGAATAAAGAAGAAGGCATTGAAGTGCTTTATCAGGACGAAACTTTGTGGCTGACGCAGAAGACGATGTCGATATTGTTCGATGTTGATATACGCACAATTAATGAACATTTGAAAAATATATATTCGCAAGGAGAAGTAGATAAGAATACAACTATCCGGAAAAACCGGATAGTTCAAAAAGAAGGTAATCGGAATATTTCTCGTGAAGTTTTTATTTATAGTCTTGATGCCATCATTTCAGTCGGCTATCGCGTCAACTCCGTGCGCGCCACTCAATTTCGGCAATGGTGTACATTTATACTTCGGCAGTTTGCCATTCGTGGATATGTCATTGATAAAAAGCGAATGGAGAACGGATCATTCATCAATGAAGATTACTTTGAACATTTGCTTGCTGAAATCCGGGAAATACGATTGAGTGAGCGACGTTTCTACCAAAAGCTAACAGATATTTATGCTACCAGCATAGACTATAACCTCAATGCCCCGACCACACGTTTGTTTTTCAAAAAAGTCCAGAACAAAATGCACTATGCAGTTCATGGACACACGGCGGCAGAACTTATTGTAGAGCGTGCCGATGCAGAGAAGGAACACATGGGACTAACTACCTGGGAGAAAGCTCCTAACGGAAAGATTGTAAAAACAGATGTGTCGATAGCAAAGAATTATTTGAAAGAAGAAGAACTGGAGTCAATGGGACGGTTGGTCAATGCTTTTCTGGATTTGGCAGAAGACCGGGCAAAGCGGCATATTCCTATGACAATGGAAGATTGGGCAAAACGTATAGATAAATTCTTGGATAGCGATGACCGCCCCATATTAAATGATTCAGGAAAGATGTCTGCCGAACAAGCGAAAGATTATGCAGAAACCGAATTTGAGAAATACCGTATCTTTCAGGACCGTGTGTTTCAGTCTGATTTCGACAAGTTGAATACAACTCGAAGTAATACAAAGTAAGATTTACGACATACGCGGGTAAAAGGTGATGTTAGACTTTGATTTGGCGGAAATGTACGGAATAGAAAACAGGGTGCTAAAACAAGCTGTTAGACGTAATTTAAAAAGGTTCGAAGGTGAGGACTTTATGTTTGAACTCACGAGGGACGAACTTTCAAGATCACAAATTGTGACCTTGAACAAAGGAAGAGGCAGCAATTTTAAATATATGCCTTTTGCTTTTACGGAACTAGGCGTAGCAATGCTTAGTAGTGTTCTAAACTCTGATACTGCTATTGGAATAAACAGGGGTATAATGCGTGCTTTCGTTGCGGTTCGTCAGTTACTGTTAAACCCGCCGACCGATCCAGTATATGAACTTCAAAACGAAGTCAAGGAACTAAAGGAGTACATAGAGGAAGTATTTGCAGACTATAACGACATCAATGACGACACTCGGACGCAGTTAGAATTAATAAATCAGACGTTAGCCGAATTGCAGGCGCAAAAGGCTTTAGCAGATAAGCCGCGTAATCCTATCGGCTTCGTTACTCCCAAGAAGAAAGAGTAAATAGGCGGTCCGGTTGTTCCGTTGGCTATTCGTTGGTTGCTCTATTGGTTACATGGAGAGTTGGATGCAAATACAACTATTTAGAAAAACTTAATAGCTCAACAGAAAGGTGGAAGACAAGTATCCTGGAAATTTGAATCTCATAATGATTTGTACCTGTTTTATTGTCATACTGTCAGGAATACATTCAAGTGAATGAATATCAACGTTCTATCACCTGACAATAACCATTGATAATAGGCTGACAATAAAATATCCCGACTTTTATTGTCAGCCTTACTTTTATCTCTTATGATAGCTTTATTACCTGATAAACAGTACCTTTATAAGTATGCTTCGAAGGAATACCGCATTTTTGCAGCAATCTCCCGAAGTGGTATACTTTGTTATCAGACAATGACATACCGCTTTTCTTCTTCAGATAATTCAATATTTCGACCGGAGTAAGAAATTCCCCTTCCTCTTTCGTTTGCGCAGTCTTGAAATACTGGTAAAACAATTGCAACATAGCCGGTGTCTGCTCAAACTCACGGTTGTTTTCCGTCATAATCTGCTCATCCTCACTGTCAAACCAGTAGCGTTCGCCATGATGAATCTCGTGCATGGCTTGTGCATAAAGCTGTTCATAATCTATCGGCTGTGTAGTGTCGATGTTTCCCGTCACTTCAATACAAATGAAACGGCGGCTTCCCGAAGGATCAGTCAACAAATCCTTCTGATTGCTTGTGCCGATAAATGAAGCATACCGTTGCAATTCAAGTACCGAGCGACCGTGCGGTTTCCGTAGATTGACCACAGGCTTTTGAAGAATATGTTTCAGAAATCCCTGTTGTGGCAGAGTTATCTGGTCAAACTCATCGATATTGATGAGCGCAAACCGATTCAGATACAGTTCTGCATCCCGTTTATGGCTGAAATCAATGCTGTCTGTATAGTAAGCGCGAAGCGCAGGCGGAATCATTTCACGGCAGAAAGTTGATTTATGAGTTCCTTGTCGGCCCACTAATATGGGCGACGTATTGTTTGCGTGCATTTTATCTACTCCTCTCCAATGTGAAACCATATTCAGGAACCAACGGTGGAATAGCAATTCCCAATGCGGATTTTTGCAAGGAACCCTGTTTGCCAAAGCATGAATACGGTCTTTGCCGTCCCAATGAGGCAGATGAAACAGGAATTCTTCCAACGGATTGTAGATCGGCACACGGTTGGAATGTAAGTATCGGTCTATGTCCCTGTCCCATACGCCAATACCTTCGGATTGGGCATCAAGCATGATACTGTTTTGTGCCCGTTTGTCAATAGGATGAAAATAAAACTGAAACGAGAAACGCTCCCGGTATTCCACTTCCCCGATCTGCGTATTATAACGGAACTCATAACGACGGTTCATAAATTCGTCCATCTGCAGGCTAAGGCGTTGCTCTTTAGTCAGGCAGCTGCTTTTGGGCACTCCCTTACATTCTTTGTATACGTTTCTTATCATCTCGCGTATCAGCATCGGATTTTTTCTTTTGTAATAACGCATGATGGTTCGTCGGGTTACCTCCTCTTCCGGGATGCCGGAGTAGTAACAATTTTCGGCAAGCGGGACTACTAACGTTTGCAAATCATGATCGTTCCGATGCCAGTCTGTTTCTATTTCTTCGAATGTCTTCCGCAATGCCGCTTCATAAAGCAATGCTACTGTATCTTCCGTGTCATACCCCGGCAGTGCTCGATTCAGTGGAGATGCTTCAGTGCTCGATTTCTCATGATAAGTCATCTCGCCGGGCATACCGATGGGTTGTGAAAGATAGAAAGGGACAGGGGTGGGACGGTAAATCAAGTCCGGATCATAGCTAAGACGTGAGAATTGTTCCAGTTTCGGCTCTTTCAATAGAATGTTGAAGGGAAGTTGAGGCTGATAACATTTAATGGCAAGCCGGTAAGCATGTGCCTGAAACACTTCGGCTTCTTCCGTTGTTTGCGGTAAAGTGCCGTCCGGACGGGTGAAGCAAGTCCATATCTTGACGCTTTTACCACTTGCTCCCATAAAAGCCAGCATTGTTTGGGGAAGTTCGGCTGCCTTTTGCTTCACGATTTCCACTTCTGTCTTTCCGGCTAGCGGACCGATGGTCAGTTCTACAATGCCATTGTAGGTTTTCATTCGCTTCACTCCGTTCACTCGTCCGAAGGCTGCTGCGGGAATCACTCGTGGTAGTTTGTTGGCGAGGGAACAAGGCTCGTCGGGTAGAACAAAATGCAGGGCCTGACGTAATCCGGTTACCGGGCGGAGCTTGGTTTCTTTTTTCATTTTTTCTATCAGCAGGTCGATGTCTGTCACGCTTAGTGCCTCCGTATCTCCGTTTTCCCTGATTTGTGTAATCTTCATTTTTCTTCTCTTGATATTTAATGAGAGTAAGTGTTTGTTATTGGTTTCAAAGGTACGGATAAGGTACTTGTAAAACAAACTATTTGCGCTTTATCGCGATAAAGAATGTGCTTTCTTGTTATACTCTATTCAAGAAGGCGGACTTGAAACATTAACAAGTAAGTAAAGATATGCTCGCCACTGTGTATTGTTGCATAAAGACACCGTTATTCGTACGTTAACTTACCGGTATTGGTAGTTCGCCACGGCCGTGACGAGATCTTCCCACGGCCGTGGTAGGAATTCGTCACGGCTGTGGAAAGAAGTTACCACGGCCGTGGGAAGGTAAAGATACCGTAGCTTTAGCTGAACAATACTGCTGCTTTAGCCGAACAATACTGCTGCCTTAGCTGAACAATACTGTTACTTTAGCAGAACAATACCTGCTTCTTTAGTGAAAGATACCAGATGCGCAGCATTCATTTAACGGGGGCGACATTCGCTTCGTAGCGAGTTTATATTTCTTATACGCTCTTTGCTAATATTGAACTTCTTCTCTTTCAATACAAAACTTCCTGTATTTATTTCCGTATTTCCACTTTGTTTCGAAAAAAAAGCATATCTTTGTCATACGCTTTCTGTTCATCAGCGTGGTGAAAACAGGTAAGAAGCGTTATTTATTTTGAAATAGGAATATTATTGCATTATCCCTCGTCCTTGAAATCTAGCAAGTTTCTGTCCGTAGAGGGGTGGTTCAACAGATATTCCACGTGAACGGTCGTATATCAACATATTGATGGAAGATGTGTTATATATAAACGATTAGCGTGGATGTCTGTTGTTATCATTATCTTATGGACGGGTTTGCTAGGCCTCAAGGACAGATAATGATTCAACAGCATTCACGCTTTTATTGTACCCGGTTGGTTTCATGATCCTTATAAATCCCCAACCCCAATCTCCTGTCCGCCCGGAATACAAAAAGCGCGAATGTTTGTTGAATCAACATCAACAGAGCACTATTTATTCCTTGTTGTATAACAAATTAAAAACAAACACTATGTCACAATGGATTAGCATAGAAGCGGCAGCCGAGAAATACCGACTCGAAAAAGAGTATATCTGGCTCTGGGTGGAAATGAAAAAAATCACAGTGTCTTATGAGAACGATACAGTTTCCATAGATGATGATAGTATTCAGCAATTCATAAAACGGACTAAGCTGGGAATTACGTCTGAATATATCGATGAGTTAGAGCAACTTTGCATGGAAAAAAACAAAACCAGCAGATTGTATGCTTCACTTTTGAATATGCGGGATCAGGAATTAATGGCAATTAGAGGACAAAGTTCGCGACTGGACGGTTTATGGAAAATGGTGGAGGAACAATACGAAAGACTGCGCTCCTTCGAGAAGAATTCTATGTCGGACAACGCTATTTGTAGCAACTGCTGGATCAGAAAGATATGCAGGAGATTGAAACGAATTCTATAATTCTGCCGTGAATTTAATCTATTAAATAACAGGCTGACAATAAAAGTACGATCTTTTTATTGTCAGCCTATTGTCATAGCTTATTGTCAGGGTGCAATGAGTTACTAGTCACCGTATTATCCAGCGAAAACTCCTGCTGACAATAAGAACCCTCCAATTTATATGTAAACCTAAAACCTATGAAACTTTTCTGTTATTAATTACACGCATGGCCGCAGTATAGTATTCGCAAGGAACAGAAATCAAAATACTGTTTAAACCATTGTCTTTCATTGAAACCTGGATATAGGCTGCATTCAATAAACTTTTTACGCTGGCTACCTCCCAAGGACTACCAGCAAAAACATTGACTTGAGAAATCTTTCTACTTGTAATCATGATCTTTATAGTGTGTTTTTGTTTTTACTGCGACAAAGATAAGAGAGAAAAGCAACATAGAGGTGTAATATTGTTTCATATATAGTATACAAATGATTCATTGAATCAGGATTTGTATTAATTGACCAGTTTGTAGTATGATTCACATAAGAAATCCTCCTTCGGTTGCCAAAAGACAAGTGAAGGAGGATTTTATCGATAAATAGGTGCTTTTTTACTTATTTCTTATCGTTTTCGCGAATCTCCACCCGGCGGATCTTGCCGCTGATTGTCTTAGGTAGCTCTTCTACGAACTCGATGACACGCGGATATTTATAAGGAGCAGTCACTTTCTTCACATGATTCTGTAATTCCTTAATCAGTTCTTCTCCGGCACGTGCTTTATAGTCTTTGGATAGAACAATCGTAGCTTTTACTACCTGACCGCGAATCTCATCGGGTACTCCGGTAATAGCACATTCCACAACAGCCGGATGAGTCATCAACGCACTTTCCACTTCGAATGGGCCGATGCGGTAACCGGAGCTCTTGATTACGTCGTCTGCGCGACCGACAAACCAAAGGTAGCCGTCCTCGTCTTTCCAGGCAACATCGCCGGTGTAATAAATACCATCGTGCCAAGCTTCGTGAGTGCGTTCCGCATCCCGGTAGTATTCTTTGAAAAGTCCGAGAGGTTTACCTTTGCTGGTGCGGATTACAATTTGTCCTTGCTCACCGGCTTCAACAGAGCGGCCTTCATGGTCGATCAAGTCTACATCATATTGAGGATTCGGCAGCCCCATGCTTCCCGGTTTCGGTTCCATCCAAGGCATGGTGGCGATGGTGAGGGTTGTTTCTGTTTGTCCGAAACCTTCCATCAGTTTGATACCCGTCAGTTTCTTGAAAGTTTCGAATACGGCGGGGTTCAATGCTTCTCCGGCAATGGTGCAGTATTTTAGTGAAGATAAATCAAACTTTGTCAGGTCTTCGTGAATCAAGAACCGGAAGATGGTAGGAGGCGCACAGAGAGAGGTGACATGGTATTCCTGGATTTTTTCCAGAATAGCTGCCGGGGTAAACTTCTCGTGGTCGTAGACGAAGATATTGGCTCCGGCAATCCACTGTCCGTAGAGTTTTCCCCATACCGCTTTTCCCCAGCCGGTATCGGCAATGGTGAGGTGAAGACTGTTCTCGTTCAGGTTGTGCCAAAAACTACCGGTAACGATATGACCTAACGGATAAGTAAAGTCATGTGCCACCATCTTAGGTTCGCCGGTAGTGCCGGAAGTAAAATACATCAGAGAGATGTCATCATTAGTATTCGCATGGCGCGGACGTACAAACGGAGCAGCATTTTCGATACCCTGATGGAAATCTTCGAAGCCTTCCGGGATTTCCGGACCGACACTGACTAACTTTTCAACAGTGGGACATTCGGAAAGGGCCTCTTTGATATGTTGCAGGATGATTCCTTCGCCGGCAGCTACGATCATTTTGATGTCGGCAGCGTTGCAGCGATAGATAATATCCTTCTTGGTCAGCAAGTGAGTAGCCGGAATAACGGTTGCTCCTAGTTTGTGAAGAGCGATGGTGCTATACCAGAACTCATAACGGCGTTTCAGAATCAGCATCACCATGTCGCCACGGCCGATACCCAGGCTCTGGAAGTAAGAAGCGGTCATGTCCGTAGATCGTTTCATGTCGGCAAATGAGAATTGGCGACTTTCGCCTTTGTCATTTGTCCAAAGTAAAGCGTTCTTGTCAGGTTGTTCGGCAGCCCAGGCGTCTACTACGTCATAGCCGAAGTTGAAGTTCTCCGGGACGTTTATTTTCAAGTTTTTGATAAAATCCTCTTGTGAACTGAAAGAGGTCTGTGATAAAAATCTTTCTACCATGATGTTATGGATTATGTGAATGAAGAATGAAGAATGAAAAATGAAGAATTTTTCCATGCGTATTATTTATACAGTGCAACATAATTCTTCATTCTTCATTTTTCATTCTTCATTTTTTTATTATTACATAATTACTGCCAGAAAACGTACTGTTTTGCCATCGAGCGCTTTCATGCCATGTGGAAGTTTAGAGTTAAAATAGATACTGTCGCCTTGGTTGAGGATGATTTCTTTGCCTTCGATGTTGATAAGCATACGTCCTTCGATGACAAGGTTGAATTCTTGTCCGTTATGTTGGTTATAATGGATTGGTTCGTCGTTTGCTTTCGGTTCAACAGTGACGATGAACGGATCGGCGGTACGGTTCATGAATCCTGAAGCCAGTGATTGGTATTTATAAGCTTTGGTACGTTCGATGCTGACTCCTTTGCCGGCACGGGTCACGAAGTAGCTGCTCATTTTAGGCTCTTCACCAAACATCAGGGCGTCGAGAGCTATATTATACGTGCGGGCTATTTTTTGTAACATGCTGACAGAGATATCGTAGTCTCCGGTTTCTGCAAGTCGGTATTCTTCGGCAGAGATGTCGCTGTCGCGGGCGATATCCTCTGCGGTCAGTTCCAGTACATCACGTAATCCGCGGAGGCGTTCTGCGATCTGTTTAATTTGTTCATTCATACAAGTGGTTCGTATTTTTATGATTAATAATTCTATGGTATTATTTGGAGGCTTTCATGGCTTTGATGATAGCGGAGGTGAATCCGTTGTGTTCCAGTTCATTGATCCCCTTGATTGTGATTCCGCCCGGAGTGGTGACCTTGTCGATTTCTACGCTGGGGTGGGTGTCGTTGTTCTGAATCAGTGCGGCTGCTCCTTTTAAGGATTGTGCTATCATTTGCATGGCATCTTTGGGACGAAGTCCCATTTCGATTCCGGCTTGCATGGCTGCCTGAACGTATTTCAATACGTAAGCGATACCGCAGGAGGTCAATGCGGTGGCTGCCGCTATTTTATCTTCGGGGATAAGCATCACTGTTCCCATCTCGCTAAATAACCGGAGGATGAAGTTGTCTTGTTCATCATTCGTGTTGCGCGCGGCAACAAGCGTCATGCTTTCCAGTTCGCTGATAGCGGTGTTCGGAATCAGACGGAACATGGGCATTTCCGGTGCTACGACATAATGAGCCAGTTCTTCAAAACTGATGCCGGCAGCTACGGAGATGAGTATCTGTTTGCTTTTTAATTTCAACTCGCGCATCACCGATTCCATAAACCACGGTTTGACGGCAAGGATGACAATGTCTGCTCCTGTGGCTGCTTCCAGATTATTGTTGGTGGTGGAGATACCCGGAAATTCTTTTTTCAGTTTCTCTAGTTTTCCGGCACTGGGATTGGATACAATGATATCCGAATCGTCTATCAGACTTCCTTTTGCCAGGCCACGGGCTATTGAACCGCCCATGTTTCCTGCACCGATAATGGCTATTTTCATATACGCTTGTTTTTAATGAGTTGTTACAGACAAAGGTAACAGTTAATTACGAAAAAACAAAAAGCAGCCAGAATAAGAAATAAATTTCTAATAAAGGCTGCTTTTATCGTTGGCTGTTTATTAATCAAATGAGCGGTTAGAGTACTTTTTTGAACCGGGCGAGGAACTCTTTCGCTTCCTCCATGCTGAGACAGAGAGGAGGTAACAGGCGAAGTACATTCGTGCCGCTTGCTCCGGTAAATACATGCTCGTCATAGATGAGACGGCTGCGTAGTTCCTTGATCGGTTCTTCAAATTCGAGGCCGATCATTAGTCCGCGTCCGCGCACTTCTTTGATTTGCGGGAATTTTTTCAGCTCTTCCAGTAAGTAATCACCTACTGCCTTAGCATTTTCTACCAGATTTTCCTGTTCAATGACATCCATCACAGCGAGAGCTGCCGAACATGCCAGGTGATTTCCTCCAAAAGTAGTTCCCAACTGGCCATATACCGGTTTAAACATCGGGCTGATTAAGACACCTGCCATTGGAAAGCCGTTACCGATTCCTTTGGCTACAGTGATGATATCCGGCTTAATGTCATTATATTGATGAGCGAAGAATTTACCGCTACGCCCGTATCCGCTCTGAATTTCATCGAGAATCAGGATCGTTCCTGTTTCGCTGCAAGCTTTGCGGAGTTCCTGCATAAATTCGGTGGTTGGTATCTTGATACCGCCTACACCTTGTATTCCTTCAATGATAACAGCGCATGTGTCTCCTTTAGACAATTCTTGTTTCATCGCTTCCATATCGTTGAGCGGGAGATAGGTGACATGACCGTTATTGTTGATAGGGGCGATAATGGAAGGATTGTGGGTCGCTTCTACCGCCAGAGACGTCCGTCCGTGAAACGCCTTATTGAAAGATACGATTTTGGTACGTCCGTTATAGAAGGAAGCCAGCTTCAAAGCGTTTTCGTTCGCTTCGGCTCCACTGTTAATCAGAAACAGGCTGTAGTCTTCGTAACCGGAAATCTTGCCCAGTCGTTCGGCTACCTCTTGTTGGAGCTTGTTGATGACGGAGTTTGAGTAGAAACCAAGTTTAGCCACCTGGTTACTTATCATTGCTGTATAGTGAGGGTGTGCATGTCCGATAGAGATAACGGCATGGCCTCCGTAGAGATCCAGATATTCCGTTCCGTTCTCATCCCATACTTTGCAACCGTTGCCCTTGACAATGTTGATGTTATATAAAGGATATACGTCGAATAATTTCATAATTCTTTGTTTTTAAAAAGCTGAAGGCTTCAGACGTAGTCCTACGGTTTCTTCCAGATTGAACATCAGGTTCATGTTATGAACCGCTTGTCCGCTGGCGCCTTTCAGCAAATTGTCGATACAAGAGATAATCAATAGTTTGTCACCGTGTTTCTCCAGATGTATCAGGCACTTATTAGTATTAACGACTTGTTTCAAGTCAATATTCTTGTCTACGATGTGTACAAAGGAGTCTTTTGCATAATATTCCTCGTACATACGAACGATTTCTTCCAGTGCTACTTTGGTTTTGACTACCATCGTTGCAAAGATACCACGGGCGAAATCTCCACGGTATGGAATGAAGTCGATCTCCGCATCGAAACTGTTTTGCAGCTGTTTCAGTGATTGCTTGATTTCCGGAACATGCTGGTGCTCGAATGCTTTGTACACACTCATATTGTTGTTTCTCCAACTAAAATGACTGGTAGCACCCGGTTTCACTCCGGCTCCCGTACTTCCTGTAATGGCATTTACCATTACATCATCCGTCAGCATCAGATTCTTGGCAAGCGGAAGCAAACCGAGCTGGATGCAGGTTGCAAAACAACCGGGATTGGCTACGTGCTTTGCCGTACAAGTGGCACGGCGGTTCAGTTCCGGCAGGCCGTAGATAAAGTCGTGGTCGTCGCTCATAATGCGGTAGTCCATCGAGAGGTCGATAATCTTCAGGTCTTCCGGTATGTTGTGACTTTCCATGAATTTCTTTGTATCGCCGTGGGCGGTGCAGAAAAAGAGAACGTCGATTTCGTCCAGAGGTAACTGGTCGGTGAATCTTAGATCTGTTTCTCCATACAAGCCTTCGTGTACGTCGGTAATTCTGTTTCCGGCATTACTGCTGCTGTTGATAAATACGATTTCAGTTTCCGGATGGTTGAGCAGCAGACGGATTAATTCGCCTGCTGTATATCCTGCGCCACCAATGATTCCTGCTTTAATCATATCTCTTCGTCTTTGTGGTTATTATAGTAAACACGTAGCGGAGTAGAAGTGACTTTGATAAAGCCTTTGGCGTCTTCGGCTGTCCAGCCTTTCTGCATTTCACCGTATTCTCCGAATTTAGTCTTCACCAGATCGTCTTCCGATTCTACACCTACGGTAGAGAAGGAGAGAGGGCGAAGCTCGAGGATAGCCGTACCGTTTACGTTACGCTGGCTTTCCTGCAACATCGCTTCGATGTCACGCATCACCGGTTCGAGGTATTGGCTTTCGTGGAGGAACATACCGTACCAGTTGGCAACCTGGTCTTTCCAGTATTGCTGCCATTTGCTCAATGTATATTTCTCAAGGAAGCGATGGGCGCCGATAATCAACATCGGGGCTGCTGCTTCGAATCCTACACGGCCTTTGATACCGATAATTGTATCACCCACGTGCATATCACGGCCGATACCGTATGCTGCACCAATCTCTTCCACTTTCTGGATGGCTTTGATCGGGTCGTCAAACTTCTCGTCGTTGACAGCTTTCAGTTCCCCTTTTTCGAAAGTCAGGCGGAGCTGTTCGCTGCCTTCTTTTTCAACATGTTTGAGGTAGGCTGTTTCCGGGAGTCCTTGCGCAGAGTCGAGGATTTCGCCGCCACAGATAGAAGTACCCCACAAACCTACATTATAAGAGTATTTCAGTTTGGTGAAGTCCGCGCTGAAACCATGTTTGTTCAGATAATCAATTTCTTCCTGACGGCTCAATGCCATGTCACGGGTCAATGTGATGATTTCTACATTGGGAGCCAGTACGAGGAAAGTCATGTCGAAACGGATCTGGTCGTTACCTGCTCCGGTAGAACCGTGTGCGATGGCATCCGCACCGATTTCATTGGCATATCGTGCGATGGCCAGTGCCTGGAAAATACGTTCGGAACTAACAGAAATAGGATAAGTACCGTTACGCAGCACATTTCCGAAAACCATGTATTTCAGGCTCTTTTCGTAGTATTCCTGGGTAACGTCCAGCGTCACGTATTTCACTGCTCCCAGTTTATAAGCATTTTCTTCGTTTGTTTTCAGTTGTTCTTCGCTGAAACCACCCGTATTGGCACAAGCTGCATATACTTCGTAACCTTTTTCTTTGGCGAGGTACATGACGGTGAACGATGTGTCCAGTCCGCCGCTGAATGCCACCACTACTTTTTTCTTCTTTTCTTCCATAGTGCTGTATCTTTTAAATGTTATTTCTTTCTTGTTCTTTTTTGATGTTCCGCGGCTCTGTCGGATCGTACAGCATGGCTGTGCAGATGCAGAACTTGCGGTTTTTCGCTACCAGAATATCATGGTTGATACATCCTTCGCATCCTTTCCAGAAAGCTTCGTCGTCTGTCAGTTCGTTGAAGGTGACAGGTACATAACCCAGTTCGGTGTTCATTTTCATGACAGCTGCTCCGGAGGTCAGACTGAATATTTTTGCTTTCGGCCATCGGAGACGTGCCAGTTGGAAAGAAGCCTGTTTGATACGTTTTGCCAGTCCTAATCCACGGAAATCGGGATGAACGATCAGACCGGAAGTAGCCACGTACTGCTTGTTTCCCCATGATTCGATGTAGGTGAACCCGGCAAAAGTATCGCCACAAAGAGCAATAATCGCCTTACCTTCTTTCATCTTTGTCGCTACGTATTCGTGTGTGCGTTCCGCAATTCCTGTTCCTCGTACGGCGGCAGCATTTCTGATAGTTTCCAAAATAGTGTCAACGTAAACCTCATGTGAGGCGTCGGCTACCATAACATCTATTTGTTGAGTGTCCATTTCTTTATTATATAATAATAGGTATAATTATTCGATATTGGGAATGATGAGTGACAGAAGCTGACGTATTTTGCTGATGGCAACTCCTTCACGCAACACCAACATGATTGTATCGTCACCGGCAATGGTTCCGAGAATTTCGGTGAACTCATTGTTGTCGATGTCATAAGCCATGCTGCTGGCATAACCGGGACGGGTGCGGATAACGGCGATGTTACCGGAGAACTGCAAAGAGATAAATCCGTTATTGCGTAACATGTCGCCGGCACTCTGGTCGGTAGAACGTTTATACATAATGTTATTCGGCAGTACATATACATACTTTCCGTTCATACTGGCAGCCTTGGCTACTTTCAATTGTTTCAAGTCGCGGGAGAGGGTGGCCTGTGTCAGTTCGAAGCCTTCGCGGTTCAGCTCTTGCAACAGTTCTTCCTGCGAACCGACCTCCTTGCTCGAGATAATCATTTTGATGGCGTCTAACCGATTTGCTTTCTTCTTCATTGTATAATTATTCTAAGAATGGCGCAAAAGTATGCATTATTTTGGAAAAAAGATGCATAAAACCAAAGTTTTTTTGCATAAAAGTGAAAATACTTTAGAAAGGGATAGTGATATAATCAGGATATATGTGGGTATATGTAACAAAGTTGTTTCTTTATTGCTTCATTTTGTGCTGACTTTTTTTATTGTCTATTAAAAAAGATGCAATTGTTTGTTTAGGGATTTTTAAATATATAAATTTGTAAAGTGAATAAGGAGACAAATCGTATGATAGATGAAGATATTGAGCTTTATTCTCTTTTTAGAAAAGGAGATAGAAAGGCTTTTGATACTTTATTTTTGAAGTATTATTCCATACTATGTGCCTTCGGGAAGTACTATATTCCTATAGAAGATGCTGAAGAAGTTGTTTTGGATATCATGACATGGCTATGGGAAAACAGAGAATTCCAGATCATAGAAACTTCTTTGCGAAGTTATTTGTTTATGGCGGTCAGAAACAGATGCTTGGATTTAATAAGTAAGAATCAGACAAAAAGACGTTGTTATGAGCATATGTTTGCTAAAGAAATGCAGACAAGTTTTGAAGATCCTGATTTTTATGTAGTGGAGGAATTGATGGCGAAAATAGAAAAGGCCGTGATGCGATTGCCGGACTCCTATCGTATAACTTTTGAGATGAGCCGTTATCAAGATAAAACATATAAAGAGATTGCGAAAGAATTAAACGTTTCCATAAAATTAGTGGAGTATCGTATCCAGCAAGCATTGAGACTTTTACGTGTAGAACTAAAAGACTATTTACCGTTGATTACAATCATATTCCCTTATTTTCTCTAAGGATAGCCGATTCGTTTTTGAGTCTTAAAATAAAAATGCAGCTTTTAATTAAAAAAGTTGCATTTTTGTTTAGGGGCTAATTGAAGTATTCCGTCTTCTTAATAAAATGAACATAAAAGATGATGGAATTACATGAAAATATAGATGAGGCTCTTTTACTCCTTTATTTTTCCGGTACACTAGGAGAGAAAGAAAAAGAAGAGGTAGAAAATTGGATTTCCCTCTCTGAAGAGAACAGAAAAATAGCTAAACAGATTTGTTACATACACCACGTAACAGATATAATAGATACCGTGAAGCAGATAGATCCTAAACAGGCATTGGTGAAGCTGGATAAGAGATTGTCAAAAAGGAAGAAAATAAACTGGTGGGAATGGGGGATAAGAGCAGCAGCTGTGTTATTTATTCCTTTATTCTTATCTTTCTTCTATTTTGTATTTAATCAAGATAAAAATTATGATCGTTATGTCGAAATTCGGTCTAATCCGGGGATGATGACAAAAGTGGAGTTACCGGATGGTACTTGGGTATGGCTGAATTCTGCTTCTTATCTAAAATATCCAGTGTCTTTTGAAGGAGAATATCGAAAGGTTGAATTGCTCGGAGAAGCTTATTTTTCAGTACAAAAGGATAATGGACGGAAATTCTTAGTCGATGTAGGAAAGGGGATTGAATTAGAGGTTTTAGGTACTGAATTTAACGTGGATGCTTATCCGGATGATAAGTTTGTAGCTGCTACTTTGGTGACAGGTAGAGTAAAATTCCATTGTCAGCAGAAAGGCAGGGAGGTTACTTATAGTATGCAACCCGGACAGAAGGTGATTTATAATTTATTGGATGAGAAACTTTTGTGTACAACTACTTTTGTTGAATCTGATATTGCTTGGAAAAGTGGAAGGATCATTTATCGAGATACTCCTCTTGAAGATGCTTTAAGAACTTTGAGCAAGCGTTTTGACGTAGAGTTCCGTATTGTTAATCCATTATTAAAGAAATATTGCTTTACAGGTACTTTTATTAATCAACGTCTGGATAAGATCTTGGAACACTTCAAAATAGCTTCAGGGGTGAGATACAGATATCTTGAATCGGCATTGGACAACGGTGTTGTGAAAGAGAAAACAATAATAGAAATTTATTAAACAAAAAAGAACTATGAAAACACTCCCTCCTTAAACAAAAAATATGGGAAAAATATAGCACTATTCTTCCCATATAAAAAATCATTTAGCCTTACTTGTTTGCCGACAAGTGTAGTTAACTTTATTTTTAATTTAAATCACAACAAATTTATGCAAAAACATTGTAGTATCCAAATTCTTGGGATTAAAAGGCTACTGAAAGCAACTTTAAAAGGAATTCCATTGCCTATGAGATTATTAATTATTATGCTATGTGTTTCGATAGGATGCATTCGTGCGACAAATACTTATGCGCAAAATGCGATCCTTGACTTGAAAGTCAATAATCAAACGATTGAAACCGTCTTGAAAATAATAGAATCGCGGACTGACTTTGTATTCTTCTTTAACAGTCAGCAGGTTAATGTACATAAACGTGTCTCTATTAATGTCAATAAACAGAATATTTTTAAAATTCTAGATGAGGTTTTTAAGGGAAGTGACGTTGTTTATTCAGTGCTTGATAAAAGCATAATTTTGTCTAGTAAAAGATTTGCGCCTGATGGAAATTTGAAGAAGATTACAGGTAAGGTCGTTGATACGAACGGTGAACCGTTGATTGGTGTTACAATTGCTCTGAAAGGAAGCAATAGAGGAACGGTGAGTGATGTAAACGGAAATTTTTCTTTAAACGGAGAAGAAGGAAAGCTTAATGTGTTGAATATCTCATATATTGGTTATAAAGACCAACAGGTAAAAGTTGAGGATGGTAAAACTTTGATTATTACATTGGAAGAGGATACCAAGGTTTTGGAAGAAGTAGTTGTTGTGGGATATGGTACACAGAAAAAAATCAATTTGACGGGTGCTGTTGCTGTGGTTGACGATAAACAAGTAATCGGACGTTCGGCCGATAATTTGTCTAAACTACTTCAAGGAGCTGTTCCTAATATGAATGTTACTGTTTCTAACGGTCGTCCGGGACAGGGTGGTAGCATAAATATTCGTGGTATCAATTCTATCAGTAGTAGTGCCACGCCTTTGATATTAGTTGATGGTGTAGAAGGTACTATCGATGCAGTGAATCCCAATGATGTGGAGTCTATTAGTGTATTGAAAGATGCTTCTTCTGCTGCTGTATATGGGGCTCGTGCAGCTTATGGAGTAATTTTGGTTACAACAAAATCTGGTAATGATGATAAAACACGTGTTTCTTATAACGGACGTTATAGCTTTGGCTCACCTACAGTTTCCAGAGATTTTGAGACTCGCGGTTATTATTCGGCGGCTATCAATGATATGTTTTATTCTACCTATCAAGGTTCTAACTATACGAATTATAATGATGAAGATTATTATGAAATGTGGATCCGGCGTAATGATAAAACGGAAAATCCGGAACGACCGTGGGTGGTTATCAAAGATGGTGAATATAAATATTATGGTAACTTTGATTGGTATAACTACTTCATGGATGAGTCTCGTCCTACATGGGAACACAATATTAGTGTCAGTGGTGGCAATAAGAAAGTGCACTATTTCCTTTCCGGTGCTTATTATGATCAGAAAGGAGTTATTCGGAAAAATATGGATAGTTTCACTAAATACAATTTCCGTTCCAAGGTAAGTATTGAGATTGCTCCATGGTTGAAGATAAGTAATAATACGTCATACAAAAAGGATTCTTATCCATTTCCGGGGCCAGGTGCTATTAACAATCTTTTTGATGCGATAAGTAAGCATGCCTTAGCTTCTATTGTTCCAATCAATCCGGATGGTACATATATGGGGAATGCAACAGTTATTACAGGAGGATATCGCCCTGCTAATGATCTTAGTGCAATTCTTGAATACGGTAAACACAAGAATGAGGATACTAATTACTTTTTTAATACCACCTTTGAGGCGGTAATGACACCTGTTAAGAATGTAACGGTGACGGCTAATTATTCGTTTGCTCAACATGAATATACGGCAATGAATCGTAGTGCTAATTATCCATATTCACGTGTACCCGGAGAAGTTCTTTGGAAAACAGATGGTTATGGCCTTAATACTCTTTATGAACGTTCTAATCATGATTGGTTTCATTCATACAATATTTATGGAAATTATACAAATACATTTGCCGATGTGCACCATGTAAGTGCAACTGCCGGTGTCAATTATGAAACTAAATTTTTTAAAGACATCAAAATACAACGTAATGATTTATTGTCCGAAGATTTAACTGATTTTAATTTAGCTAATGGTGATGAAATGAGTATTGCGGGTGGTAAAAATAGATATGCTCTTTTCGGTCTTTTTTATCGTTTGAATTATGACTATAAAAATAGATATTTATTTGAATTTAGCGGACGCTATGATGGTAGTTCACGGTTTGCCCGGGGACATCGCTATGGCTTTTTTCCTTCAGTTTCTGCCGGGTGGAGAATTAATGAAGAAAAGTTCTTTGCACCATTACGTAAACAAATTAGTAATTTGAAATTACGCTTTTCTTTGGGAGCATTAGGAAACCAACAAGTCGGATATTATGACTATTTGCAGACTATATCTTCTGGTGGTACAATTTCTTATGCTTTTGGTGATAAAAATAAAGCGTCAGGTGCTAGTATCTCTGCTCCGAATGCTTCTGATTTCACTTGGGAAACGGTTGTTACAAAAAATATCGGTTTGGATCTCGGACTATTGAATAATCGTTTGAATATGACGGCTGATATATATGTACGTGATACGAAAGATATGTTGATGGCTTCCAAGGATCTTCCGAATGTATATGGTGCTTCTTCTCCAAAAACAAATGCTGCTAACTTACGTACGAAAGGTTGGGAAGCATCGATTAGTTGGAATGATTCTTTTAATCTAAAGGGAAAAGCGTTCCATTATTCTGTCGTACTAGGCTTGGCTGATAATACGACTAAAGTGACAAAGTATAACAATGATAACAAAACATTGGGCACTCCATATGAAGGACAACAACTGGGAGAGATTTGGGGATATGTTGTTGATGGTCTCTTCAAAACTGATGAAGAAGCTGAAAACTATCCGGTAAATCAGAGTTACGTAAATAATATATTGAATATTTCTGTAAAATCTCAAGGTCTCCATGCGGGGGATGTGAAATATGTGGACTTGGATGGCGATAATATTATTTCTCCTACTTTATCGGCAAACGATGTGAAGGATCAGAAAGTGATTGGAAATTCTTTACCAAGATATACATATTCTGTCAGATTAGCTGCAGATTGGAATGGAATTGATTTTTCTGCTTTGTTGCAAGGCGTCGGTCGCCAACATTGGTATCCCAATGGTGAAACTAGTCTGTTCTGGGGTCCCTATGCCCGTCCTTATTGTACTTTTATTCCGAAGGATTTCTTGACAGATGTTTGGTCAGAAGATAATCCGGATGCTTATTTCCCACGTCCGAGAGGCTATGTGGCATTGGATGTTAATCCACGTGAGTTGTCTAAACCTAATACTCGCTATTTGCAAAATGTGGCTTATTGCCGTCTTAAAAATGTAACAGTCGGTTACTCTTTGCCACGTACTTGGCTAAAGGCTTTGCATATGGAACGTGTCAGGGTTTATTTTAGTGGAGAGAATCTTTTTACATTCAGCCCTTTACATAGTAATTATATTGATCCGGAACATGCTGGGGCTTCTACGAGCTGGAAAAGTGGTCATACGAACGTGACTTCTTATCCAATGAGTAAGACCTATTCATTTGGAATTGATGTGACTTTTTAATGGAAAATAAAAACTAGGATAATATGAGTAGTATAAAATATAAAATATGGATGCTCTTGCCTCTGATGGCAATGATTTCTTGTGAAAGTATTTTGGATAAATTTCCGGAAGATAAAATTACACCGGAAACATTCTTTACAACAGAAAACGAGTTAGAATTGTATTCAAACAATTTCTATGTCGCTTGTATTTCGGGTACAGGAGTGTTTAAAGATTACGGTGATGTAATTATTCAGCCTATCTTGGAAAAAGCGATTAGCGGGCAACGCACTATACCTGAAACAGATTCTAATTTCGATGGTTGGGGTTGGGGAGCCCTTCGTGATATTAATTTCTGCCTGGAGAACATTTATCGTTGCCAGAATGAGGAAGTACGGAATCATTATGAAGGTTTGGCACGTTTTTTTAGAGCTTATTTTTATTTTGTAAAGGTGAGGCGTTTTGGAGATGTGCCATGGTATGATTATGTGATTGGAAGTGCTGATACGGAAGCTTTGAGTAAACCTAGAGATTCTCGTGAGTTTGTAATGGGGAAAGTATTGGAGGACATTGATTTCGCGATTGATAATTTGAGAAAACAAAAAGATGTATACCGGGTGACTCGTTGGACTGCTTTGGCTTTAAAATCCAGAATTTGTTTGTTTGAAGGTACATTTCGAAAGTATCATGGTTTGAATGATTGGGAAAAGTATCTTCGTGAATGTGCATCCGCATCGGATATCTTTATCAATGAGAGTGGTTATACAGTTTATACGGCAGGTTCTACCCCTTATTTCAATTTATTTGGCTCTTTGAATGCTGAACCCACGGAAATAATCCTGGCGAAAGATTACAATGCAGCTTTGGGATTGACTAATATTGTACAGGCATTTTGCAATTCTCCTGGTGAGGCAAATTCAGGTGTGACAAAGCGTTTTGTTAATTCTTATCTGATGAAAGATGGTTCTCGTTTTACAGATAAGAGTAATTATGAGACTATTGGATTTGTGGAAGAGATGAAAAACCGTGATCCGCGTCTGACACAAACGATTCGTGCAGCAGGATATGTACGTGATGACGGGAAAAAATATCTGCCAAACTTTAAGTTGGCAAAATTAGGGTATCATCTGAAGAAGTACGATTGTGGAGTTAAATATGATATGTCTTCTGAATCTGATTTGCCATTGTTTCGTACAGCCGAAGTTTATTTGAATTGTGCGGAAGCAAAAGCAGAATTGGGGACATTGACTCAGGATGATTTGAATAAAACAATTAATAAGCTAAGGGCTCGTGTAAATATGCCGAATTTATTAATGGCAACAGCAAATGCTAATCCGGACCCTTATTTGAAGGAGTGGTATCCGCACGCGGAAAGTGACGATAATCAGGGGATTATCCTTGAAATTAGACGTGAACGCGCTATAGAACTGGTAATGGAAGGCTTTAGATATTATGATATCATGCGTTGGAAGGAAGGTAAAATATTTGAAAAACCATTTCTTGGTATTTATTTTCCCGGTCCGGGTGAATATGATTTGGACGGTGATGGAACGAATGATGTTTATCTGTATTTGAGTACTGATAAAGGAAACTCTTCTTGTGTAGATCAGTTTGAGATAGGTGGTGAACTTAGCTTGGATCATGAGACAAGTGGTAATTTGATTATTCATCAAAGTATCAAAAGAGTATGGAATGAGGACAAGGATTACTTGTACCCGATACCAACAAAGGATCGTGTTTTAACCAATGGAGCATTAACGCAGAACCCGGGTTGGAATGATGGACTTATTTTTTAATTTTAAATGGAGAAAATAATGAAAATGAAATATTTATATATGTCTTTTCTATTGGCGTTAGTCTATAGTTGTAGTGACTCTGGAGATAATTCAGATTATAGCGAAATGTTGAAAAAAGATTTCAACCAAGAAATTAAATGGGATGTGGATTCATTGGCTCTTATGAGAGCATCTTGGGAAAAAACGGATTTAGGTAACGGGGCAGCTGTTTGTACGGCACAAGCGAGCATGTGGGGGACTACCCAAAGCGTTTCTTATGTGGTATATCCGACGACTATGTTTTCTACCAGAGTTGCTGTATGTGATACTCCTGCCAAAACTAGTATGATTGCTAAAGATAAAAAAGCATTGTTTGCTATCAATGGCAGTTATTCTATTTCCGGAAATCCGTCTACATTTACTATGGTGGATAAGGTGGTGAAGGTTGCGTCTACGATCGAATCTGCCAGTAAAGTGAACGGAGTGATTGCTATTGATGCGGAAGGTTCTGTAGATGTGAAGTCTTGTACGTTTTCAGATTATACGGATGTGGAAGATGAATATGAATCAGCTTTAGCATCAGGTCCAATGTTACTTATGGAAGGGAAAGTGTGTTCGTTTCCTCAAGATGCTATTTATACACAACGTATGGCTCGGTCTGTGATTGGGATAACTGCTCAGGGAAAAATGATGCTGCTTACTATTGATGGTGCTATAACGGGAAATGCTGATGGTGCAACACTTGAGGAGGCAGCTTTTATTGCCAAAACATTGGGGATGAAGAATGCGGTTTGTTTGGCTGACGGAAGTTCTTCCACGCTATGGACATCAGGTAAAGGCGTAGTGAATCATCCGGTTGGAAATGGACAGTATGATCATGAAGGCGAAGGTACAGTGTCTACTGTGATCTATGTTGCAGCTTCTTCTTTATTTGACGGTGGTGATGGAACGGTTGATAATCCTTATTTGATTAGCAATAGGAATCATATGAGGAACATGATGTCTGTTGTAGAACTTGATAAAACTTATTATTTCGAAATGACGAATGATGTTGATATGACTGGCATTGACTGGAAACCGCTGAATACGGGTGAGCCTGTTGACCGTTTTGATATAAAGATTCATTTTGATGGTAAGGGACATACGATTAGGAATTTACATTGTGAGATCAGTTCTCGGTACGCCAGTTTCTTTGGGGTAATGAATGGTTCATGTCGTAATGTGCGCTTTGAAAATGCGGAAGTTATTGGATATGGTTCTTCTTGTACGGGTATTGTTGCCGGTTATTTGGGAACAAATGCTTTGGAGTGTTTGATTGAAAATGTATATGTGTCTGGTACTGTAAGTGGCATACAGCAAGTGGGTGGTATTGGTGGCATTTTTGCTAAAGGTACTGTACGGAATTGTTATGCAGATGTAAAAGTAATCGGGTCTTCTCGTGCCGGTGGTATTGTTGCTGAACCAAGGAATGCTGTAGTTGTTGAAAACTGTTTTGCGACAGGAACTCTTTATAGTACAGGAAATGCAGGTGGTATTGCCGGAGGACTTAATGGCAATAATCCTACAATAAAAGGTTGTATCGCTTGGAATGAACAGATTGATGGTGAACCTGTATCAGGACGTGTTATTGGATGGCAGTCAAATACCTATACGAAGGCTACGGATTGTTATGCGAAAAAAGATATGATTATCGCATGGGGACCCAACAAAGGTATGACGGGGGCCGATGCTAATACTGCCGGAACTTATGATTGGGGTAACAATAAAACTGCAATTTGCCATGGTATTACTACGGAAAATAGTGTAGATGCTGCTAAGAAAATAGGTTGGTCTACAGATATATGGGATCTTTCAGGCGTAACTCCATTATTGAAATCTTTTAATGATAAGTAATGATACGAATAGGGAATCTATATGTTTATTTAAAAAATTATATTATGAAGTTTACGAAGTTAACAATTGCTTTTTTATCCGTATTTTTTTGTCTAGTTGTCGCTTGTGGAAGTGATGGGATCAATGATGACCCCAAAACACCGGATGTTACAGAGCCGGTAACACCAAATGAACCGGACGAACCGGACAACCCTTCCGTTGTAAAAGTTCCGACTCTACAGAAGAATGTCCAAGATGAATGGAAAATTGATTCTATCGATGATGGTTTTATTTATTATAACTATGAACGGTATGACGATGTGAGTAAGGCTCAACAGATTGTAAATGTGCTGGAAATTGATTTACTTTCCAATAAGTACAAAGTTGAATTTACATATAATAATGGAGATTCTCTTTCAACTACAGCACAAGTACGTGGGGCTATTGGTGGTATTAATGGTGGGTATGAACAGGAAGCTATTTATATTCGTATCAATGGAACTAATATCTCTGAAGTGACACTACCGGAGGGACATTTACGATACTGGAAACATGATGGTGCGCTTTATTCGGATGGAAAATCTGATATTGGAATTATATATGGCGGCAGAAATGGAAAGGCTGCAATTGATACATATAAACAACATTCTGCAAAGTATTTGTTAGCTAGTGCCCCCACACTGATTGACGATTACAATCCGTTAGGTGAAACTTTTGTTGGTAATTATACTATGGAACAATTGGAGTCTTTTGACTATGAAGATTATCGCAGACATCAAGGAGTACGTCATCCTCGTACGGTGGTTGCTGTGACAGAGGATAAAGATTTGTTGTTAGTCACTATTGATGGGCGCTGGGCTGGTAAGGCGGAAGGTATGAGCGCAAAAGAAGTAACCTTATTCCTCAAAAAGCATTTCAATCCTCAATATGCACTTAATATGGATGGTGGTGGATCTACTACTATGTATGTGAAGGGGAAAGGAGCGGCAAAAACAGATGTTGTCAATTATCCTACTGATAATGGAGTCTTTAACCACTATGGACAACGTCGTGTAACAACTCATATTATAGTAAAAAGAAAGTAGATCTTAATCATTTCATCATAAAATAGGTATTTTATATATTGTAAACGGTATAAATCCATTTAGCAAAGATGGCTTTATACCGTTTATTAGTACCTATACAGAGGTGTAGGGAAAATGTGAATCTGTTTATATTTGCAATTGTATTGTGTCTTTTGTCTTTTGTGTCAAAATGTATACCCTTTCAATCAAAATACATAAGGAAAAGGAGGAGGGAATCGCCTATCTTTGCCATGTAGGTAAATGGATACCTTAAATATATAGACAGAATACCATGAAACAAAACTTTTTTGCAATCGACCTGGGCGCAACGAGCGGCCGTACAATCTTAGGAACTTTCATTGAAGGCGGATTAAATCTGGAAGAGATTAATCGCTTTCCTAACCACCTGGTTGAAGTAGGTGGACATTTCTATTGGGATATTTATGCATTATATCGTCATATTCTTGACGGGTTGAAGTTGGTTGCTCACCGTGGAGAGTCCATTGCTTCTATCGGTATCGATACCTGGGGAGTGGATTTTGTATGTGTCGGAAAAGACGGTAACTTGCTTCGCCAGCCTTATGCATATCGTGACCCGCATACAGTAGGAGCACCGGAGGCTCTTTTCTCCCGTATTTCCCGTAGCAAAGTGTATGGTAAAACGGGTATTCAGATTATGAATTTTAATTCACTTTTCCAATTAGATACTTTACGTCGCAATCACGACAGTGCGTTGGAGGCGGCAGATAAAATTCTGTTTATGCCGGATGCGTTGAGTTATATGCTTACCGGAGAGATGGTGACGGAATATACGATTGCTTCGACAGCCCAGCTGGTGAATGCACAGACACGACGTTTGGAGCCGGAGTTGCTGAAAGCGGTAGGATTGAGTGAGAAGAATTTCGGCCGTTTTGTATTCCCGGGTGAAAAGGTGGGAGTATTGACGGAAGAAGTGCAAAAGATAACCGGACTGGGTGCAATTCCTGTGATTGCGGTAGCCGGCCATGATACCGGTTCTGCTGTTGCTGCCGTTCCGGCATTGGATCGCAACTTTGCTTATTTGAGTAGCGGAACCTGGTCACTGATGGGAGTTGAAACGGATGCTCCGGTGATTAATGCTGAAACGGAAGCGTTGAACTTTACCAATGAAGGTGGTGTGGAAGGAACTATCCGTCTATTGAAGAATATCTGTGGAATGTGGTTGCTGGAACGTTGCCGTCTGAATTGGGGAGATACAAGTTATCATGAATTAATCAGTGAGGCGGATGCTTGTGAACCGTTCCGTAGTCTGATTAATCCCGATGATGACTGTTTCGCGAATCCTGCGGACATGGAAAAAGCTATTACAGAATATTGCCGGGCTACCGGACAGTCGGTTCCCGAGAAACGCGGACAAGTAGTGCGTTGCATCTTTGAAAGTTTGGCTTTGCGTTATCGCCAGGTGTTGGAGAATTTGCGTTCACTTTCTCCCCGTCCGATTGAAACATTGCACGTGATTGGCGGAGGTAGCCGGAATGATTTGCTGAACCAGTTTACTGCCAATGCGATAGGAATTCCTGTGGTAGCCGGTCCATCTGAAGCGACAGCTATCGGTAATGTGATGATTCAGGCAATGGCAGCAGGCGAAGCGACGGATGTTGCCGGTATGCGCCAGTTAATCAACCGCTCTATCCCGTTGAAAACTTATCAGCCGCAAGATACGGAAGTTTGGGACGCGGCTTATATCCATTTTAAAAATTGCGTTCGGAAATAAATAGAACGATCGACAGAATAATCATTTTTAAAACTAATAGAATATCATGAAAAAAGAAGAACTGATTCAGAAAGCGTATGAAATTGCTGTGGAACGTTATGCAGCAGTAGGTGTAGACACCGAAAAAGTATTGAAAACTATGCAGGATTTTCATCTGTCACTTCACTGCTGGCAGGCTGATGACGTTGCAGGATTTGAAGTACAGGCCGGTTCATTGACCGGAGGTATTCAGGCAACCGGTAATTATCCGGGCAAAGCTCGTAACATTGATGAACTGCGTGCTGACATCTTGAAAGCTGCTTCTTATATTCCGGGTACTCATCGTCTGAACTTACACGAGATCTATGGAGATTTTCAGGGGAAGGTGGTAGACCGTGATGAGGTAGAACCGGAACATTTCAAGAGCTGGATCGAATGGGGTAAAGAACACAACATGAAGCTTGACTTTAACTCTACCTCTTTCTCTCATCCAAAATCAGGTGATTTGTCACTTTCTAATCCCGATGAAGGCATCCGTCAGTTCTGGATTGAACATACAAAACGTTGCCGTGCAGTTGCAGAAGCAATGGGTGAAGCACAGGGTGATCCGTGTATCATGAATCTATGGGTACATGACGGAAGCAAGGATATTACGGTAAACCGTATGAAATATCGTGTATTGCTGAAAGATTCTTTGGATCAGATCTTCGCTACCGAATATAAGAATATGAAGGATTGTATCGAATCTAAAGTGTTCGGTATCGGTCTGGAAAGCTATACAGTAGGTTCTAATGACTTCTATATTGGTTATGGTGCTTCTCGTAACAAGATGATTACGTTGGATACCGGTCACTTCCATCCGACAGAAAGTGTAGCCGATAAAGTTTCTTCACTGTTGCTTTATGTGCCTGAATTGATGTTGCACGTAAGCCGTCCGGTTCGTTGGGATTCAGACCACGTTACTATTATGGATGACCCGACTATGGATCTGTTCAGCGAAATCGTCCGTTGCGGTGCTCTGGATCGTGTACATTATGGTCTTGACTATTTCGATGCATCTATCAACCGTATCGGTGCTTATGTAATTGGTAGCCGTGCTGCACAGAAATGTATGACTCGTGCTCTGCTCGAACCGATTGCCAAATTGCGCGAATACGAAGCAAACGGACAGGGATTCCAGCGTCTGGCTCTGCTCGAAGAAGAAAAAGCGCTGCCTTGGAATGCTGTTTGGGATATGTTCTGCTTGAAGAACAATGTTCCTGTAGGTGAAGATTTCATTGCAGAAATTGAAAAGTACGAAGCCGAAGTAACTTCTAAACGATAAGTTATGGAAATTTTAATCGGCTTATTGATTATAGCCATCGGTAGCTTTTGCCAGTCCAGTTCTTATGTGCCTATTAAGAAGGTAAAGGAATGGAGCTGGGAAAGCTTCTGGTTAATACAAGGTGTATTTGCCTGGTTAGTGTTCCCGTTTCTGGGTTCACTACTGGGTGTACCCCAAGAGAGCAGTTTGTTCGACTTGTGGGGAGCGGGAGGTGCTGGAATGAGCATCTTTTATGGTATATTGTGGGGAGTAGGAGGTTTGACTTTCGGACTTTCCATGCGCTATTTGGGGGTTGCACTGGGACAGAGTATCTCATTAGGGACTTGTGCCGGTTTCGGAACCCTTCTTCCGGCTCTTTTTGCAGGTACAAACTTGTTTGAAGGTAACGGGCTGATTCTTTTGTTGGGTGTTTGCATCACGTTGGCAGGTATTGCTATTATCGGGTATGCCGGTAGTTTGCGTGCGCAAAACATGAGCGAAGAAGAAAAACGTGCTGCTGTAAAAGACTTTGCATTGACAAAAGGGTTACTGGTTGCACTCCTGGCCGGTGTCATGAGTGCTTGCTTCGCTTTGGGACTGGATGCAGGAACACCTATCAAGGAAGCTGCCTTAGCCGGTGGAGTGGAAGGACTTTACGCCGGTCTCCCGGTGATTTTCCTGGTTACATTTGGCGGGTTCCTGACAAATGCAGTTTACTGCCTGCAACAGAATGTGGCTAATAAATCGATGGGTGACTATGCTAAAGGAAAAGTATGGGGCAATAATTTAGTTTTTTGTGCGTTGGCTGGCGTATTATGGTACATGCAGTTCTTCGGACTGGAAATGGGTAAGAGTTTCCTTACGGAAAGTCCGGTATTGCTGGCTTTCTCCTGGTGTATTTTGATGGCATTGAATGTCACATTTAGTAATGTTTGGGGAATTATTCTGAAAGAATGGAAAGGTGTGTCAAACAAGACCATAACTGTGCTGATAGCTGGTCTGATCGTACTTATCTTCTCATTAGTGTTCCCAAATTTGTTTTAAAAAATTTAGGTGTGGATTACATGGATTACGCGGTTTTTTTATAACTTGCGACGAAATCAGTGTAATCCATGCCTAATTAAAATTATATATAGAATGAAATCAATTTTAGAGAATCGTCCGGGACTTGCCAAAGAAGTAAACAAGGTAGCAGAAGTTGCCGGATACTTGTGGCAGAAAGGATGGGCTGAACGTAACGGTGGTAATATCACTGTTAATATCACAGAGTTTGTAGACGATGAAATCCGTCAGATGAAACCGATCAGTGAAGTTAAATCTATCGGTGTGACTCTTCCTTATCTGAAAGGATGTTATTTCTATTGCAAGGGAACGAATAAGCGCATGCGTGATTTAGCTCGCTGGCCAATGGAGAATGGTTCGGTAATCCGTATTCTGGACGACTGTGCCAGCTACGTAATTATTGCGGACGAGGCTGTGGCTCCGACATCGGAATTGCCTTCTCACTTGAGCGTACATAATGACCTGTTGAGTAAAAACTCTCCTTATAAAGCATCTGTACATACACACCCGATCGAACTGATTGCCATGACACATTGTCCGAAGTTCCTGGAAAAAGATGTGGCTACTAATTTGTTATGGAGTATGATTCCCGAAACAAAGGCATTCTGCCCGCGTGGTTTGGGTATCATTCCTTATAAATTGCCTAGTTCTGTAGAATTGGCGGAAGCTACCATCAAGGAATTGCAGGATTATGATGTTGTGATGTGGGAGAAACATGGTGTATTTGCAGTTGATTGCGATGCGATGCAGGCGTTCGATCAGATCGATGTACTTAATAAATCGGCTCTCATCTATATCGCAGCGAAAAATATGGGCTTCGAGCCGGATGGTATGAGTCAGGAACAGATGAAAGAAATGACTGTTGCTTTCAATCTGCCTAAATAAAACAACAAATAGCACAACCATGAATCGAATTATTTTAAACGAAACTTCTTACTTCGGTGCCGGATGCCGAAGTGTGATTGCTGTGGAAGCAGCTAGACGTGGCTTTAAGAAAGCCTTTTTTGTAACAGATAAAGACCTTATCAAGTTTGGTGTGGCTGCTGAAATCATTAAAGTATTTGATGAGAACCAGATTCCTTACGAACTTTATAGCGATGTAAAGGCTAACCCTACTATTGCAAATGTGCAAAACGGTGTGGCAGCTTACAAAGCTTCCGGAGCCGATTTTATCGTTGCTTTGGGTGGTGGCTCTTCTATCGATACTGCCAAAGGAATCGGTATTGTTGTGAATAACCCGGATTTTGCGGATGTGAAGTCTCTGGAGGGTGTAGCTGATACCAAACACAAAGCTGTACCTACCTTTGCACTGCCTACTACTGCCGGAACGGCTGCCGAGGTAACTATCAATTATGTGATTATTGATGAAGATGCCCGTAAGAAGATGGTTTGCGTAGACCCGAACGACATCCCTGCCGTGGCTATCGTAGACCCCGAACTGATGTACTCAATGCCGAAGGGGCTTACTGCCGCTACCGGTATGGATGCTTTGACACATGCCATCGAAAGTTATATTACTCCCGGTGCCTGGGTAATGAGCGATATGTTCGAATTGAAGGCTATTGAGATGATTGCACAAAATCTGAAAGCAGCCGTAGACAATGGTAAAGATGTGGCAGCCCGCGAAGCAATGTCGCAGGCACAATATATTGCCGGTATGGGATTCTCGAATGTCGGTTTGGGAATAGTTCATTCAATGGCTCATCCGTTGGGTGCATTCTATGATACTCCTCACGGGGTAGCTAATGCCTTGCTGTTGCCGTATGTGATGGAATACAATGCTGAATCTCCGGCAGCTCCGAAATATATCCATATTGCGAAAGCAATGGGAGTGGACACTACCGGAATGAGTGAAGCGGAGGGCGTTAAAGCTGCTATTGAAGCTGTGAAAGCACTTTCTATCAGCATTAATATCCCACAGAAATTGCATGAAATCAATGTGAAAGAAGAAGACATTCCTGCATTGGCTGTAGCTGCTTTCAATGATGTTTGTACAGGTGGTAATCCTCGTCCTACTTCGGTAGCGGATATTGAAGCCTTGTATCATAAAGCATTCTAAATCTCGTCATAGTAAAGTTTGTTTTTATATAAACATCCGGGGATACTTGAAAGTACACTCCGGATGTTTTTTTATACCCTTGCATGTGTTTTCTGAAAATAATTCCTATTTTTGTCCAACTCAATTACATGAAAACACTCTGATATGATCGAGGATAATAGTTTGGGATTGGAATTTAAATATCTGATTGTAAATGACATGGACCGTAAATTCGGGCTGTGGGTGAATACCGTCGGCTATCAGTCTATCCCTCCTGATTCACCTTATCCATTGAAAGAGCATCCCTCCGGTTACTTTTTTAATGCGGAAAAAGGAAGGGTGCTTCGCGAATATCAGTTGGTCTATATCACAAAAGGGCGTGGTTTGTTTTCATCCGATTCCACTTCTGAAAAGCAGGTTTGTAAAGGCCGGCTGATGGTATTGTTTCCCGGGCAATGGCATACTTACCGCCCGTTACGGCAGACTGGTTGGACGGAATATTACATCGGCTTTGAGGGGCCAATGATAGATGCCATCGTTAATGATGCTTTTTTGTCGCAGGAGCAGCAAATATTGGAAATCGGTATTAATGAAGAGTTGGTTTCCTTGTTCTCCCGTGCTCTTGCTGTAGCTGAAGCGGATAAGATTTCCGCGCAACAATATCTTTCCGGGATTGTGCTCCACATGATAGGTATGATTCTTTCTGTCTCCAAGAATAAAGTTTTCGAGATGAGTGATGTGGATCAGAAGATAGAACAGGCGAAAATCATCATGAATGAAAATGTTTCCGGTAATGTAGATCCGGAAGAGTTAGCAATGCGGCTTAACATCAGTTATTCATGGTTTCGACGTGTTTTCAAGGAGTATACTGGTTATGCTCCTGCCAAATATTTCCAGGAATTGAAACTCCGTAAAGCCAAACAAATGTTAGTAGGAACTTCCCAATCAGTGAAAGAGATTTCTTTTTTTCTGGGTTTCCAGTCTACTGAATATTTTTTCTCTTTTTTCAAGAAACGTACAGGGCTTACCCCGTTGGAATATCGTTCGTTCGGACGGGAAGAATAAAATAGGGTGAAGTCTATATCTATCAGTTATTTTGCTCTGATTTTGGGAATATCATAAAAACTGTTACTTTTGTGACGAGATTAATGTGTGCTATAAACCATCATTCTTGATATGCGCGAACAAAGACTATCTAAGATCCATTTTTTTATTCTGCTATCTCTTTTTGGATTTGTATTTCCACTCCGGTCACAGGAATACAAGTTCAGAACATTGGGTGTGGAAGATGGATTGTCGCAAATAACGGTGAGCGATATTTGCCAGGATGAGAAATCGCGTATATGGATTGCCACTCTGGACGGGCTGAATTGTTTCGATGGCAATCACATCAAAGTCTTCAACCACTTTCATAACGACTCTATCAGTTATGGTAATTTATATGTGACTCAAATGGTGGAAGACGGTCAGGGAAGTCTTTTCCTGTTGACCTCTACCGGACTTTTCCAGTTCGACCTTGAAACAGAAAAATATTATATTCTTCCGGTGACTTCTCCCTCCACTCTTGCCAAAGGAAAGACGGGAGTGTGGATTGCAGAAGGAGGGAAACTGTTCTTATACGATAAGAATACCCGCCTCTTGAAACCGATGTATGCCGATTTGCAGCTGCCGGATAGTGGCCCGACGATGGTGGAAGGTTCCGAAGGAAGTCTCTGGATTGCTTTGAAAGAGGGTGGGGTGATGCGTGTAGATACTTGCGGATCGATGTCACTTCACTTGCCCGGAATTAAAGTGATGAAACTGATAAAAAGTAACGACCAGAATATCTGGATTGGTTCGCAGGATCAGGGCGTTTTCTGTTTTTCACCTCAAGGTACGATCATACATCACTATGAATATAATGATAAGAGTGTTTACACGGTTCGGGACGATATGGCGAGAGCGTTATGTCAGGATTTGGAAGGGAATATATGGGTAGGCTACAGAAGTGGATTGAGTAAGATTGAAGTGGCTACCGGGAAAATATTCCATTATCAGGCTGATCCTAACCGGGTGGGTGCTATGTCCAATCGTTCGGTGACGTCTCTTTATACCGACAAACAAGGAACTGTTTGGGTGGGGACTTATTGGGGAGGGGTAAACTTCTTCTCTCCGGAATATCAGCATTTTGTGCATTATCATGCTTCGGACACCGGATTGTCTTTTCCGGTGGTCGGTGCTATGGCAGAAGATAAAGTCGGAAATATCTGGATTTGTACGGAAGGAGGGGGATTAGATTTATATCAACCGGAACAGGGAAAGTTCAAGCATTTTAATGCGCATACGGGATATCATTTCAGTACGGACTACCTGAAAGATGTTGTTTTTGATGAGGCTAATAATTGCTTATGGATTGCAGCCGACTTTACCAATAAGGTGAATTGTTTTCATCTTAATAACTATCGGAATGATATCTATAATCTCGAACCGCTTGGAGAAGAAAGTGTCGGAGAAGCCCTGTTTGCCTTGGCGGATACTCCTCGTAAATTGTATGTCGGGACAACATCCGCTATTGTGAGTTTGGATAAACAGACCTTGAAATCCGAGGTGTTGTTTCATCAGAAGGAACTGTTTACACATAATTATAACACCCTATTGCTTGATTCGAAAAACAGATTATGGTTTGCTGCCGACGACGGTTGTGTAGCCTATGTGATTGATGAAATGCGGTTTGAAACCTATAGGATAAGTCTGAAGAAACGGGTCAGATCTCAAAAAGAGTTGGTCAATGTTATCTATGAAGATCGAAAGGGAAATATTTGGGTAGGGACACATGGCAACGGACTTTTCTTGCTGGATAAGAAAGAACGTTTGTTTCGTTTACATACTCCTGAAAGTGTGTTGTCGGGAGAAAATATCAGGGTACTGGGGGAAACCCCTTCCGGGAATTTATTGATTGGTACCGGGCATGGATTGTCAATGCTGGAACAGAAAGAGGGGAAAGTGATAAACTTCAATTCTAAAACCGGATTCCCGCTGACTCTTGTGAACCGGAAATCCATGCATGTATCCCGCAACCATGATATTTATATGGGAGGAGCTACCGGATTGGTAACCATTCGTGAAAGTAGTCTGTATTATCCTCCGAAAATATACGATCTGGAGTTGGCTCATTTGTATGTCAACAACAAAGAGATAACAACAGGCGATCAAACCGGTATTTTAAATAAATCCTTTGCCTATACCGGGCGGATCAAATTGAATTACTTGCAAAATGTGTTTTCTATCGGTTTCTCAACAGATAATTTTCTGCATATAGGCGGTGGTGAGGTAGAATATCGGTTGATGGGGTATAATGATGAATGGAGCGAGAACCGTCTGGGAAATGACATTACTTATACAAATATCTCTCCGGGTGATTATGTCTTTGAGATCAGGCTGAAGAACTTCCCGGAAGTAATCAGATCGCTGGATATAACGATTACGCCACCTTTCTATGCTACTTGGTGGGCCTATACTATTTATGTATGCGTGATTCTGACTATTCTATTCTTCATCGTGAGAGAATATAGAATCCGTCTGTTCCTGAAAACTTCATTGGATTTTGAACTTCGCGAGAAACAATACATTGAAGAGATGAATCAATCCAAACTTCGTTTCTTCACGAATATCTCGCATGAAATCAGAACTCCGATCACTCTTATCCTGGGGCAGGTTGATCTGTTGCTGAATTCCGGCAAATTGTCTACCTATGCTTATTCGAAACTGTTGAATATACATAAAAATGCAGGTAACCTGAAATCATTGATTACGGAGTTGCTTGATTTCCGGAAACAGGAGCAGGGACTTTTGAAACTGAAAGTTTCTCAATTTGACTTATATTCTTTGCTCAAAGAGCATTATGTATTGTTTAAGGAGTTGGCTGCTAACAGGAATATTTCGTTTGTTTTGCATGCCGACTGCGAGCAATGCCTCGTGTGGGGAGACCGGATGCAAATACAGAAGGTGGTTAATAACTTGCTGTCTAATGCTTTTAAATATACTTCAGACGGTGGAACTATCCGTATGGAATTGGCTGATGGAACGGAGGAATGTATGTTTTCCGTTTCCGATAATGGTGCGGGAATATCCGAGGAAGACTATGTTAAGATATTCGAGCGGTTCTATCAGGTTGAGAATATAGGACAGTATGGAGGAACTGGTATCGGGCTGGCTTTGAGTCAGGGTATTGTGAAAGCCCACCAGGGAGATATAACAGTAGAAAGTCAGCTGGGAAAAGGTTCTTGTTTTAAGGTCACTCTGAAAAAAGGGGATGCTCACTTTGATTCTTCTGTCGCCCGGGTTGAACCGGAGCAGGATAAGGAATATATTTATTATTCGGAAGACAAAGAACTGCTGGTTAAAGAGGTGCAGTCAGCCCAAAGTGAAAGCGGGACTACTGACTGTAAATTACTGGTGATTGATGATAATGAAGAAATCAGAAATATCCTTGTAGATATCTTTTCTCCATTGTACACGGTTGAAACTGCAAGTGATGGTGAGGAAGGGTATGAAAAAGTAAAAATGATGCAGCCTGATCTGGTTATTTCGGATATTATGATGCCCGGAATGCCCGGAACGGAATTGTGTGCCAAAATTAAGAACAATATTGAAACTTGTCATATCCCTGTCGTTCTTCTGACTGCCCTTAGTGCGCCCGAACGTGAGTTGGAAGGATTAAGAATTGGAGCGGATATTTATGTGGTGAAGCCATTTAATATGCGGCGGCTGGTGATGCAATGCAATAATCTGATTAATACCCGCAGACTTTTACAGAATAAATATGCCCATCAGCTGGATAGCAAAGCGGAGAAGATTGCAACGAATGAACTCGATCAGAGGTTTATCGAACAAGCGACACAGGTAGTGGAAGATAATATGGAAAATCCCGAATTCAGTGTAGATGTCTTCTCACGTGAGATGGGGGTGGGACGTACTGTCTTATTCCAGAAGATAAAAGGTATCACGGGAAGTACGCCAAATAATTTTATCATGAATCTGCGTCTGAAAAAAGCGGCATATTTTCTGCAGAATTCTCCGGAAATGAATATATCGGATATTGCTTACCGGTTAGGATTTGGAAATCCTCAATACTTCAATAAATGCTTTAAAGAACTTTTTGATATTGCTCCTACGCAATACCGAAAAGCTCATAATACCTCCTCCGAACCCTCTGTGAAGTGATTAAAATAAGTCATCTGAATTTTTAGACTAGATAAAACGAACAATTCGATAGGGTGCAATATATTCAAATGCAATACTTTTGTGGCGTTGGATAATGCCAGCTTGTACTTGAGTTTTCTTTGGTTAGGTGTGTCCGCACACACTTTCATTTGGTAGACCGGGTACTGTGTAATCTTTATTCTAATATAATAATTATTGTGTAGTATTATGAAAGACAAATATCCATATAATAAATAAAATATAACATCTTATTGGAGAGAATCAATATATTTTCCCCAATTAATTAAGTAGTGAGTAAAACCTTGATAATTAACCAATTTAATTTTATTCTAGTTATGAAAAATTTGCAGAGTAGGACAAAAGTGCGGTTGCTTCAGTCGTTCCTTTTGATTTCCTTGAGTCTCTTTTTCCTTGTCAATCCGGCTTATGCTCAAGGCGGGTTTGCAGTGAAGGGAGTTATTGTGGATAAAACAGGATTTCCTTTGCCTGGCGCCAATGTGATGGAAAAGGGAACATCTAATGGAACAATTACAGATTTAGATGGTAATTTCTCATTGAATGTTTCGAAGAAGGGAGTTACTTTGACTGTATCATTCATGGGATATACCCCTAAAGATGTGGTAGTGAAAGATAAAACAATGAATATTACGCTTGAAGAGAACTCTAAGTTATTGGACGAAGTAGTGGTAGTGGGTTACGGTACGATGAAAAAGCGTGATGTAACAGGAGCTATTACTTCCATCTCAAGCGAGGCCATTGAGCAAAAAATGGCTACTAATGTTTTTGAAGCATTGCAGGGTACTACTGCCGGTGTACAGGTGGTGTCCGGTTCCGGACAGCCCGGTGAATCTTCTTCTATCAAAATTCGTGGTACTTCCACGTTCTCTGCCGAAGGTGTGACTCCTCTTTATATTGTAGACGGTGTGCCTTTGGAAAGTATCGACGGTATCAATACGAATGATATCACTTCTATGGAGATTTTGAAGGATGCCGCTTCTGCAGCTATCTACGGTTCGCGTTCGGCGAACGGTGTGATTATTATCACTACCAAAAGTGGGCAGGAAGGTAAAGCCCGTATTGATATCAAGTATAATCACTCGTGGGGTACATTGTCTCACAAGGTTCCACAGGCAAACCGCAAGGAACGTTTGTTGTACGACCAGTATCGTAAAGAGTATTTTGAAACATACGGCGGAGGTAATCCGGATGAAAGTAGTGATATACTGAATGATCCGTTGAACTCTTTCTTTAATGTGGATAACGATTATCTGGACATGATTACAAGCACTGCACAAAAAGATCAGGTGGATATCAGTGTAGGTGGTGGTACAAAGAAATTGAAATATTTCATCAATACCGGTTATTATAATGAGAAAGGTATTATTTCCAATACAGGTTTCCAGAGACTAAATACTCGTATCAACTCCGATTATTCACCGACAGACTGGATGAATATGGGTAGCCGTATTTCTTTGACTTATTCTAAAAAGAAAGGTCTGAATGAAGGTACTTTATTGAGCGCAGTGTTGACTCGTCGTCCTTATTTCAATACTTATTATCCGGATGGCTCTTTGGTCGGAGTGTTTAACGGTCAGAAGAACCCTATTGCGCAGGTCAATTATACCACCGACTTTACTGATTCTTATAAGGCTAACTTCTTCCAGTTCTTTGAAATCAAATTCAACAAGTATTTGAAGTTCAGAGCCAATATTAATGCCAACTTCTATCTGGATAAACGCAAAAAACTCGAACCGAGTCTTATCACCGATGAATGGCAGAAACAGAATAAAGGTTATTCTTATAATTACCTGAACTGGAACTGGATGAATGAAGACATCCTTACTTATGCACGCAAAATAAAAGATCATAATTTTACGGCCATGGTAGGTGTTAGTGCACAGCAGTGGCGTTATGAAAACGAAACATTTGTGGGAATAAACTCGTCTACAGATTTTATCTATACAATGAATGCTTTTGCCGCAAACCTGGATTTGTCATCTACAGGCTCCACATTAAGCAATCACTCTATGGCTTCCATTTTTGCCCGTGTGACTTATGATTATAAAGGAAGATATTTGCTCAATGCCATTATGCGTCGTGACGGTTCTTCTCGTTTTGCCAAAGAGAACAAATGGGGTAATTTCCCTTCCGTATCTGTGGGATGGCGCTTCTCGGATGAGAAATTCATGAAATTCTCGAAAAAGTTTCTCGAAGATGGTAAGATCCGTGCAAGTTTCGGTATCACGGGTAACGAAGCAATCGGCAACTACGACTATATCTACTCTTATTCTCCGAATTCTATTTATGACGGAGTGGGTGGCGTTATTCCGACTCGTATCGGTAAAGACAATCTGAAATGGGAGGAAACTAAACAATTCAACCTTGGTTTGGACTTGAATTTTTGGAATAGCCGTTTGACAATCACTGCCGATTATTACGATAAATATACAGACGGTTTGCTGGCAAACTACCAATTGCCTAAAGAATCCGGTTTTGCATATATGAAAACCAATGTCGGTGAAATGAGTAACCGAGGCTTTGAAATAGCTGTTACCGGTGATATTATCCGCACGAAGGACTGGAAGTGGAATGCTTCTTTCAATATCTCCAGAAACATCAACCGTATTGAGAAGCTGTCTGAAGGTAAGGCATATATGGAAGGTGATATCTGGTGGATGCAGGAAGGTGACCGTGTGGGTGACTTCTACGGATTTAAAAGCGCCGGTGTCTTTGCATACGACGAATCGAATGCTTTCACTGATAAATGGGAACAGCTGACTCCGGTGTTTGAGAATGGTGTATTCCAGTACAAATATTTGTTGGATGGAAAGGAATATGCAGGTAATATCCGTCAGAAAACGTTGCCGAACGGCAAACCGTTCCGTGGGGGAGATTACAACTGGGAGGAACCGGAAGGAACCCGTGACGGTGTGATTGATGATAATGACCGTATGGTGATCGGTAATGCCATGCCTGATGTAACCGGTGGTTTGAATACAACGGTGACTTGGAAGAATTTGAGTTTATACTTAGGATTCTATTATTCATTGGGAGGACAGATTTATAATGCAGCCGAACATAATCGTAATATGTTCAAATACACCGGAACTACTCCTTCACCGGAAGTCATCCATAATATGTGGTTGCATCCGGGTGACCAGGCAATCTATCCGCGTCCGTATAATGATGATTACAACAATGCCCGTATGGGTAACTCGTTCTATCTGGAAGATGCTTCATTTATTCGTTTGCAGAACATACGTGTAGCATACGATCTTCCTGAAAACTGGATAAAGAAGCTGATGTTGAAGAATATAAATATCTACGCTTTTGTAAACAACGCCTTGACATGGACCAACTATTCGGGATTCGATCCTGAATTCTCTACCAACAATCCTCTGCAGGTAGGTAAAGACTCTTACCGTTATCCGAGAAAGAGAGAATATGGTATTGGTTTTTCTGCAAACTTTTAATTGAAGATATCGTATGAAGAATATAAAATATTTTGTTGGAGCTGTATGCCTGGCTCTATCATTGAATAGCTGTTCAGACTTTCTGAATGAGGAACCGGTGAGTGAGATCCCGGCAGGTGACATGTGGCAGACCGCCCGCGACGCTAAGGCAGGTATAAATGAAATCTACGGACTGTTGCGTTCCACTTTACGCGAGAATTATTTTTACTGGGGTGAGTTCCGTTCGGATAACGTAGCTCCCGGAGCACCAGTGATGGCCGATCAGGCACGTGTGATCAACAACCTGATGTCTACGGACGAGAAATGTGCGAAATGGACGACCTTGTATCAGATGATTAACCAGACCAATCTGGCCATCAAATATGTTCCTAATATCAGTATGCCTGATGTGGCAGACCGTAATGATTACCTCGGACAAGCGTATGCGTTGCGTGCTCTGGCTTATTTCTATGCTATCCGTGTCTGGGGAGACGTACCTTTGTTTATAGAACCTACTGAAAAGTATTCGGAGGCTATCTATAAGGAACGTACAGATAAGAATTATATTCTGGAACATGTTATTCTTCCTGACCTGAAAAAGGCGGAAAGCCTGATTAACCGTAATAAGAATTACGAACGCAAGCGTATTTCTATCTGTGGCGTATGGGCTATCATGGCGGACGCTTATATGTGGGCTGAAGAATATAATCTGGCTGACCAAACCATTGATAAAATGGCAACTATTGCCTCCAAAAAGGGTGGACGCTTTGTAGACTTCGAACCTAACATTGCTACTTGGCATACCATGTTTACAGAAGAACTGAACAATAAGCCTTCGGATGATACGCCCGAAAATGATGAATATAACTCCAGAGAGTTAATATTCCTTGTTCATTTCAACATGGATGAAGTCGGCACGAATGGTTACAGTTATATGTATCAATGGTTTTCCGGTTCAGGAAACCGTGCGGCAGTTATGTCCGACAAGTTTATGAGCATCTTTGATGAAAAGGATATGAAAGGTGATTTGCGCAAAGATTATACGGTGAAGAATTACCAGAATGGAAATGAATTGCGTAAATATATGGCAGGTGACATCAGTAACTCTTTGAATAAGACATGCGAAGTAGCCTATCCAATTTATCGTTACACAGATATGATGTTGTTGCAAGCAGAAGCTCGTGCTCATCAGGGAAAATGGGGTGAAGCTTTGGATTTAGTAAAAACTGTACGTGACCGTGCCGGATTGAACACGTTGACTGAAAATGATTTTGCTTCTGAAGACGAAGTCGTTAATTATATATTGCGTGAACGGCAAGTGGAATTAGCCGGCGAAGGACGCCGCTGGTTTGACTTGTTGCGTACCGGAAAGTGGAAGGAAGTGATGAAACCGATTAACGGAATGGAACAGGACGGAAACGAACTCTTCCCGATTCACTATTCACATATCTTGGAAAATCCGAAGATTGTGCAGAACACGTATTATGGTAATACTAACAACTAAAAAAGGTAGAAACAATGAAAAAGACAATATTATATAAGACCCTTTTCTTTTGTTGGGCGATATTGGCATTGACCGGCTGTGACCTGGACTTGCAGAAGAATTATGATTATGAGCCTTCGGTGGATGATCCGTATGTAAAAGTGACAGCGTGGGAATATTTCCAAGATCACAAAGATATGTTCTCGGAGTTGATAGCAGCTATTGAGTATACAGGTCTGAAGGACTATTATACCCAGACTGACAATAAATATACTTTTCTGGCTTTGAATAATGCAGGTATGCAGTTGTATCGTGAAAATGAATTTGCAGGTGCAGCATCCATTACCGATTGTGATAAAGAGAAAGTAACGAACATGTTGCTTTATCACATTGTAGACGGTGAATATAGTTCTTATGGACAGTTGCAGGTGGAACCGATGTTCGTATTGACGATGCTGAAAGGAGAGAATGGACTGATGACAATGTCTGTATGGAAAAACCCATGGCAGGCTGCAGTAGGTAAGATTCTGGTGAATCAGACCGGAAGCAACGGGAAATCTCCACAGCGTCAGGCTAAGACTAGCAACATTCTGCCGACGAACGGTGTGATTCATATATTTGAGAACTATTGCAAATATTCCAAATAACCACAGTTAATTAAAAAGAGAACTAATTATGATTCGTAAAATATATACCTTATTAATACTAGGACTTTGCCTGGGCTTTGCTGCCTGTAGCGATGATAATGATGGTCTGGATCCTAATGCGGCTGCTCCTGTGATTAAATTCCCGATGGAACAACTGGATGTGGATTTAAATAAAGTAGATAATCTGCCGGTAGTGGCTGTCATAAAGTCGCAGGCCGGACTCCAGAGTGTGACAATGAAATTGCAGACAGTGGAGGGGGTGACCGAATATAAAACGGTGACTGAATTTTTTAATCCCAATTCTTACAGCTTGTCTGAAAATCTGGAATACAATGCAAATTACGAAGCCTTTATCATTGAGGCTACGGATAAATTGAATCATGTTACGAGCGGAACTTTACCAATTGCTGTTACCGATGTAATGGCACGTCCTGTCATAACATTCGACCCGGAAGAGATTATATATGATGAAATGGATGAGAATCCGGTAATGCCTCGTACTACTTTTAAAATTGTTTCGGAAGCAGGTTTGAAGAAAGTGGAAAGATTCTTGGTCTCTACGGACGGACAAACACCGAAAGGCAGTGATATACTGAATGGCGACAAAACGTATGAGCACGATGAACTGATAGAATATAAAGAAGGCGATAAGGGCTTTAAAGTGAAAGCGGAAGATATCTATGGTAATATCACAATTTCTACTTTGCAGGTGTCATATAAGACTGTTCCGGTTCCTGTATTGACTTTGGGTAAAGAGCTTATTACTACTGATGAAGGAGTAGATACGGAAGTTCCGATGCACATCGAATCCGTTCGCGGTGTAAAACAGGTAGCTATCTTCCGGGTGGAGAATGGAGTAAGTACAGAGATTTTCCGTGAGCAGATAGTGGGCGATAACAAGAATTTTGATTATAAGCCTAAGGTGCAACTGACAGAAGAAACATCTCAACTCAAGGTGGTTGTTTCTGATGGTCGGGAAGGCAAGGAAGTTATAGGGATCGTAAAGACCTATGTGAATATGGAAGTTGTCCAACTTAAGGTTGGCAGTCATGTATTGGCCAATGCCGAACCGTTCGCTCTGATTTCGTTGAATGATATGAAAACGTATTCGGTAGATGAAGCTATCTCCAGTGTGGAAAGTGCTAAGAATGTTGATATAAAGTTCTTTATAAATTCTGCTAATAGTGTTCTTTCTTTCCGTTTCTATTCGATGGAGAATGTAGATAGCAAGAATAGTCTGTATAAAGGATCGGGCGGAAAGTCCTTGAGCAATCTGCCGGCTAAGAATATGACAAAATTTGTGTTATTCCCGGCAGGCTTTGATTACGATGCGGCTTCTCGTTCTTCTATTAAGAATGAATATTTGGCCGGAAGTGCCGATCAGAAAGTGTATATGACAATTGATAACTTTGTCGGCAGTGTGATTGGATTTAAGACTAGTGGTAATTCAAGTGCCGGTGGAGAAAGATACGGTGTCATGAAGGTACTTGATGTCTCCGGAAAGATGGATAATAATACGACCAAACAGATAGCAACGGTTGAAATCAAATTCCCTAAGAAGAAGTAAGCAGGGTAGTATTACCTACCGTCTGAAGTCTTAATAGAAAACTTCTTTTCTATTAAGACTAAACTTCCCTTTCATTGGGAATAAAGTTGTTCTCTGTCCGATACAAACTATAAACGAAGCTTCCGTTTTTATAAATGCAAGTTGCGTTTATAAAAACAAAGATTTCAATTATAAAAACAAAGCTTTCGTTTATAGTTTATGTTAGGGATAAAAGAAGTTTGCAACAAGGGGGAAGGGAGTTCTCTCCTTGTAGAGAATAACTTTTCTATTAATAGCCAACGCGAGAGTTAGTAACAGCTATCCGGTGAACCGTAGATAGAGTATACGAAAGATGCGACTGATAACAAATACGATGGTTAAGTAATAATGTGCAGTAGCTGAAAGTAATATGAGAAAACATATAATATATAGGTATTTCCTCTTTTTATCTTTGGTCGGACTGATGCAGTTGACGTTTAGCTGTTCCTCCTCTTCCAACGAAATAGAACCTTTGAAACCGGAAGGAGAAGATACTCCTTTGGAAAAAGATGAATATACTTTTATGAATGTAGAATACCGGAAGTGGCAGAACGGAACTTTCCAGGCATGGACAACGGCAGATTCAAGGGAAACACGTACCATTGATAATATGAATTGGTATACTCCCTCTTCGGGTTATAGCCGGACTGCATGGGGAGGACGAATCGGTTTGCAACCTTCATCTGTGGTTGGAAAAGAAGGCTTTTTCCGAGTGGCTTATTGTGGAGGCCGTTCTTATTTGCTCGATCCGGATAATGGAGCTGTTATCATTCATGGAATTCAGCATGTTCGTCCGGGAGAATCTACTGCTCATAAGAAGGCTTTCGGTACTCGATACGGTAGTGAGGCGCAATGGAGTGAAGAGACTGGCAAACTGTTAGCAGGCAATCATATAAACTATATTTCGTATGGCTCGAACCGTATTGAAGTATTTCCTGCTGCAGTACGTGGTAACTTGTTGACCCCTAAAACGCAAAAGATTGCTTATGCAGAGAATCTGTATCTGCTTCGTACCTTTATGTGGGATATGAGTAAGAATTTGGGCTACGCGTTTGATGATGACAAATATAATCGCTTAGTTCTTCTTTTTGAACCCACATTTGCTACGTACATAGATCGTCTCGTACAAGAGAAGTCAGCTTTATTTGCCGGTGACCGGCATTTTATAGGTTTCTATCTTGACAATGAATTGCCATTTGCCAGTTATCAGAATGCTGACCCTTTGCGAGGAATTGATCTGAAACATTTCTTGTCTTTGCCCGAACGCTATAAAGCTGCTCGTGAGTATGCAGAAAAGTTTATGCGGGATAACGGTATAGCTTCTACCGGAGTGATAACCAAGAAAAATCAGGAAGATTTCCGGGGGATGGTTGCTGATTATTATTATCAGTTGACCACCGCTACCGTCAGACGATATGATAAAGAGCATTTGATATTGGGAACACGTCTGCATGATTGGAGTAAATATAATCAGAAAGTGGTGGAAGCGTGTGCTCGTTATTGCGATCTTGTTTCCGTCAACTATTATGCACGTTGGCAACCGGAGGCAGATTTCTTGGCAAACCTGAAAGTCTGGTGTGGAGCGAAACCTTTTTTAGTTTCAGAATTCTATATAAAAGCGGAAGATGCCAGTTATCAGGGAACTGGATATGCTAATACTGAAGGAGGTGGCTGGTTGGTGCATACACAAAAAAATAGAGGTGAGTTTTATCAGAACTTCTGTCTTCGTTTGCTTGAAACTCGAAACTGTGTAGGCTGGGTACATTTTGAGTATAATGATGGTTACGATTCTAACGGAAAAGCTTCTAATAAAGGAGTGGTTTCCATCGAATACGAACCTTATGAATCTTTTCTGTCGCACATGCGGCAGTTGAATCTTTCAGTTCATTCATTGATCGATTATAACGATACAAAATCGGTTCAATAGATTGACGGAAACTTTAAATAGACAAATTGAATATTTAGAATTAAAATAGTTATGACCATGAAGAAGTTTAGTTTATTTGCAATCCTTTTAGGATTTAATATAGCTTTGGGAGCATGTTCCGATGATGATGCCGCTCCTGTAGTAAAAAATGAAATCTTTCAACTTCCGGAAAAGGCTTATGTACTGGCGGAACAATCCAGACGGGCTATTGTCATCAGAGATGCGGAGACGCACCGCAATATTTGGAGTTGGGATCCTTATACAGCCTGTGTTCCTGCTGCACAGCAGGGTTGGTTTGTTAATCCGAGTGAAGTAAAACCGGTTTTCAATAGACGCTATATCTTGATGACTGCCTCCGGCGGAGCTGTGGCTTTAATCCGTTTGTCCGATCATAAATTAATGTTCTACGCAAATTGCGGACAGAATCCCCACTCTGCGGAGGTATTGCCCGATGGAAATATCGTGACGGCAGAATCTAAATCCGGTGAAATCAATACCTTTGTGGTTGACACGGTTAAGGTATTGGGAGCAAAAGCTAATACGGTGAAGTTGGGTAATGCGCATAATGTTGTTTGGGATAAGAAAAGATCGTATCTTTATGCTACAGCTACCAAAAAAGAGGGAGTGACTGCATTATTCCGTTTTAAGTACGATGGCAACCGGAGTAATCCCAAGTTAATAAATCAGACTACCCTTTATACATTCAGCAATGAATCGGGTGGGCATGATTTGTTCCCGGTATATGGTGAAGAAGATAAATTATGGCTTACTGCTGCTTCGGCTGTCTATAAGTTTGATTTGACTGGAGTTACCGACGCTACGACTAATGACTCTACCGAACCTACTTGCGAGAAAGTTTACAGCATAGCCGATATAAAAAGTATCTGCAACGGACCGGATGGAATCCTGATGTTGAAACCGACTGAAGAGTGGTGGGCAGAAGGACTTGTAAATGAGAAGGGAGAAGAACTTTTCAAAATGGACGGAGCCAAGATTTATAAAGGCCGTTGGATGATAGACAATCTTTTCAGTTATCCGGAAAAGCATGATTTCGTGTTGAGTGAGGACTGATTAAGTATGGTGGAAGATTGATTAAGTACATAAGTTGAATAATTAAGTTTGGAACAATGAGGAAACTTCTTCTTTTTTTATTGGTATCTATCGCATTACCGGCCTTGGCGCAGAATGGAAAGAAAGTGTATGCCGACTTCCACGGTGTACGTTACACCCGGCAGCATGACGGAAAGTTGGGCCGTTGGGAAATGTATGCCGATACGGAAAAATCAAGTACCGGAAGGAAGTCGCTGTGTTATAATGCCGATCTGATAGATAGTGAAGGGCGGCATGAGATAGCGGCAGTGGCTTATCCCCAAGTCGGAATGCAGTCCAATCTCGATCCCGATTATATCGAATATCAGATATTGTCGGCAAAAGCGGCTAAGATAGATGGATTCTTTATCGAATGGGGGTTCAAGCCTCACGAAAATGACATCTTGCTGCGTGAGATGCAGAAAGTGGCAGCAAAGTATGACTTTGAAATCGGCGTAAACTGGTGCGACGGTTGGTTATATTATGACTGGATTACGAAGATTTATCCGGAAGTTAACACCCGTGAGGCAAAGACCGAATACATGGCTAAATGTTATCAATATCTGGTAGATAGTGTCTTCACAGGTCCGACTGCTCCTATGGTGAAAGGAATGCCTGTTTTTTATCATTTCGGTCCCGGAGCGAAAGTCGATGAATACAAGAAAGTGTTATCACAAGTGAAGTTTCCGCAAGGAATGAGGCAGCCCGTTGCCTTACGCCGTTGGGCGGATTGGGGAAAACTGGAAAATGATAAATACATTCCCGTCACCCGCAGTGATGATATGGATGCTTGGGAAAAAGTGGGAGAAATACCGACTGCATGGCTTCCTGCCCGTGTCCGTACAAGAGATCAGGCACATGCCGAATGGGATAATTACGCCACTCAGGATGATGTTATTGAGTTTATGAAACCTTTCCGTGATTCAATTTGGCATAGTAACAATCCTGCTTATACCATTAAGTCGGGATTTGCCATGCCGGGAATGGATAACCGGGGCTGTGCAGGCTGGGGACGTGGACACTTCTATTATATCCCTCGTAACAATGGAGAAACTTATCAAAGTATGTGGAAGTTCTGTATGGCAGAGAAGGACAGCCTGGACATGATGTTTATCGCTTCGTGGAGTGACTATACCGAAGGACACGAAATAGAGCCGACCATTGAAAACGGTGACCGTGAACTACGTACGACTTTAAAGTATGCAGCGGAATTCAAAGACGAACAGGCGGACGAGCGTGGATTAACCTTACCTTTAATGCTTTTCCGGCTGCGAAAAGAAGCCCGTTTCCTGGAAAAGACGAAGATGGACGTATCCGCTTGTCAACGTTCGCTCGATAAGGCGGCATTGTTGATTAGCCAGGGACGTTATCCGGTGGCGATAGGCTTGTTGTCACAAATAGAAAATGATGTCAAGACAGCAAAATCCGCTTTGGCGGTTGAGATGATGCGTTTGCGTGAGTCGGACATGAAGATTCAGGGAAAGCGAAAATCCGGTGGTTACAATGCCGAAGAAACTCTCTCTATCTCTTTGCCCAAAGAGCTGGTTTCCAAATTACAAATGAATAACTATGTAGGGTATCTCTATTTTGAATACCTGGACAAGGGAAATGAATCTCTTTTTATACGTTCATCTACACAGCGCGAACCGAAAGAGCCGTTTAAAATTGTATCCCGGATACGTACCGACAATACAGGTGAATGGAAAAGCGCAAAAGTAGAATTGTATAAGGATAATATCATGAATGGATTCAATATGCCTACTTTCTATTTAAAAGGAAATGTCGTAGTTCGTAATTTGTCATTGGGTTATACGATCTACTCAGTCAAATAAATGCATGGATGAAGAGTTTTAATTGGTTATTAGTTTTATCTGTACTATCCTGCATCGGATGTTCCTCTCCGGTTCATGAAGACGGTAGGGGATGTGCTTTCGTATCTGACAGTATTCAATATCGGGTCGAGTTTATGTCGGCGGGGTGCGTGCGGATTCTGTCTTTTCCCGAAGGTGATACGCTGGTAACAAAAAGATTGGTGGGTGATTCGGAAAAGCCGGCTTTCAAAGATTATAAATGGGAAGATACGGGACAGAAGCTGCTCTTTCGCACCCGTGAACTTTCCGTAGTTTTTGATAAGGCAGATGCGGCTTTCATTTTTCAGGAAACATCCACAGGTAAGTTATTACTAAAAGAGAAAGGGGATAGAAAGGCACGGAACTTCAAACGTTCGGTTGCCGGAGGTGAACAATGTCTCGAAGTCACTCAACGCTTTGTTCCTACCGAGGATGAGGCCATTTACGGACTGGGACAGTATCAGAATGGAATCATGAACTATCGGGGGAAATCTGTACTTCTGTTACAGGCCAATATGGATATTGTCAATCCGTTCCTTATTTCGACCAACGGATACGGTGTCTTATGGGATAATTATTCTTCTACGAAGTTTGAAGATACGAAGGAGGGCTACTCATTTACTTCCGAAGTAGGTGATGCCTCCGACTATTATTTTGTCTATGGTAAGAATATGGACGAAGTCGTTGCCGGTTATCGGGAATTGACGGGGGACGTGCCGATGTTTGGAAAATGGGTGTATGGCTTCTGGCAGTCCAAAGAACGTTATAAGTCGTTCGATGAATTGAAGGCAGTCGTTAAAGAATACCGTAAACGGGGAATTCCGTTGGATAACATTGTGCAGGACTGGGAATATTGGGGAGACAAACCTCATTGGAACAGCCTGACCTTCCATCCGGCAAACTTTAATCATCCCCGTCAGGTTATTGATGAACTGCATCAACAGGACCATGTTCATTTTATGCTTTCCGTATGGCCCGGATTCGGACCGGAAACGGCTGTCTATCAGTCTTTGGATTCTATCGGTGCATTGTTTAGTGAACCTACATGGGCAGGTTATAAGGTTTTTGATGCCTACAATCCTGTCGCGAGGGATATTTTCTGGCAATACCTCAAGAAAGGACTCTATGATATGGGTGTGGATGCTTGGTGGATGGATGCAACGGAACCATCTTTCCGGGATGGATTCACACAGTTGAAGCAGGAAGAAAAGACCAAATCGGCAGGTAATACTTATCTGGGTAGCTTCCACCGTTATCTGAACACTTATTCTTTAGAAATGCTAAAGGACTTCTATCAACGCCTGCGCGCCGAGAGCGATCAGAAGCGTATATTTATCCTAACTCGTTCCGCCTTTGCCTCGCAACAGCATTATGGTACAGCCGTATGGTCGGGTGACGTTTCGGCTTCATGGGAGAATATGCACAAACAACTGGTTGCCGGCTTAAACTTGTCTATGTCCGGTATTCCGTATTGGACTTCCGATACGGGAGGATTCTTTGTCACAGAACGGGATGCAAAATATCCCGACGGACTGAAAAGTAATGATTATAAAGAGTTATATTCCCGTTGGTTCCAGTTTAGCGCATTTACTCCTATCTTCCGTGCTCACGGTACGAATGTGCCGCGTGAAATTTGGCAATTCGGTGAAGAGGGGACATTATCTTATGATAATCAAGTGAAGTATATTTATCTGCGTTACCGTCTGTTGCCATACATTTACTCAATGTCCCATCAGGTAACCGCCAATAATTATACCATGTTGAGAGGTTTGGCAATGGATTTCACAACAGATACCCGGACATTTGATATTGATAATGCCTATATGTTCGGTACTTCCTTATTGGTGCGTCCGGTATTTCATCCGCAATCGGAAGAAAAGAACATCTGTATTTATCTGCCGGAACATAGCGGTAAATATTGGTATGACTTCTGGACCGGAGAAGCTTTTGAAGGAGGAAGAGAACAAATGCAGACAAATATCCTCGACATACTTCCGCTCTATGTGAAGGCTGGTTCTATCTTGCCTTTGGCAGAAGTGAAACAATATGCGATGGAATATCCCGATCGTGAACTGGAATTGCGTATCTATGGAGGAGCGGATGCTGCTTTTTTATGGTATGAGGATGAAGGTGATTCCTACCGCTATGAAGAGGGTGTATGTTCGAAAGTGCCGATGCAATGGAAAGATTCGGAACGGACATTGACTATTGGACTGCGTGAGGGAACTTATCCCGGTATGCCGGAACAAATAAAAATGCATGTGAAATTATATCTGCCTGAAGGTGTAGCTCTTGATAGCAAAGAGTGCGTCTACACAGGTAGAGAAAGTAAAATAAAGTTTTAATTATAAGTATATATCGATTATGAAGAAGTTTCTCTATATTTTTATTCTATTGTTTATTGTGGGATGGGCACAGGCGCAACAGCGTGTGGTATACACAATCAACGACGGATGGAAATTTACAAAAGGATCTCCGTTTGAAGCGCAGCTGGCCGGCTGTGACGACTCTTCTTGGGAGACGGTCAATATACCTCATACATGGAATAATAAAGATGCAGACGACGAAACTCCGGGATTTTATCGGGGACCGGCTTGGTACCGGAAACAATTGTTTGTAGATAAAAGCCAGGAGGGACGTCAGGCAGTGATCTATTTTGAAGGAGCCAATCAGGAAGTACGATTCTATCTGAACGGTCAGTTCGTGGGAGAACACAAAGGAGGGTATACCCGTTTCTGTTTTGACATCACTTCCCATTTGCGTTATGGACAGGAAAACCTGTTTACCATTTATGTGAACAATGTCTATAATCCGAATATTCCTCCCTTATCTGCCGATTTTACTTTCTTTGGCGGTATCTACCGGGATGTCTATCTGCAGTTTATGAATCCGGTGCACATTGCAACGAATGATTATGCTTCGTCAGGAGTTTATATCCGTACACCCGAAGTGAACAACTCCGCAGCCTCGGTAGAAATTACTACATTACTGACGAATAATACACTCCAACCTGCAGAAATCAGGGTGGAAAATGTAATCTGCGATGCGGATGGTAAGGAAGTGAAAAAGACTCATGCGGAAATAAAGCTGGCATCCGGTGAAACAAAGACAGACATCTCTAAAAAGATAAAAATAGATTCGCCCCGTTTGTGGGATATAGACGATCCTTATCGGTATATGGTATATACGCGTATTCTCGATAAGAAAAAGGGTACTTTGCTGGATGAAGTGGTGAATCCGTTAGGCTTGCGCTGGTTTAAATTTGATTCGGAAAAGGGCTTTTTCCTGAATGGCAAAGGACGTAAACTAATCGGAACTGCCCGGCATCAGGATTATTTTCAGAAAGGAAATGCCTTGCGCGACGAGTTGCATGTACAGGATGTACTACTGTTGAAAGAGATGGGAGGGAACTTCCTGCGTGTGTCACATTATCCCCAAGATCCTGTAATCATGGAAATGTGTGATAAACTGGGTATTGTGACTTCGGTTGAAATCCCCGTTGTCAATGCTGTTACGGAAACTGAAGAGTTTTTGCAGAACTCCGTTGAGATGGCTAAAGAAATGGTACGTCAGGATTTCAACCGCCCTTCTGTTATGATTTGGGGGTATATGAATGAGATTTTTCTGCGTCGCCCTTATACCGAAGGCAAGCAATTGGAAGATTACTACCGCTTTACTGAAAAAGTAGCCCGTGCCTTGGAAGCGACCATCCGCGAGGAAGATCCTTCAAGATATACCATGATGGCTTATCATAATATGCCTCAATATTACGAAGATGCCCATCTGACCGAAATCCCGATGATTCAGGGATGGAACTTGTATCAAGGCTGGTATGAGCCGGATATCAATGAGTTTCAACGTTTGCTCGACCGTGCCCATAAGGTATACAAGGGAAAAGTGTTGATGGTTACGGAATATGGACCGGGAGTAGATCCGGGACTTCATTCCTACCAGCCGGAACGTTTCGACTTCTCACAGGAATATGGTTTGGTGTATCATAAACATTATCTCCGTGAAATGATGAAACGTCCGTTTATTGCCGGTTCCAGTCTGTGGAATCTGAATGATTTTTATTCCGAATCCCGTGTCGATGCTGTTCCTCATGTAAACAATAAAGGAGTTGTCGGATTAAACAGGGAGAAGAAGGATGTTTATTGGTTTTATAAGACAGCTTTGTCACGTCGTCCGATACTTGTTATAGGTAATCGGGAGTGGAAAAGCCGTGGGGGAGTGGTGAATACTGCACAGAAAGAATGTATTCAGTCTGTTCCTGTATTCTCCAATGCGGAAGAAGTAGAGCTGTTTGTGAACAATAAAAGTCTGGGAAAGAAAAAGGTAGAAGATAATTATGCCTTGTTCGACGTACCGTTCGTTGGTGGAGAGAATCTCCTGGAAGCAGTTGCCGTGGCTGGTGATAGCAAATTGCGGGATATGCTCCGGATTCAGTTCCAGTTGGTAGGCTCACAGTTGAAAGACGAAGCAATTCCATTTACGGAAATAAATGTAATGTTGGGTTCTCCGAGATATTTTGAAGACCGTACAGCAAATGTAGCATGGATTCCCGAGCAGGAGTATAAGCCCGGTAGCTGGGGATTTGTAGGCGGAACTTCTTATCGTCGTAAAACAGGATTCGGCAGTATGCTTGGTTCGGATATTGACATTCTGGGAACGGATATGAATCCAATCTTCCAGACTCAACGTGTTGGAATAAAATCTTTTAAAGCTGATGTACCGAATGGAGAATATTCCGTATATTTGTACTGGGCAGAATTGGAGTCGGACAAAGAGAGGGAAGCGTTGGTTTATAATCTGGGAGCTGACTCGGAACAGACGTTTGCCGGAAACCGTAGCTTCGGAATTTCAATGAATGGAACGACTGTTTTGGATGATTTCAACATAGCTCGTGATTACGGATATGCCCGTGCTGTTATCAAGAAATTTGTAGTAACGGTGAAGGATGGAAAAGGATTGAGTGTTGACTTTCATAAAAAAGAAGGAGAACCTATTCTGAACGCTATCCGTATTTATAGAAACTATTAATCATAAACACTGTCAATATGCTTAGGTCTATTTATTTACTGTCTTTTCTCCTCCTGCAATCTTTATTTGCTTTTGCCGGGAATGTAAAGGAGAATGTTCCGTCTTCTTTTGACTTGTATGTATGCATCGGACAATCCAACATGGCGGGGCGTGCAACATTAACTCCGGAAGTCATGGATACCCTCCAAAATGTGTATCTATTGAATGATAAGGGGAATTTTGAACCGGCAGTAAATCCTCTCAATCGTTATTCTACAGTTCGGAAAGATTTGTCAATGCAGCGTTTGGGACCGGCTTACGGCTTTGCTAAAGAGATGGCCCGACAAACGAAACGTCCTGTCGGGCTGGTAGTAAATGCGCGTGGAGGCTCATCCATCAACTCCTGGCTAAAAGGGAGTAAAGACGGATATTATGAAGAAGCTCTTTCCCGGGTTCGGATTGCAATGAAGCAGGGAGGTGTTTTGAAAGCAATCCTTTGGCATCAGGGAGAAGCCGATTGTTCGAATCCGGAAGCGTATAAACAGAAACTGATTTCTTTGGTGAAAGACTTGCGGGAAGATCTGGACATGCCGGATCTACCGGTTGTTGTAGGACAGATTTCACAATGGAACTGGACGAAAAGAGAAGCAGGTACAGTCCCCTTTAATCAGATGATTAAAAAAGTTTCTTCATTTATTCCCTATTCCGATTGGGTATCATCGAAAGGATTGGGATGGTATAAAGATGAGAAAGACCCTCATTTTAATACGGAAGCACAACTGTTATTAGGAAAACGTTATGCGAAAAAGATACTGAAGTTTTATAAACATCAATAGGATACCCTTTTTCGAAGGAACATAAAAGCCGGCTGATCCCTCATGAATCAGCCGGCTTTTGTATGGTGAATAACTAAATACTGCCTTGTTGATAGAAAAGGAGTCTATATGCTTAATTGTCTTGTTATAAGCAAATTAACCTGTTAATAACTTTGTTGATATCCTTGTTGATAACTGAAATTAGGTTGTGAATAAAACCAGTAAAGAAGAGTCGTCATAAAAAAGAAGAACCGCATTTCTGCGATTCTTCTTATCTTTAGTTGCGGAGATCCGACTCGAACGAATGACCTTTGGGTTATGAGCCCAACGAGCTACCAACTGCTCCACTCCGCGATGTTTAACGGGTGCAAAGGTACGGCTTTTTTTGAAACAAACAAATAATTTGCTGAATATTTTTCGAGTAAATCATCATTTTTTTCTTATTTAGTTGAGAATGAATGAAATAATGATGAAACTTTTTCTTAGCACCTATTAATATACAAATGTTAATATTCTCTCTATTTTCTTGTATGGTCTAAAGAAAAGAATTACTTTTGCTCAAAATATTCAGCAATGTGCAATTTGTAACCTATGACCGTATCCAAGACAAAAGCCAAATTAGTAGATGTAGCCCGTCAGCTTTTTGCGAAGATGGGAGTAGAAAACACAACTATGAATGATATCGCTCTTGCTTCTAAAAAAGGTAGACGAACGCTCTATACTTATTTTAAAAGTAAGGATGAAATTTATTTGGCTGTTGTGGAATCGGAATTGGATATTCTGTCGGATATGATGAAGCGGGTGGCCGAGAAAAATATCTCACCGGACGAGAAATTGTTGGAGATGATATATACCCGGTTGGACGCGGTAAAAGAGGTGGTCTATCGAAACGGAACATTGCGTGCTTATTTCTTCCGTGATATATGGCGGGTGGAAAAAGTTCGCAAGAAGTTTGATGCAAAGGAAGTCCAGCTCTTTAAAGCCGTTCTTCTGGAAGGACAGGCAAAAGGAGTTTTCCATATTGACGATGTGGAGATGACTGCCGACTTGATACATTATTGTGTGAAAGGAATTGAAGTTCCTTATATTCGAGGCCATATAGGTGCACATCTGGATGAAGATACAAGAAATAGATATGTGTCCAACATTGTGTTTGGCGCACTGCATAGAACAGAAATTTAATTAAATAACTTTTAGTATGGGATTATTAGACGGAAAAACAGCCATTGTAACCGGTGCTGCTCGCGGTATTGGTAAGGCTATCGCTCTTAAGTTTGCTGCCGAAGGCGCAAACATCGCATTTACTGACCTTGTCATTGACGAAAATGCAGAAAATACAGCTAAAGAATTGGAAGCAATGGGCGTGAAAGCCAAAGGTTACGCTTCTAACGCGGCTAACTTTGAAGATACTGCAAAGGTCGTTGAAGAAATCCACAAGGACTTCGGACGGATCGATATATTGGTAAACAATGCCGGTATCACTCGTGACGGTTTGATGATGCGCATGAGCGAACAGCAATGGGATATGGTAATCAACGTGAACCTGAAGTCAGCATTTAACTTCATCCATGCTTGTACACCTATCATGATGCGTCAAAAAGCTGGTAGCATTATCAATATGGCCTCTGTTGTAGGTGTTCACGGAAATGCAGGACAGGCTAACTATGCTGCTTCTAAGGCAGGTATGATTGCATTGGCTAAGTCTATCGCACAAGAGTTGGGTTCTCGCGGCATCCGTGCCAACGCTATCGCTCCGGGATTCATCCTGACAGACATGACAGCTGCTCTTTCTGACGAAGTAAGAGCTGAATGGGCAAAGAAAATACCTTTGCGTCGTGGTGGTACTCCTGAAGATGTGGCAAACATCGCTACCTTCCTGGCTTCTGATATGTCTTCTTATGTATCAGGTCAGGTGATTCAGGTAGATGGTGGTATGAATATGTAATCGAACAGAATGACTGTTGTATACGAAGACAACCATATCATTGTAGTCAACAAGACCGCTTCCGAGATTGTCCAGGCAGACAAGACGGGGGATACGCCGCTTTCGGAGACTGTAAAACAGTATCTGAAAGAGAAGTATCAGAAACCCGGAAATGTTTTCCTCGGTGTGACACACCGGTTGGACCGCCCCGTAAGCGGTCTTGTTATTTTTGCCAAAACGAGTAAGGCATTAACAAGGCTCAACGAAATGTTTCGCACCAGTGAGGTGAAAAAGACTTATTGGGCGGTTGTGAAAAATGCTCCGCAAGAACCGGAAGGTGAACTGGTACATTTTCTTGTACGTAATGAAAAGCAGAACAAAAGTTATGCATACGACAAAGAAGTGCCGAACAGCAAGAAAGCGATCTTGCATTACCGGTTGATCGGTCATTCGGAGAATTACTATTTGCTCGAAGTCGATTTAAAAACCGGACGTCATCATCAGATTCGTTGTCAGCTGGCAAAAATGGGATGCCCTATCAAGGGAGATTTGAAATATGGCTCTCCACGCTCCAATCCGGATGGGAGCATTTGTCTGCATGCCCGGAGAGTACGGTTCATACATCCTGTCTCAAAAGAACTGATAGAGCTTGAAGCTCCTCTTCCCGAAGGGAATTTATGGAAAGGATTCGCCATAGATTAACACGGATTTCCACAGATTCATTTATTATGTTATTTAGTAGACGGTACGCAGTTTTTCTGTGGAAAACCGTGTAAATCTGTGGTTGGAACTTGCCAAAAGAGTAAACCTGCCTGCCATTTTTCTTGTAAACTCTAGCGACAGTTAGTTAATTCCTAAATAGGTAGTATATTTGCATCATTCGCTAACTATAATTTTCAATCATACCAAAGAAAAATACGAATGAAGGCATTTAAACTACTTGCACTTACTTCTTGTGTCTTGCTTACAGCGGGAAATGGAGTAGCGCAACAGAACTATTCAAAAAGTGAAGGATTATTGCAGTACGTCGATCCGTATATCGGATCCGGTTATCATGGACACGTCTTTGTTGGGACGAGTGTTCCGTATGGAATGGTACAGCTGGGTCCTACCAATATCCATAAAGGTTGGGACTGGTGCTCGGGTTATCATTATTCCGATAGTATTTTAATTGGCTTTTCACATACCCATTTGAGCGGTACGGGCTGTACTGACTTATGTGATATTCTCATCATGCCATTGAATGAGATCCGTACTCCCAGAGGCAATCAGGATGATATACGTGATGGGTATGCTTCCAGATATTCTCATGCGAATGAAATCGCCCGTCCCGAATATTACTCTTTGCTTCTCGACCGTTACAATATCAAAGCCGAGTTGACAGCTACAGATCGTGTAGGCTTCCATCGTTATACTTATCCTGAAGGAAAACCGGCTTCCATATTAATCGACTTACGTGAAGGAAACGGATCGAATGCTTACGACAGCTATATCCGTAAGGTAGATGATTATACAGTAGAGGGTTATCGTTATGTGAGAGGCTGGAGTCCTTCCCGCAAAGTTTATTTTGTGTTGAAAAGTGATAAGAAGATAGAGCAGTTTACTGCCTATGACGATAATGCTCCGCAACCTTGGGACCAACTGAAAGTGGCATCGGTGAAGAGTGTCCTTACTTTTGGCAACGTGAAAGAAGTGAAGATAAAAGTCGCTCTTTCTTCTGTCAGCTGTGACAACGCAGCGATGAACCTGCAATCCGAACTTACTCACTGGGATTTTGATAAGGTGGTGGATATGAGTGCCGACCGATGGAATAAGCAACTGGAGAAGATGACAGTAGAGACTGATGATGAGGCTTCCAAACGTGTATTCTATACCGCCCATTATCATACTATGATTGCCCCTACGCTTTTTTGCGATGTGAATGGAGAGTATAGAGGGATGAATGACATGATTTACACAGACCCGAAGAAAGCCAACTATACGACTCTTTCTTTATGGGATACCTACCGTGCATTAAATCCTTTGATGACTATTACTCAACCTGAAATGGTTGACCATGTAGTCAATTCGATGATTTCCATCTATCGTCAGCAGGACAAACTCCCTATCTGGCCTTTGATGAGTGGAGAGACCGATCAGATGCCGGGGTATAGCTCCGTGCCGGTGATTGCCGATGCATATCTGAAAGGATTTACCGGGTTCGATGCGGAAGAAGCATTGCAAGCAATGATAGCTACAGCTACTTATGAAAAGCAGAAAGGAGTACCTTATGTAGTCAAAAAAGGCTATATCCCTGCCGACAAAGTTCATGAAGCTACTTCCATAGCCATGGAGTATGCAGTGGACGACTGGGGAATTGCCGCTATGGCACGTAAGATGGGAAAGACAGAAGATGCTGAAACATTCTCAAAACGTGCTCATTATTACAAGAACTATTTTGATTCTTCTATCCATTTCATTCGTCCGAAACTGGAAGACGGCTCTTGGCGTACTCCTTACGATCCGGCACGTTCCATCCATACTGTTGGAGATTTCTGTGAAGGAAACGGATGGCAATATACTTTCTTTGCTCCACAAGACCCCTATGGGCTGATTGCCTTGTTTGAAGGTGACAAACCTTTTACAACGAAGCTTGATGGTTTCTTTACCAATACCGACAGTATGGGGGAAGAAGCATCGAGCGACATAACCGGATTGATCGGACAATATGCACATGGAAATGAACCGAGCCATCATGTTGCTTATCTTTACGCGTATGCCGGTGAACAATGGAAAACGGCGGAAAAGGTTCGTTTTATCATGAGCGATTTTTACACAGACCAGCCGGACGGTATCATCGGTAATGAGGATTGTGGCCAAATGTCTGCCTGGTATCTTCTTTCATCTATGGGACTCTATCAGGTGAACCCGTCGGATGGTGTATTTGTTTTCGGTAGCCCTTGTTTTAAGAAAGTAGAAGTGAAGGTACGTGGTGGTAACACTTTTACTGTAGAAGCACCCAATAACAGCAAAGAAAATATCTATATCCAGAAAGTGTATTTGAATGGCAAGCCTTATGATAAGAGTTATATCACTTATCAGGATATAATAAATGGCAGCACATTGAAGTTTGTAATGGGGAAAAAGCCTAATAAGAATTTTGGTAAGGCTCCGGCAAACAGACCGGTTGTTTTGAATAAGATAAATGGATAAAGATGGCTTACTTATAAAAGACAGCTAATTGTTGAAAGGAGGAAGAAGCCTCCGACAATGAAAGAATAAAGCTGGTTCTCAATATTCAATTCAGTTTTCAATAGGTATTATAAGGCTTTCCGATTGTAGCATTTAATTCTGCTTCGGAAAGCTTTATTTTATACTAGAAACGGCTGAAAAGCAAATCCTTAACAAGAACTTACTGTTTTCAGCCGTTTTGGGGAATATAGTTTTAAGAAATAAGTTAGTCCTGATTACATCTTTCCTTTAAAAAAGAATGTAATCAAGACTCTTTTTATAACTATGGAAGCGGATCAGCTTTTGCCGGTCGTTTCGGATCATAAACGGCTACTCCTACTTTGGAGTCAGCACAACCATAATACAAATACCATTTGTTTTTGAAGTAGACCATTCCTTCTATAAATACGGTTCCATCCACATATTGCCCACTCTTTTCAAAGCTATCCATCGGACGGAAGAACGGTTCATCGAGACGGGTGATAAAGCGGGTAGGATCATTGGCGTCGAAGAGTGCTTGTCCGGCAGCATAGACATTGGCGGTATAGCGTTTGTCACCTCTTCCTGAATGGTTCTTACCATTATAAAGAAGGACAATTCCTTTCGGAGTGTAGATAGCTGGAGGCCCACATTCGGTGAGATGGCTGTCGAAGTAGCCGTCACGGGGAGAAAACAGCTTTTTTAGGGAGCCGTCAATGTTGACAATCGGTGTCCAGTGGATTAAGTCATCGGAAGTAGCTGCGAATACATGCTCCTCTCCCCAGTACATAAAGTATTTCCCGTTGACTTTCTTGATAACCTGTTTCCCTTTAACAACTTCGGTCAGGATAGAGCCGGACTTACAACCCAGGTTGAAGAACTTTCCATCAAATGCTTTGGCAAAAGCAGGACCGTGTTTTGTCCAGTCTTTTAGGTTGCGGGAGGTCGCTACTGCCAGGCGAGGTACATGGCGATTCCATTGGGTGTACATCATTACATATAATCCGTCATCGGTTACGGCAATTCGTGGGTCTTCGCAGCCGCCGGGCCATTCCAACTCTTTTTGTGAATCATTATCCGGATAGAATACAGGAGTCTTTTCCCGTTGGAAATGTGTGCCGTCGGTAGAAGTGGCATAACCGAGGCGGGAAGTCCGGTGTCCGATACCGACACCTGATTTATCCTCTGCACGGTATAACACGACAATCTCACCATTGTAGAGTGTAGCAGCCGGATTGAATGTATCGTTCGATTCCCACGCAATAGAATCTTTGGTCAATGGACAGTAAAACTTAGTGTTTTCTATAGGAGATATTACCGGATTGACATTCTTTGGACGTTCGAAACCACAGAAAGCCCAATCGGGTAATTTGTTCTCTTTATGATTGGAAGACTGTCCGTAGGCAGTACAGGTCATCATGGTTGTAGTAAGTAGGAATAAAAAAGTTGATTTCATATTGTTCATATTATATGGGTCATTTATTTTTTAGGAGTCATATACTCCCTACATATAAATTGGAAAATAAATAAAATGCTGTCATCTGTCACCTGATTGGGCATAAATGATTGATTATAAATATACTGCAGTGTGACAGCATGATGTGACGGCAAGGTGACGACAACTTTGCTGTCACCTTGTTGTGAAAGCAAGGATTTTATTGTTTCTCTGCTATGTGGGCACTTATTTTTCTATCCGGAGCGGTATTCAAGGATTATCAGACTATTACGGAAGAGAGAGTTTCAGTACTTGAAACTAAAAGTTCTATTGCTTGAAACTTTTGTTTCGTCAGCGGGAAACTTTAGTTTCATCGGTGAGAAACTCTAGTTTCTCTTACTTGAAACTGTGGTTTCAAAGGCGTGAAACTAAAGTTCTTCAACCTTGAAACTACTTTGGAAGCGTAAGCTTCAAGGTTAGAAACAGTTATCTCATAAGCGGGAATACAATAAAAAACATAATAGAAGACTATTGGATACTATTCAGTAAGTCTACTTTTCCTTCATTTACGAGTTTTAGGATTAGTTCTCCGAATAGCGTATTTTGCCATGCAAACCAGGAACGAGTAAAGTTCTTCGGGTCGTTCTTGTGGAAAGATTCATGCATGAACCCTGTTCCGGCATCCGTATCCATTAGCATTTTGATGCAGGTCTTGATTTCTGCGTCGTTTTGACTGGTGAATGCTTTCATCATAATACTCATGGGCCAAATCATGTCATATCCGATGTGCGGACCGCCAATTCCTTCGCCGGCAGTACCTTTGAAGAAGTAAGGATTATCTTCGCTCCATACAAACTTACGGGTATTCTGATAAATAGGATCGTTCACTTTCACATCTCCAAGATAAGGCAGGGCAATGAGACTCGGCACATTGGCATCATCCATTAACAGTTGGTTGCCGAAACCATCTACTTCGAAAGCATAGATTTTGCCATATTTCGGATGATTGTAAACCGCATACTTTTTCAGGGCTGCTTCCACTTCGTTCGACAGTGTAGTACATTCTTTAGCTAAATCAGGTTTCTTGTTGACTGTATTCAGAATCTCGGCAGCTTTGCGCAATGAAGTTACAGCAAAGAAGTTGGACGGAACGAGGAACTGGAAAGTTGTAGCATCATCCGAAGGACGGAAAGCAGAAGCAATCAGTCCGACCGGCTTTACAGGATTACCCCAGCCGTCGTTGGTCATCGTATCGAGTGCACGTTCCGTTTTGCGTTGGAAACGATAAGGACCTTTCGGATCTTCTTTTCGTTGCTGTTCCTTAAACGTTTTCAAAACCTTGGCGATGGCTGTAAGCCATTCGTCGGAGAATATACTGGCGTCTCCCGTCGTCTTCCAGTAATGATAAGCGAGACGGATAGGATAACAGAGCGAGTCGATTTCCCATTTGCGTTCGTGCAGTTCGGGCTTCATGTCCGTAAGGTCGCTCATCCATTCGCCGCCTTCGGAATTCATGTTGAAAGCATTGGCATACGGGTCGATATTGATACACTTGAACTGACGTTTGATAACGCCGGCGAGCATTTTTTTCAGTTCTGCGTCTTTGTTGGCGAGTTGCACGTAAGGCCATACTTGTGCACCCGAATCGCGCAACCACATGGCGTGGATGTCACCTGTATAAACAAACGTATCGTCTTTACCGTCAAAATGAACAGTAGTATCCAGTGTGTTCGGGAAACAGTTTTCGAACATCCATGCTAAGCGGGCATTCGTCAGCAGTTGCTTGATATGCGCAATCTGTTGTTCCACAGCTTGTGAGACAAACAGACGTTTCGATGTTTCCGGACGGTTCGTCTGATAGTTGTTGATTTTGGTATTATCTTGTTGGATGACAAAATCACTGTTCGTTATAGCCTGCATATTGCTAGCGCCCAAGAGTGCTATGGACAAACAAAAGGCTTTAGTTATATTCATGGTAATAGTCTTTTTTTGTTGATTAGTATTGATTATGAAAGTGTTGCGGAGAAGAAGTGTTAAATCTCTGCAAAGAATTCAATAAGACAGGCATTGTCGAGCAGCCATTTATACTGCTCCTTGTTATGTCCCGACCAATCCCTGCCTAATAATCCGTTTTCATCCCGGTAGTTTTCCCAGGCGTGAAGCGCATTTTCCACCATCGCATTGACATACGCCGGATTCTTGTCAATCTTATACAGAGCTTTCAGTCCTCTGAATAAGATCACGTTAAACCAGGCCATGTCTTTATGTACTTTGACAGTCGGGTCTTTCTTATCGGCTTTTGTGCGGAAAAAGGCATCTGTTCCTGCGGCTGTCTGCTGTGCATCGTGCAAATACTGCTCATCTCCCGTTTCCTCATAGAGCAATACACCCGCCTGAATCATCTGTCCACTGTTGTAGGCGTATTTCTCTTTGGAAACTTTCCCTTTCAAGTTGATGTTATCCCAGTAAAGATGGTCGGTAGGGTCGCATAGATGCTTTTTTGTCCAGGCATACGTCTCTTTTGCTTTTTTGAGGTATTTGGCATTCTTCGTCAGCCGGTACAACTTGACACCGAGCACAGTAGACGGTGCATTGGAACAAGTATGCTTCGCTTCCTTCTGCTGTTCACACCAAAAGATGCCACCGCCTATCTCATCGCTCCATCCACTGTAGATATATTGATACAATGCAACGGCTTTTTCCAAAGATGCAGGCTTGTGAGTCAGTTGGTAATAATCGCAATAGTCCAGTGCAATCCAGATGTTATCGTCATAATAACGTCCGTGCTGCCCGTACTTGGTGGGGTATGACTGATAACAGGCCGGCAAGCGACTGTTATCCCAATACTGCTCCATTCCCGGTAGAATTCTTTTCTCGAGAATCTTTTTGTACTTCTTGTTTCCGGTCGCTTTGTATAAAGCCACACAACCCGACATCATCCCGGAATACGGCCATAGAAAAGAAGCCTTCAGCGTTCCGTTCTGCTGCGTTCCGCCCGCCAGATAAGTAATTTTTTGGTCGGGATTGACAGGATACGTTTCTGTTAGTAGTCCGTCATTCGTCTGATAGAGATTCAATACATTAGATAGAATCGAGTCGGCAATAGAAAGATAACGGGTATTTCCCGGTGTCTTTCCCACTGCGGAAGTAAGGCAAAATAACATACAGGCTACAAAACATATATTTCTCATAGGAATATCGGGTTGTGTGGTGAAACTTTCAGGTTATAACTAGATACAAAGATTATTTCTGCTGACGCTGGTCGAACTCCAGTTCCACCTTTACGGGGAAATGGTCTGAAGGAGTGCGCGCCTGATAAGTCTTGATGTCGATTTCTTCCGGGCAATCGTTCGCCTGCTTCTTTTCTCCCTTGCCTACGATGCTGCGGTAAGTATCAGTCAGCACACCATATCTTTTCACTTGGAAAGACGGAGAAACGAATATATGGTCGATACGGCTTTCCGTAAAGCTGTTCGGGTCGAAGTCGTTGAACGTGCCGTTGATAGCATAGCGGAAGCCGGCCTTCTCGTAAGAGTCGCACAACACCCCTTTGCTCACAAAAGCATCATAAGACTGGTGGGTCTGGTCGACATTGAAGTCTCCCGTCAGGATGGCCGGAAGCTCTTTGCCTTTGCCAAGTTCTTTCATCTTGTCCTGCACGAGGAATGCACTTTCCACACGTGCCTTCTTGCCGATATGGTCCATGTGCAGGTTGAAGAAAAGGAATTCGAAGCCGGTATCTTTGCATTTGAAGTGTCCCCAACTGCAAATACGCGGCAACACGGCATCCCATCCTTTGCTCGGCACGTCGGGAGTTTTCGACAACCAAAAATCACCTTTCTCTATCACGTCAAACTTGTCTGTGCGATAGAAAATAGCAGAATGTTCACCTTTCTCTTTGCCGTCGTCGCGACCTACACCGATATAATCATAACCGGGTAATGCCTCTTTTATATCTTTCAGTTGATGAATAAAGCACTCCTGCGTGCCGAAAATATCGAAATCGTGGTATTGCACTATTTGGGCAATGACCGGGTAACGTTGTCCCCAACCGTTTCCGTTGATTGAATCGCCACCGTTGGCGTTTCTCAAATTGTAGGAGGCAACGGTGATAGAAGTAGGCTGATAGTTACTTTGACAACCGCAAAAGACGATCGCAACAAGGGCAATTAGTAAAAGGTTTTTCAGTTTCATGTTTTTATAGTTTGTTTGGTAGATAATTCATTGATCTCCAAAAGTACAATATTTTATTCAAATGAAAGAGAGTAAGGTACATCTTTTTCTGTGGTTCCCCGTTGTTTATTGGGTACGGGGCTCATTTGAAATTGAATATTAGCACCTTTAATCAGCTGGTCATGTGTAAGGAAATTACGGGTTTGTGATTTCCCGTTTACTTTCATTTCCTTGATGTAGCGGTTGTCAAGCTGGTTGTTATCTGCCTTGATCGTGATGGTCTTTCCGTTCTCCAAATGTAACTTCGCTGATTTGAAGAGTGGGGTTCCAATGATATATTCATCCGTTCCCGGGCAAACCGGATAGAAACCGAGTGCGGAGAATACATACCAGGCGGAAGTCTGTCCGTTGTCTTCGTCACCGCAATAACCGTCGGGACCGGCGGTATATAGTTTGTTCATAATCTCACGTATCCAGTATTGAGCTTTCCAGGGCTCGCTCGAATAGTTGTAGAGATATACCATGTGCTGAATAGGCTGGTTGCCGTGCGCATATTGCCCCATGTTCATTACTTGCATTTCACGCATTTCGTGAATCATGCCGCGGCTTTCCATTCCCAGTTTACCCGGGATGACAAAGACGGAATCCATCATCGCGTTGAATTCTTTCTTGCCTCCCATCAGGTTGATAAGTCCTTGCGGGTCGTGGAATACGCAGAAGCTCCAGTGCCAGCTATTCCCTTCGCAAAATTCACCGCTCCAGTCCACTGCATCGAAATTCGGATTGAATACGCCTTTGTTGTCTTTGCCAACCATCAGTTTGCGTTCCGGGTGATAGACATTTTTGTAGTTCAGCGCGTGTTTCTTATAAATGTCGATTTCGCTCTCCGGTTTACCGAGTTTCTTGCCTAATGTATAAATTGCCCAGTCGTTGTAAGCATACTCCAATGTACGTGCAACGTTTTGTCCTATGCCGATATTGTTGGCAACATATCCCAGTTGGTTGTAAGACTCGTAACCGAGACGCCCCGAAGCAGTCCCGCGAAGATGTGCATTTGCTCCATGCTTCAATGCTTCCCAAAGAGTTTCGATGTTATACCCGCGCAACCCTTTGATGTAAGCGTCGGCCACTACGGAAGCCGAGTTGTTGCCTACCATACAATCCCGATGTCCCGGGCTAGCCCATTCCGGCAGGAAACCGCTCTCTTTGTAAGCGTTTACCAAACCTTCCTGCATCTTCAGGTTCATCGACGGATACATCAGGTTGAGGAAAGGAAACAGACAACGGAACGTGTCCCAAAAACCGGTGTCGGTAAACATATAGCCGGGACGCACTTCACCGTTATAGGGGCTGTAATGCATGATTTCTCCTTTAGCGTCTATCTCGTAAAAGCTACGTGGGAAAAGCATGGAGCGGTACAGGCAGGAATAGAAGGTGCGCAGGTTATCAATGTTATCGTCTTCCACCTCTATCTTACTCATTTCACGGTTCCACACGTCTCTTCCGTTCGTTACCAATTGGTCGAAACTGTTTCTGCCCAGCTCTTTGAGATTTAATTCCGCTTGTTCAGGACTGATAAAGGAGGAAGCAACCCGTGCGTGTACGATTTCTCCCTTTTTCGTGGCGAATCCGATTACCGCACCTGTGTGGTTTCCTTTCGCTTCGATCTCATTCGGAAGAATGTTGTTTTCGGAAACTGTGGAAACGAATGTGAACGGTTTGTCGAATTGAACTACAAAGTAGTTTTTGAAGTTTTCCGGCACACCGCCGCTATTCTTGGTTGAATAGCCGATAATCTTGTTTTCTTTCGGAATCACTTTCACATAAGAACCTTTGTCAAAAGCGTCTACAATCACGTAGGCATTCTTTGTCTCCGGATACGTGAAACGGAACATGACGGCGCGCTCTGTAGGAGCAAGCTCGGTTGTTACGTCATGGTCGGCAAGGTACACCTTATAATAATAAGGTTTGGCAACTTCCGCTTTGTGAGAGAACCAACTGGCACGTCGGTCTTGATCGAATACCAGTCCGCCGGTGATAGGCATGATGGCAAACTGCCCGTAGTCGTTCATCCAGGGACTGGGCTGATGTGTTTGTTTGAATCCCCGGATTTTGTCGGCATCATACGTGTACGCCCAACCGTCTCCCATTTTACCGGTCTGCGGTGTCCAGAAATTCATTCCCCACGGCAATGCCGTAGCCGGATACGTGTTTCCGGTAGACAGTTCAAACTTGGATTGAGTGCCTACCAGTGTGCTGACATAGTCTACCGGATTCTTAACGGCAGAAGATTGCAGGCTGTACAACACGGCACCTCCAAGAAATAGCAAGTGTTTAAATGAAAAATGTGTTTTCATGAACAAATGAATTTATAGATTTGAAAATAATTTCTACGACGAAAATAGGGAGAAAAGGAATGTGCTTCTAGTAATAGAGAGGTTAAATCGCCTCTTGTCGCTAAAATTAACTACTCTGGCACGGAAATTTACTTATATTCCGGTCAAAAAAAAGCTCGGAATGTTTTTTTGTTTACCTTTGTCATATAGCAAATCTAAGAATAATACACTATGGGAAAACAGTCGGTTTATATTCTATTATTTTTTCTTAATCTGTTGATACATAACGCTTATGCTTATAATTTGAAGCAAGTTGCAGATAAAGAGTATATGTCTAATAGTTCGATTACATCTCTGTGCCAGGATGAGCGTGGATTGATGTGGTTCGGGACCTGCGACGGACTGAATATTTATGATGGACAGGAGATTGAGGAATTTAAGACTCGTGACAAAGAGGATTACTTATCTGGTAATCTGATTGACAATATTGTGTATACGGGCGAAGATGTTTACTGGATTCAAACCTACTATGGGCTGAACCGTTTGAACCGGAAAACCAATACAATCACTCACTATAATGAATTTCAGAAACTCTTCTTTATGAATAAAGATAGTCATGGTAATCTGTTCATTATCCAGGATAGTAACTGCATTTATTATTATCATAAAAAAGAAGGAGTCTTCAAGAAAATCAATATCACGGGAATCCCGATTTCCGATATCGTAAACTTCTTTATCGACGGTAACAACCGGATGTGGGTAGTCATGAAAGGATATAACCGCTGTTATGATATACAGCAGGAAGCCGCATCGGGAGATATCACCCTGTTACCCCAGAAAACGAACCTGATTTATCAGACTTCCTTGATTTATTGTTTCAATGACGAGCAATCTCTTTATTACATAGACAAGGAATTTAATTTCTATGCTTTCCATATTCCGACCCAGAAGAATGAGTTTATTGCCAATCTAGGTAAGGAAATACAGGAACGTGGCAAAATTTCGTCCATTGTTCATTATCATAACAGCTATTTTGTGGGCTTTTTGATGGATGGCATTCTCCTGTTGGAAAAACAGAAGGAGACGGATCATTATCAAATTCAGTCGTTACCTATCAACAGCGGTGTATTCTGTCTCAAGAAAGACCGTTTTCAGGATGTTGTCTGGATTGGTACTGACGGACAGGGCGTTTATCTTTATTCGAACCCGCTTTATTCTATCAAATCAATGGTGCTTAGCAATTACACCGAGAAAATAGAACGCCCCGTGCGTGCCATCTATCTTGATGATGAATGTACTTTCTGGGTGGGAACCAAAGGAAACGGAATTCTTAAAATCTATGATTACGAATTCGATAAAAACATCTCCGACTGTCGGGCAGAGGTGTTGACTACCTCTAATAGTGCTTTGAGTAGTAATGCCGTTTATTGTTTTGCCAAGAGCCACCGGAATTTGCTTTGGATAGGAGACGAAGAAGGATTAACTTATTATTCATATCGGGAAAAACGTATCAAGAGTATACCAATACGGATCGGTAACGAAGATTTCAAATACATCCATGACATTTACGAAACAGCAGATTCCGAACTGTGGCTGGCGAGTGTCGGCATGGGAGTGGTGAAAGCTCGTATTGCCGGAACACCGGACAATCCGGTGATTGTGGATGCGCAACGTTACATCATCAATGACGGCGAACTGGGATCGAACTATTTCTTTACTATTTATGCGGAGAATGAAGCCAACCTGTTGTTTGGCAATAAAGGATATGGGGTATTCCGCTATAACGAAACGACGAATGGCCTGGAACCGGTGTCTACTCACAAATACGAAAACATGACCCTGAATAATATTCTCGCTATCAGTAAAGACAGCAGCAATAACTATCTTTTCGGAACGAGCTACGGATTGATAAAGTACACATCGGAAACCTCTTATCAGCTCTTCAATGCCAAGAATGGTTTCCTGAATAATACCATTCATGCAATTCTTAGAAACTCGTCCGACGACTTCTGGTTGAGCACCAATCTTGGATTAATCAATTTCGATACGAAAAGGAATGTCTTTCGTTCATACGGTTTTGGAGATGGTTTAAAGGTGGTAGAGTTTAGTGACGGAGCCGCTTTTCGGGATTCCCAGACTGGTACTCTGTTCTTTGGCGGAATCAATGGAGTCGTAGCTATCCGGGCGGATGGCCGTCCGGAGCAGCTTTATATGCCTCCTGTTTATTTTGATAAGCTGTCTATCTTCGGTGAACAATACAATCTGGGCGAATTTCTCACCCGGAAAAAAGAAACTGAAGTCTTGAATTTGCAGTATGACCAGAATTTCTTTTCTGTTTCATTTGCCTCTGTGGATTATCTGAATGGTAATAACTGTACCTATTTCTATAAACTGAAAGGATTGAGTGACCAATGGGTAAACAATGGTTCGGAAAGCGGAGTCTCTTTTACGAATATGGCTCCCGGCGAATATACCTTACTGGTGAAATATTACAATAGTGTCTTTGATAAAGAGAGTGATGTCTATTCTCTGGTGATTCGTATAGGTGATCCGTGGTATGCTTCCTGGTGGGCTTATTTGATTTATGCCCTGTGTCTGCTTTTACTGGCAGCCTTGCTGATACGTTCCTTTATCCTGCGCTCCAAACGTAAAAAGCAGGAATTGCTGAACGAGATAGAGAAACGCCATCAAAAGAATGTCTTTGAGTCCAAACTTCGTTTCTTTACTAATATCGCACATGAATTTTGTACTCCGCTGACTTTGATTTATGGTCCTTGCGGACGAATCCTTTCATCGAAGGGACTTAGTAAATTTGTCGTGGACTACGTACAGATGATTCAGACGAATGCGGAGCGTCTCAACAACCTGATTCATGAGTTGATCGAATTTCGTCGGATTGAAACGGGAAACAGGGAAGTGCGGGTTGAATCATTGAATGTGTCTTCCATTGTGAAAGGAATAGCCAAAACGTTTGTTGAAATGGCTAAATCCAGAAACATCACTTTCTTGAGCAAGATACCCGAGCAGGTGATGTGGAACTCGGACAAAGGGTTTCTGAATACGATTATTATTAATCTGATTTCTAATGCCTTTAAATATACTCCCGACGGACAGAGTATCAAGATTGAAGTGGATACGAGCCGGGAAAATATGCTGGCTCTTCGTGTAGCAAATGAAGGAAGTACCATCAAGGAAAAGGATTTTCAGTATATTTTTAATCGGTATGCCATTTTGGATAATTTCGAGAATCAGGATGAAAAGAACTTTTCACGGAACGGACTGGGGCTAGCCATCTCTTATAATATGGCAAAGTTGCTGAATGGTACGTTGAAAGTGGAAAATACTCCTGACGGATGGGTGATGTTTACACTAACCTTGCCGGTCGTGAAACTGACTACCGGAGTGTCGGAAACCAAGCGGCTCACAGCGGAATACATCCCTAAGATAGATACTCAATCGATACTGAAACTTCCCCAGTATGAGTTTGATAAGATGCGTCCTACGCTTTTGGTTGTCGATGATGAAATCGAAATGCTATGGTTTATTGGAGAAATCTTCTCGGCTGACTTCAATGTGGTAACCTTGCAAGATCCTGAACGGCTGGATCAGGTGATGAATGAGGTTTATCCGAATGTGATTATCTGTGATGTCATGATGCCGGGAATGGGCGGCATTGAACTGACCAGGCGGATCAAATCGGTGAAAGAGACAGCGCATATTCCTATTATTGTGGTTTCCGGACGGCACGAGATGGAACAACAGATGGAAGCTCTTTCTGCCGGTGCGGAAATGTATATCACGAAACCGTTTAGTGCGGAGTACCTTCGTATTTCTGTCTGTCAGGTGATGGAACGGAAAGAGGTGTTGAAGAATTATTTCAGTTCGCCGATCAGTTCTTTTGAAAAGTCGGACGGGAAGTTGACGCATAAAGAGTCGAAGAAGTTCCTTCAGTCGGTTTTGAAGATTATCAATGATAATATAACGAACAAAGATTTGACTCCACGTTATATCGCCGATCGGCTGGCAATCAGTCCCCGGAGTCTTTATCGGAAGATGGAAGAGATAGGAGAGGATAGCCCGACCGATCTGATTAAGGAATGTCGTTTGCACATAGCGAAAGATTTATTGCTGACCACTAAAAAGACGATTGATGAAATTGTATTCGATTCGGGATTCTCGAACAAAGTTACTTTCTTTAAGGTGTTCCGTGAAAAGTATGAGTGCACGCCAAAAGAGTTTCGGATGAAACATTTGGAAGAGGTTCAGCAGTAGCCTGTGGCGGGAATTTTTAAAGAAAAAGAAGAAGTAAATATCCGTGTTAATATAGTAAATATCCGTGCCAAAAGGTAAAAAAGGATAGTTAATTTTCTTTTGGTAGAGTTTAGTGATTTTATCTTTGTCTCATCGAAGTTTTTAAGTAGATAAACTTGAAAAGTATTAATTTATTAATCTTTAATCTAATGAAAAGGAAACTTAGTTTTTTATTTCTTTCAGCATTGACCATTCCATTTTTTATGGTATCGTGCAGTGATGATAAAGAAGAACAGGAAGTGAAACCGGCAACAGATCTGGTTGTCGATAATAATTCGGTGACACTACTACAAGGAGACGAAATTACGGTGAGTATCACCTCCGGTAATGGCGATTATTATGTGAAGCCATTTGATGAAAACGTGGCGACGGCTACAATCAATGGTAATAAGGTGACTATTAAAGCTACCGAAAATAGCCAGTTGGAAGAAAATAACCGTACGGAAACCACTATATTAATAGTAGATGGACGTAAGAAAGTGGCTAGAGTGCTGGTTCGGGTAGCAAAACTCTGGAATTTGACGGTAGATGCACCGGAAGAAGGTTTTGACCTTTTTATCGGTGAAAAGAGACTGGTGAAGATTTTGACCGGTAACGGAGATTATCAGATTTCCATACCGGAAGGTGCTGATAAGTTTTTGGAAGTGGGTGAACTATCCGGACAGGTTATTCCGTTGACTGCCAAGTTCGAGACTGGAGCCGATCCGGTAAATGTTACGATAACAGATAAGAAAGGTAAGACAATCACTATTCCTGTGGTAGTGAACATCGTGGATTTGACACTGAAAAGTAATGAAGCCACTTTTGCCGAACCGGATGCCGAATCTCAATATATCTCTATTGAGAGAGGTAATGGCGGATATCGTTTCACTTATCAGGTGGGAGACGGCGAGCCTACTACAGATGCAACGATTGTGGAAGCTACTGAAAAAGAGAACCTGATTACCTTGAAACCCAAAGCTAGAGGTGATGTGAAAGTGATTGTGACAGACCAGAAAGGTTCTGTGGAGGAGATTGCGGTGAAAGTGAATCCATATAACCTTAAACTGGAAAATGAAGCAACTTCTTTAATCATTGGTGGTTATGAGGCATCTACTGAAATAGCTATTACCAGAGGAAATGGTGATTATAAATTGGCACGACTCACGGATGATAATAAAACCTATTTGAAAACCGCTGAATTGATTACGGAAGACGGGGCTACCAAGTTAAAACTAACAGGAAAGAAGCTCGGGACTACCACACTGGAACTGTCTGATGCGGCAGGTCAGAAATTGACGTTACCAGTTTATGTGAATCCGGTATGTTATCGTATGGAATATGACGTATGCTTTAAAATTGATATTAAAAAGTATGCCGAATCACATTCAGAGGTGAAAAGTATGAATCAGCTTACTTTTGAGGTTGTGTTCTACCCGACTTATACTCGTTCTATGCAATCGTTTATAGGTTTGGAAAGTGTATTCCTGCTTCGTGCAGAAGCTAAGGATGTGAATCCGCGTTTTGAAATAGCCACTAAAATTAATGGTAAGAGTGATCCCCGTTTCCGTAGTCAGCAAACTATTTATTGCGATGATTCGGAAGGTGGACGTAAGACTCCGGGTAAATGGTATCATATAGCCATTGTATATGATGGAACGAAATCAAGTACTAAAGAGGCTTATAAAATGTATATAAACGGGGTGAGAGAAACGTTGACTCCTGCAGATAACTCTTATGAGGATTGTGCCCCTAATTCATCTCTCAATCTGACAGATGTAGGTGGAAATGATAAAGCACTGTTGATTGGACGTTCCGGAGATTCATATCGGGTAGGATATTGCAAAGTTTATCAGGCACGGATGTGGAAGAGAGCGTTGGACGAAAGTGAAATTAAAGCGAATATGTGCAAAATCCTTAATGCAGAAGAACACTCTGACTTGATGGGATATTGGGTATTCTCGAAAGGTGTCGGAGGTACTACAGTTTTTGAAAATTGGGGAAATGGCGGCAGCGGATTGGATGCGCAAGTTTGTTTGCAGAATATAAGCGAAAATAAACCTGCCTGGGGAGCGGAACTTCCTGCAACTTATAATGGAGATAAGAGCCGCTTTGAACCAATTGAATGTCCTCATTCATACTAAAACTAGGAATATAATAATATGAGAAACAATATGATAACAAAAAAACTAATCAAATTTGCCCTGCTGTTTTTTCTTATCGGACTGACGGCTTGTGACAATAAACTGAATCCGGGATTTGATCCGGATGATTATGAACCGATTGTTCCGCCTGAACCTGTTAGAACAATGGATGCAATGGCTAGTGGCGAGCGAGTAGTACTTTCGGGTGCTTCGTTGACGGATATTGTTCTGAAATGGACGCCTACCGAGAAACACGGAAATACAGTATATCGTTATGAAGTATTGATTGATACGATCGGGGGAGACTTTACCAAACCGGTAGAAACGATCTTTTCTGACAATAACGGTTTGGAATCACAGTTGACTTTAACCCATTATCAGGCAAACACAATAGGTAAACTGGCTAAATTCCGTTGCAATACCAACGGCACACTGCGTTGGAAGGTGCGTGCTTATTGCGGATTGGATCAGGCTCTTAGTAGTCTGGAAGGTTATTTCGTAATTTTTATGATGGACGGCATTGATGATATGCCTTCTGAAAACGAGCCGGTTTATATCACTGGCGTGGGTACGGAAGATGATGGTGATGAAGCGGAAGCACAACAAATGCTCCGTCAGAATGAAGGAATCTATCAGACTTTCACTCAATTGAAAGCCGACCAGCCATTTATATTTATGTCTACTGTAGAAGGTCGCAAATGCTATTATTATGTAGACGACAACGGAGTGTTGCGTGAGCGTAATGATGGTGAAGACTATACAGTTACGGTTCCTCAATCAGGCATCTACCGGATTACCATCAATATGGGTGAACAAACGATCAGTTACGATGAAATAGGAGCTGTATATCTTTATAACCATTCGGGTGGGTATAGACAGGATTTCAACTATCTGGGATATGGCAAATGGGGTGTGAAGAATTATACTGCCCGGAAACAAACGGAAAGTTGGGCAGGAAGCGGTGAAACCCGTCATAGCTTTAAGATGGAAATCAACGGAACAACCTACCGTTGGGGACATAAGGAGAAAGATAAAGGGCAACCGAATCTGACTACCGACAACAGCTATTATAATTTATATCAGCTGGCATTGGGCACAGATCCATGGGATTACAGTTTCCGTTTCTGCGACGAATTACTGCAATGGGGTGAAAAGCAGGGAAATGTCTATTATGCTACGGTGAAAACCGATGTAACCCTCTATTTCAATGCAGAGTTTGGAACGTACACCCACCGTTGGGTAGCTTCGGAAACGAATGAAGATTAAAACTGAATAATAATATGAAGAACTATATAGTATCATTATCAAAAAGAGCTTTGTTGTTAAGCGGTGCACTGGCAATATTTACAGCTTGTGACGACGGCGATCTGGGAGACATCTACAAAGGTAATTCATCCGGTGAATATGTGTCGGATGTGAACTGGACAGATGCAGCCGACAAAAGTACGGGAACTTATATCAAATATTTCTATGAGAATGCCAGCGGACGGGATACCTTTTGCGGAAGCATTTACTGGGAAAAACCGAATACACCGGAAACCGGAGAACCGGCAAGCACGGGCGGTAGCGGCGGATGGTCGCAGGGACATGCATTGGACATCGTGATCGATGCTTATATCCGTCACGCAAACAATCCCGAATATCAAGCTCATTTGTATGAAAACATCATGAAACCTTTCCTGCCGGCTTTTGATGACTGGAATGAACATTGCGGTTATGGTGGCAAAGACTTCTGGAATAACTTCTATGATGATATGGAATGGATGGCACTGTCTTGTCTGCGGGTTTATGAATTGACTGGCGATCAGGATTACTACAGTGCGTTGATGAAGATGTGGAACCATATCAAGGGAGCGAAGAATGACTATAAAGGGGTAGGAGGAATGGCATGGAAAACGGATGCGCCGGCTTCACGTATGTCTTGTTCCAATGGTCCCGGTTGCCTTCTGGCTATGAAATTGTATCAACTTACCGTTAAGGAGGCTAAAGATGGCTGGGAAGAGCAGGCTGCTTATTACCTGAACTTCGCCAAAGAGGTATACAACTGGATGACGGCTTATCTGTGTGATATTTCCACCGGACAGGTATATGATAATCTTAGTATTAAAGATGACGGAACACCGGGAGATCCTGATAAAGTAGCCTTGTCTTATAATCAGGGAACATTTATGGCGGCTGCCCTGGAGCTGTACAACGCTACCGGTGAGGATGAATATCTTCGTAATGCGGTTGCTTTCGGCTCTTACCAGGTGAATAAGAAGATGGATTCCAACTATCCGGTATTCAGTGGTGAAGGAAATTCGGGAGATAATCTTTTATTCCGTGGAATATTTGTCCGTTACTTCCTGGATATGGTGAAACAGCCGACTAACAGCCTTTATCCGGAAAAGACCAAGAATAAGTTTATCGCTGCATTGCGCAGCTGTTCTGATGTGCTTTGGACGTTGGCTCATCCCGAAGGCTATTATGTGTGGGAGTACGATTGGGCAAAAGCACCGACCTTCGGTAATCGTGACAACAGGGAAGATCGCCTGACAATTTCCTTGAATGCGGAAGTCCCGGGAGCAACAATGATTGAAATCCGTGCCCGTTATGAAGACTGGGTGCAAGGTAAAGCAACGGAAAAGGCCAACTGGGTCGGACCGGATTTCGGTAAGAAAGCAGAGGAATAAGATTGATTTATTACACATAGAAAATCGAAAAGAAAGATGATACATATAAAAAGAAATATTTGTCTGGTGGCTGTTTCTTGCACTCTTCTTGCAGGTATACCTTTGCAGGGTGTGGCGCAAACGGGAAGAACGGCAAAGGTGCAGACCACACAAAACCATAAAATAACAGTGTCGGGTACGGTATTGGACAAGACGACAAATGACCCGTTGATCGGTGTGTCTGTTGTCGTGAAAGGGGTGGCCAATGCAGGTACGATTACAGATATGGATGGTAAGTTTACATTGAAACTGCCTTATGCGGAAGCTCCGTTGGTGTTTTCTTACCTGGGTTACCAGCCGCAGGAAATTGTTCCCGGTGCAAAGAAGGAACTGACTGTCTTACTACAGGAAGATACGAAAGCCTTGCAGGAAGTGGTTGTGGTAGGTTATACCAAACAACGTAAAGAAACGATGATCGGTTCTGTTGCTACCATCACGACAAAAGATCTGACGCAAAGTCCTACTGCCAATATCAACAATGCGCTTGCCGGACGTCTGCCGGGGTTGATTGTAAACCAGTATGCGGGTGGTGAACCGGGTGTGGATCAAAGTGAATTGTTTATCCGTGGTAAGGCAACTTACGGTAACCAGAGTGCCATTGTCATTGTCGATGGAATCGAACGTGACATGAGTTACCTCGCACCGGATGAAATTGAAACATTCACTATCCTGAAAGATGCTTCGGCCACTGCCGCTTATGGTATCCGTGGTGCAAATGGTGTAATCGTTATTACTACCAAACGTGGTAAGGCAGCGGAAAAGGCAACCGTGAACCTGAAAGCCTCTATCGGTATTAACCAGCCGATCGGTTTCCCCGAATATTTAGGCTCTGCCGATTATGCAACTTTATATAATGAAGCCAGATTGAACGATGCCAAGATGACGGGCGCAGACATCAGCAGTTTGAACCTTTTCTCTCAACAGGCGATTGACAATTTCCGCCGTGCGAAAGGAGACAACTCCGATGGTTTGGGATATGACTGGGATTATTATGATTTTGCCTTCAAACCCGGTTTGCAGGAAGATGTCAGCCTCTCCATCCGTGGAGGTACGGACAAGGTACGTTATTATGTATTGGCCAATTACTTTTCACAAGGCGGTAACTACAAATATTCGAATGCCGGTGAATATGACTCGCAAACCAAGTTCACCCGTTACAACTTCCGTTCGAACATCGATATCAACATTAATCGTTATTTGAGTACCCGTTTGGATTTGGGGGCCCGTATTACCGACCGTAATGCACCGGGTACAACAGCCGGTCGCCTGATGACCATCTGTGCTACCCAGCCTCCATATCTGCCCATCCTGGTGGAAGAAAATGCGCATCCGCAGAATGAGGAATACATTCAGCAAAATCCTCGTGGAATGCTTTATGGTGACAATATCTACCGTTACAATCTTCTGGGTGAATTGAGCCGTACCGGTTATCTGAATGAAAAGAACACGTATCTGAATGGTAGTTTTGCCATGAATCTGGATATGGAATTTCTGACGAAAGGATTAAAAGCGGAAGTGATGTTCTCTTATGATGCTTCTGAAGGACGCTGGATTAATCGCAAACTGGATACTTACAAAGACGGTTATCGTGAATATCCGAAATATGCGACGTTTATGCCAATCGAAGGTTCGGATGCTTATATGGCAGGCGGACACTATACGGGTGCTTATAAAACGGGTAACAAATATGATATTGACCAGACTATTGGCAACGGATTCAGTCATAACGCTTCTGACGGACGTACTTATATACAGGCACGTTTGGATTACAACCGTTTGTTTAGCAACCGCCACGAAGTGACCGCCATGTTATTGGCAAACCGTGGTAACCGTACTGTTAACAATGAACTGGCTTATCATAGCCAGGGTATCACCGGACGCTTTGCTTATTATTATAATCAGAAGTATCTGATGGAATTTAACTTCGGTTACAATGGTTCCGAAAACTTCACTCCGGGCAAACGTTACGGGTTCTTCCCAGCTGGTTCAATCGGTTGGGTAGTCTCTGAAGAGGAATTTATGAAAAAGGCTTCCTGGATTGACTTCCTGAAAGTAAGAGCCTCCTATGGTTTGGTAGGTAGTGACAATGTCAGCAGCCGTTTCCCATATCTGGCTTTCTACGGTGGTGGCAGTGGTTATGATTTCGGTAATAACTTTGGTACGAATGTAGGCGGTACTTCCGAAGGTAATCTGGCTAATGCGAATCTGACTTGGGAGAAAGCCCGTAAACTGAATGTCGGTATTGACTTTACTACCCTGAACCAACGTTTGGCATTGACGATAGATGCATTTTATGAATATCGTTTTGACATTATTACAGATATGAATAGTGACGGTATCATAGGATATCCGGATATTGTAGGTAAAGATGCAGCTTTACAGAATCTGGGTGAAGTAAGCAACCGCGGTGTGGATATCGAATTGAGCTGGAATGATAAGATTGGAAAGGATTTCCGTTACTATATTCGTCCGAACCTGACTTTCTCCCGCAACCGTTTGGAATATAAAGCGGAAGTTGCCCGCAAGAACTCCTGGCGTAAAGAAACCGGTAAACGTTTATACGAAAACTTCGTTTATGTGTTCGATCATTTTGTAGCCGATCAGGAAGAGGCTGACCGTTTGAACAAGATCGGTTATCAGCCGTGGGGACAATTAATTCCGGGAGATGTTGTTTATAAGGATTTGGATCGTAACGGAGTGATTGATGATGAAGACCGTACAGCAATGGGAAATCCGCGTAGTCCGGAACTGATGTTCGGTATTCCTTTCGGTTTCCAGTATAAGAACTTTGATTTTAGTGTATTATTGCAAGGTGCGACAAAATCATCTATTCTGTTGAATGGGGCTGCTGTATTTGACTTCCCGCAATTTGAACAAGATAAGATCGGACGTGTGAAGAAAATGCATCTGGACCGTTGGACACCGGAAACGGCTGCTACTGCCAAATATCCGGCATTGCATTATGGAACACATGATAACAACAAGAATGGAAACAGTAGTTTGTTTTTGTATGATGCTTCCTACCTGCGTCTTAAGAATGTGGAAATTGGTTACAATGTATCACCCAAATTATTACGTAAATTCCATGTGCAACAGGCACGTATCTATGTACAAGGTCTGAATCTGTTGACTTTTGATAAACTGGGTGATGTGGATATAGATCCGGAAACGAAATCCGGAGACGGAGCTTCCTGGTATCCTATTCAAAAGGTATTCAATTTTGGTATTGATATAACATTCTAAATAAGATAGAAATATGAAAAAGTTATATAGATTTTCAGCAATTGCTTTATTGGTCCTGCCGTTGGTCTTTACTTCATGTAGCGATTACCTGGATCGGGACGATGATGATAATATTACGGAAGCGGACGTTTTTGCCCGTTACGAAAAAGTGAACGGACTGGTTTCCGACGTATATGCGGCTGCAAAGAAAGCAGACCGTCCGCTGGTGTTCTTCGAGCACTTCAGCAACAGTGCCATTACGGACGAATGTGAAGGAACCAACGTAGAGGGAAACATTACGAATAACTTCAATAACGGTGCCTGGAACCCGAATTCTTTGCCCGGTAGTGTAGGGCAATATTGGGAAGCTCTTTATGAAGGAATCCGTAAAGCGAACCTGATTATAGAAAATGTACAGAAGTATAATACGCCCGACAACCCACAGCAGGATGGTGATCTTCGCAACCGTATCGGTGAGATGTATTTCATGCGTGGTTATTTCCACATGCTGTTATTGCGTATGTATGGCGAAGCTCCTTATATTGACCGTGTGATTAATGCCGGAGATAATATGGACTTCAAGAAAGAATCTGTTCATTCGATGGTTGAAAAGATTGTGACGGATGCGCAAACTGCTTATGGCATGGTTCCTAATAAATATGTGAAAACTTCCGAGAATTTTGGGCGTGTGGATAAGGGAGCCTGTCTGGGATTGATTTCTTTTGTTCGCTGGGTAGCGGCTACTCCGTTGTGGAACGGTGCTTCTCAATATGGATACAACTTGCGTCGTGTGTTTGAAAATGAGTATGCTTATGATGCTACTCGTTGGAGAAAAGCCAAAGAAGCGGCTAAAGCCGTTCTGGATTTCGAAGTCGGCGGAACCAAGCGTTATTCTCTCTATACGAAACATGATGCAAATGATTTCAAGGATCCGGCTGACGGTAATCTGAATGACAGCCGTGTATATGCTCGTTTGTGGGATATGTTTTATGATATGGATGCCTTTGCCAATGAGTATGTGTTCTTTATGACGAAGAGCAAGGATCAGGCATGGCAGGGGGATATTTATCCGCCCAGCCGTGAGGGAAGTTCGCGCCAGCAACCGGTGCAGGAACAAGTGGATGAATATGAATATATCGTAGGTGATTATGGCTATCCGGTATATTCGGCAGAAGCTCGTAAAGGTGGCTATGATGATACTAATCCGTATATGAAAGGTACTCGTGACCCGCGTTTCTATCGCGATGTAATTTATCACGGAGCTCCTTATCGTAATAATAAGAACGAGTCGAAAACGATCAATACGGCGAGTGGTTCCGATAAGATTGGTGCTACCAATGCAACTACTACCGGTTATTATTTACGTAAATTCCAACAGGAGTCATGGAACAAATCCGGTAACTTCAGTATCAATGCGCCCGCCATCTGGCGTCTTCCGGAGTTTATCTATATTTATGCAGAGGCTTGTAATGAATTGGGCGAGGATATCGATGAAGCTTATAAATTGGTGAATACGGTTCGTGAACGTTCTTTTATGAAACCGATGCCGCCGGAAGTAAAGACTAATCAACAGTTGATGCGTGAATACATTCAGCGTGAACGTCGCGTGGAACTCTTTTATGAGGGAAAACGTCCGTGGACTTGCCGCTTGTATCTGGAGCCCACCAGTAAGGAAGAGCTGGCAAAGGAAAGCCTTTGGAAATCTAGCGGAAGCGATAACTCAAAACGTACGCAAAAATACTGGGCTGCCAATAACGGTGCATTACCCCGTTGCCAGCGAATGATTAACGGAATGCGTCCGGTGCAGGATGAGAATGGAGCGATTACGGTTGACGGTGTGAAATATAGAATGGAGCGTTTCTGCGTGGAAGAACGTACTTTCTCTATTCAGCATTATCTGTTCCCGATTCGCCAGAGTGAGTTGCAGAAGACACCGATCATTGAACAAAATCCCGGATGGTAAACCGGTAGGAATGTATAACTTTAAAAAGAAAATCAGATGAAACGAATCTATACATATATGTGTCTGTTGCTTTTGTCGGTATTATCGTTTGCTGTTACAGGTTGTGATGACGATGATGATGACGATGTGGCTAAAGACTTGATAGAGTTGGTTGTGAACAAACCGGTGATACGTATCGGGCAGAATGAGGAAGCCAAAGTGAATGTAGTGGTTGGAAACGGAAACTATACCGTGAGAAGTTTCAACACTGCTATTGCAACGGCTACCGTTTCCGGCGAATTGATAACTGTAAAAAGTGGCTCACAGAATGGAGCCACTACCATCGAAGTAATGGATGGAGAAGGAGTAGTTGCCAATATCTCTGTGAATGTAGGTGTATTTGAATTGGAAGTGAATGAGTCGGAGGTGATCTTGGAAGTTGCCGGTGAAAAGCAACTGATTGTCAGCATGGGAAACTTTTCCAGTAATGATGAATTGTCTTATGAGGTGGAGGATGAAACGGTTGTCAGCATGGTTAATACAGATCAGTTCCGCCCTTTCTATACTTTGACAGGTTTGAAGAACGGACATACAACAGTGACTTTTACAGACCATAAAGGAAAACAGGCGGTGGTTCAGGTGACGGTAAATCCGATTTCTATCGATGTCTCCAATCTGACACCGAGAGTGGGAGTCAACAATAAGATCATGATTACGGTAGAAAAAGGAAACGGAGGTTATAGTCTGACAGCAGAGAATGAAGAGATTGTAGCTATTCAGCAGGTGGATGACACTCGTTTCAATTTAATAGGTAAAAAAGCGGGTATCACTACCGTGTTTGTCAGAGACGAAGCGGAACAGGAATTAAGTCTGACCGTAACGGTGGTACAGGCAGATAAAGTGGCAAACCTGGGTAGCGGTAATTACTTTAAAGTACCGTTTGAATATAATGGTACGGCAGATGAATCGCTAAAGAATTTGAGTACGCTCACATTTGAGGCTCGTTTCAACATTGAGTCGTTGAATGGCAATGACAATGGAAATGCCCGGATTAATACGGTGATGGGTATAGAGAAGAAATTCTTGCTGCGTGTCGATGTGCATAAGGGAGGAAGCAATGATGAGGAACGTTTCCTTCAGCTTGCTGCAGATGATAAAGGTAGTATTCGCTATGAGGGCTCTACTAAGATAGAAACCAATAAGTGGTATGATGTGGCTGTGGTATTGGATAATAGTAAGAGCGGAAGCCAGCGGATTGCGTTGTATGTAAATGGTGTCAGAGAAACGCTTCAATTATCAAACGGTACGCCGGATGATTTGAAAGAGATCAATCTTACTTCTGATTTCTACATCGGCCAGTCTGATGGTAAACGCCGGTTGAACGGAGCTATCAGTTATGCCCGTATTTGGACAAAAGCCTTGTCGGATCAACAGATCTCCGAGCAGAGCGGTAAGTTGTTGAGTGAGGATAAGGATGGAATGGTAGCTAATTGGTTATTCAATAATGGAAATGGTAATACCAAGACATTTGTGTCCTTGGCAGGAAAGAGCTTCGAAGCAGAGGCGGCAAATATTGTTTCAAGTTGGAAAACTGATCCGATATTGGAAACAAGTGCTCCTACAGAATGATTGTAAGAAGATAGGATAATAAAAAAGCCATCCCCGGAATAGACGAAAGTAGGGATGGCTTTTTTTGTAGTGTGCTTACTATTCTTCGGCAGACTATGTCCTGCATGTTGTTGGCAAGGTTATTCCTTGACAGGCTCAGCCGGTTTGTCTTTTGATGTAGTGTCTGTGACAACTGTATCATTGACAATGGCGGCTAGTGCAACCAGTTCTGCCTTTGCAGGCGTGTCTTCTTTAGTTACAGTATCTTTAACTACTGTATCGTTGACAACTGTCGCATTGATTTCTGTCGGGGCTGTCACAGCTTCTGCAGAACTCTGAGCCTTTACAAGGAATGAACCACCACAAACAAACATAAACATTGCTACTACTAATACTAATTTTTTCATAATCGTTTGCTTTAATGATTATTAGACATATGTTTTCAATTCTCTACCTTTGTGTTAAGGAATCGGTTATTGCTTTTCGCTAACGTCTAATTAAAGATCAAAGCGCGTGCCAAAATTAGAGAATGTATGATAAGTGATTGATAAATAAAGGAATGAGGAAGATGATGCCAATTGGGATAGTGGGGAAGTATGTGTGGAGTGTGTGGAAACTGTGGCGGGGAGTGTGGAATTATTCCACACTCCCCGCCACCATTCTTTTATTTAGGTAATCTATTTACTTAATTTCATCCGGCCAGGGACAAGGTTTGCCTGTCGCTTTGAAAGTCGGTCGTTGTGCATCTACTTTTCTTAGATAGTTGCCCAGCTCTTTAGAAAGTTTCTTCACGATGTCCGGATGCTGTGCACTAAGATCGTTGCTTTCTCCTATATCATCAGGTATGTTGAATAACTCTTTCTTGCCTGTTCCATAGTAATAAATCAATTTCCAGTCGCCATTTCGAACGGCACAATTAAAGTTGATTCCGGGACCGTCATTTCCCCAGTTGTTAGGCATATTCCAGAAAAGACTCCGGCCTTTGGCCGGGTTGCCTGTCTGTTTCAGCAGAGGGATGAAACTGATTCCGTCTAGCGGCTGAACTGTCTGGTAGTTCTTGACACCTGCCATTTCAAGAATAGTAGGGTAGAAGTCTTCTATCAACAAGTAGTTGTTGCATTTGCTTCCCGGAGCTACTACTCCCGGCCAGCTGACAATCATCGGTTCGCGGATGCCACCTTCGTAAGTAGAACCTTTACCACTGTTCAACGGATAATTCTGTGTATGCAGCTTGCCGTCACGCCATCCGGATTCGGATGCAAGTCCTCCGTTATCACTCATAAAAATGATAATAGTGTTGTTGGCTTCTCCATTCTTTTCCAGCCAGTTCATTAAATCACCTAAACTTTTATCCATTCCTTCAATCAGTGTGGCATAAGCAGCTTCATGGTCTGTCATTCCTTTTTTCTTGTACTTTTCATAGAAGCGCATATCTTTGTTCAAAGGAATGTGGATGGCATATTGCGACATATACAAATAGAAAGGCTGATTATACTTTTTCGCTTTATCCAGTGCTTTAATGGCTTCCAACGTCAATGCTTCAGTTACAAATGTTTCCGTTCCCCAATATTTCTCTAATCCGGGAACAGACATCAGTGATACCGCTTTCCCGTCTTTGGTATGTCCGTAATTCTCTTCTCCCAGGTAACTGGCAAGTCCACCAGCCGCATGTCCGGCAATATTTACCTCGAATCCCCAATGATGCGGATCTTCCCCTGGAGTATCTATCGCTCCGAAATGGGCTTTTCCACAATGTATAGTATGATAACCACTATTCTTTAGCAGTTGCACGAAGGAGGTTCCTACGAAAGTATGATTAGTGCCGGACACTTGACTTACTCCATTGTAATTCCAGTCAGGGACTGCCAGAATGCTATCTTTACGGTCTGTCATTGTATTCTTTTGCAGCGTCCAGTTAGTGACTCGATGGCGTGCGGCGTTTGTTCCGGTGATGAGGCTGCACCGGGTAGGAGAACTGATACTGTTGGCATACGCTTGAGTAAACATCATTCCCTGTTTTGCTAACCGCTCCATATTGGGAGTCTCGTACAATTCGTTATAGTGTGTTTTCTGTGTCCAGAATGGGAGTGAAGTATCCTGCCATCCCATATCGTCTACCATAAAGAGAATGATATTCGGACGTTTGTCCGCGCGTTCTATTTGCATATTGCTTTGTGCTTGCAGATTGGTTGCTGCGAGTGGCACAAATGCAAGGGGTAATAATGTTTTTTTATTCATGGGGGATAATTTTATTCTATGAAATATGTGCTAAATTAATAATATCTGGTAATGCAATAGATTCGGTTAAAGATAAGTTCGAGTGCTACAAAAAGGAATCATTTCTCATACCTATGAGAATAAATACTCATAGTAATGAGAACTTTTTCTCATCGCATTGAGAATATTTTCTCATAGGCATGAGAACACTTGAGAAAATACAAGAACGTAACTCGTTACAAATCAATATTGTATAATTTCAATTTATTATATAAAGTCTTCCGATCAATATTCAGTAATTGCGCTGCTTTACTCTTATTGTTTCCTGTTTGGCGTAGTGCCTCCAAAATATGCTCTTTTTCAGTCTCTTCGTTGCGTAATGCAATGCTCGTATTGCTGGATGCAGGAGTTTCTAAAAGCTCGGTCCCCAATTCCAATAAAGTAATGAAACTGCCTTGTGCCAATAAAGTTGCTCTTTTGACGATGTTCTTCATTTGACGTAAATTTCCCGGCCAATGATAATTCATTAAAGCTTGCGATGCTTTTGCATCGAAACCAATCAGGTGTTTATCCAGTTCCTTGTTTGCCTGATCGAGGAAGAAATTGGCAAAGAGCAGAATATCTTCTTTTCGTTCTTTCAGATCGGGCATCCGGAGAGTAAATTCATTGATGCGATGATAAAGGTCTTCACGGAAAGTACCTTTTTCAATGGCTTGTTCCAGATTCTCATTGGTGGCAGATACCAGACGAATATCTACCGATATCTCCTGTGTAGAACCTACCGGACGTATTTTTCTCTCTTGCAAGGCACGAAGCAGTTGTATCTGCACTTCATAACTAAGGTTTCCGATCTCATCCAGAAAGATAGTACCACCGTTGGCTGCAACGAAAGCCCCCGTTTTATCTGTCAGAGCACCTGTAAACGAACCTTTCACATGACCGAAAAATTCGGAAGCAGCCAGTTCTTTGGGGATAGATCCACAATCTACGGCAATAAACGGTTTATCGTTTCGTTTGCTAAGTTGATGAATACGGTGCGCCACATACTCTTTTCCTGTTCCACTGGAACCGTTGATAAGTACGGACATATTGGTCGGAGCTACCAGACCTACATAATTGTAGAGTTGTTTGGCTGCATCACTTTCTCCTTCCAGATAAGCACGATGATTTTCTGTTGAATCTTTAGAGGAAGTAGAAGCACCTTTTTTAGAAGAAGATTTAGCAACGTTATGAGTAATAGGGATCTTTTCGGACTGCAGACATTCAGAAATTTTCTTCAGTAATTCTTCCGGATTTACCGGTTTGGCGATATAATCACGTGCTCCCAGTTTCATTGCCTGTACGGCGGATTGTATATCCGCATAGCCAGTCATGATGATTAAAGGAATGTCCATGCCTTGTTCATTCATCCATTTCAGCAGATCGATACCTTCGTGGTCGGGTAGTCGCAGGTCTGATAAAATCAGATCGACGTTTTGGCTTTCGATATGTTTTCGGGCGCGGGCAATATTACTCACTGATGATACTTCAAAGCCCTTTTTGCCTAGCCAGGTTTTTAGCATCATTCCAAAAGTGATATCATCTTCAACGATCAATATGGAGCTCATCATGTCAGGTTTTGATTCTTTTAAGTCACAAAGGTAAGAGGATTTAGGCGAAAGTGGTATATTGCAAACTTAAATTAAATAAAAGTGTTATGAAAAAGATTCTATTGATAATATTAACCATATCGTTTTGCGGACTTACTGCCTGCAAAACCGGAACAAAAAAAGGAGGAGACATGGATAAAGAAACGTTGGTAAAGATTGAAACAACTGTAGGAGATATCGAGGTGAAACTATATAATGAGACACCGAAACATCGTGATAATTTTATCAAACTGGTGAAGGACGGTGTTTATGAAGGCACACTGTTTCATCGTGTTATCAAAGATTTTATGATTCAGGCTGGTGACCCGGACTCAAAGAATGCACCGAAAGGAAAAATGCTGGGTACGGGAGATGTAGGTTATACTGTTCCCGCTGAATTTGTATATCCTAAATATTTCCATAAGAAAGGTGCCCTGTCCGCTGCCCGGCAGGGAGATAATGTGAACCCGAAGAAAGAATCTTCCGGTTGTCAGTTCTATATCGTGACAGGTAAGGTGTTCAATGACTCTACCTTGCTGGGTATGGAAAGCCAGATGAATGAGAATAAGATTAATGTTATTTTCAATACGCTGGCACAGAAACACATGAAGGAAATTTATAAGATGCGGAAAGCAAATGACGAAAACGGTCTTTATGATTTGCAGGAAAAGTTGTTTGCAGAGGCACAGGAAATGGCAGCTAAACAACCGGAATTTCATTTCACTCCGGAACAGATTGAAGCCTATACAACGGTAGGAGGAACTCCACATCTGGATGGTGAATATACCGTGTTCGGCGAAGTAGTGAAAGGTCTGGATATTGTGGATAAAATCCAGCAGGTGAAAACCGACCGTAGCGATCGTCCCGAAGAAGATGTAAAAATAACAAAGGTGACAATACTTGACTGAAATATATGAAAATCAACAGGCATATTCTTGATAATGGGTTACGTCTGGTACATTCGAAGGACGAAAGTACGCAGATGGTTGCCCTTAATATATTATATAATGTGGGAGCTCGCGACGAAGATCCCGAACATACCGGTTTTGCCCATTTGTTCGAACACCTGATGTTCGGAGGGTCGGTGAATATTCCCGATTATGATATGCCGCTTCAACTGGCGGGTGGAGAGAATAATGCCTGGACGAATAATGATATAACCAATTACTACCTCACTGTACCTCGTCAGAACGTAGAAACCGGCTTTTGGCTGGAATCCGACCGGATGTTGAGTCTTGATTTTAGCGAACGGAGTCTGGAGGTACAGCGGGGAGTAGTAATGGAAGAATTCAAACAGCGTTGTTTGAATCAGCCTTATGGGGATATCGGACATCTTTTGCGTCCTCTGGCTTATCAGACGCATCCTTATCAATGGCCTACTATCGGAAAGGAGTTGTCGCATATTGCCAATGCTACGCTGGAAGAAGTGGAGGCATTCTTTTTCCGTTTTTATGCTCCTAATAATGCTATATTAGCTGTGACCGGCAATATCTCTTTTGAAGAGGCGGTTGCTTTGACGGAAAAATGGTTCGGCTCTATTCCTCGTCGGGAAGTTCCTCAACGGAACCTGCCACAGGAGCAGGAACAGACGAAAGAGCGCCGGCTGACGGTAGAGAGAAATGTTCCTCTCGATTCTTTATTTATGGCATACCACATGCCTGCCCATTGCCATCCGGATTATTATGCATTTGATATCCTGTCGGATGTGTTGAGCAACGGGCGTTCGAGCCGTTTAAGCCAGCGTTTGGTACAGCAGAAACAATTATTCTCAAGTATAGATGCTTATATTTCCGGCAGTGTCGATGCGGGGTTATTCCATATTAGTGGTAAACCTTCGGCAGGTGTCACCCTGGAACAGGCGGAAGCGGCAGTACGGGAAGAACTGGATTTGTTGCAACAAGAATTGGTTGACGAACAGGAACTGGAAAAGGTGAAGAATAAATTTGAGTCTACCCAGATATTCGGCAACATCAATTATTTGAATGTGGCAACCAACCTGGCTTGGTACGAATTACTTGGCCGGGCGGAGGATATGGAAAAAGAAGTCGATCGTTATCGGTCTGTCACAGCCGAACAATTGCGGGCGGTAGCTCAATCTGCTTTCCGTAAGGAGAACGGAGTAATACTTTATTATAAGAAACAACAAAATTAAATTCTCCCTTTTTTATAATCTATCAGTGAAAGGGGAAAGTCCCTTTGCCTGAAAATGGAGATACGTTTAGGTAACGGAAAAGTAAATGAGACATATTTATAGTACATATAAAGAGCATTATAAAGCACTAATTTTTCTCGGACTGCCCATTGTGATCGGTCAAATAGGAGTAATCATTCTTGGATTTGCTGATACGTTAATGATCGGACATCATAGTACGATTGAGCTTGGAGCAGCTTCCTTCGTCAATAATGTGTTCAATCTGGCGATTATTTTCAGTACGGGTTTTTCGTATGGGTTGACTCCGATTGTGGGAGGTTTGTATGGAACCCGCCAGTATGCCCCTGCGGGACAGGCTTTACGCAACAGTTTGCTGGCAAACCTGATGGTTGCATTGCTGCTGACTATCTGTATGACTGTTCTTTATCTAAATATAGAACGTCTCGGACAGCCGGAAGAATTGATTCCCCTGATTAAGCCGTATTACCTTGTTTTGCTCGCTTCACTCGTGTTTGTCATGCTTTTCAATGGATTCAAGCAGTTTACAGACGGAATTACGGATACAAAAACCGCTATGTGGATATTGCTTGGTGGAAATGTCTTGAATATCATAGGAAACTATATCCTGATTTATGGAAAGCTCGGATTGCCCGAGTTAGGTCTGTTGGGAGCAGGTATCAGCACGCTGTTCTCGCGTATCGTGATGGTGATTATATTTATCATCATCTTTATGCGTAGTCCGCGTTTTGTCCGCTATAAGATTGGCTTTTTCCGTTTGGGATGGTCACGAGCTATATTTGGACGTTTGAACGGCCTCGGATGGCCGGTTGCTTTTCAAATGGGAATGGAGACAGCCTCTTTTAGTCTAAGTGCGATCATGATCGGTTGGCTGGGTACTATCGCTCTGGCTTCCCATCAGGTTATGCTGGCTATTTCACAGTTTACATTTATGATGTATTACGGTATGGGTGCCGCTGTGGCTGTTCGTGTCAGTAACTTCAAAGGTCAGAATGATATCATCAATGTACGTCGTTCTGCCTATGCAGGTTTTCATCTGATGATGACATTGGGCGTTGTGCTTTCTTTGATTGTCTTCCTTTGCCGGAATTACTTGGGAGGCTGGTTTACCGACAGTCAGGAAGTGGCTGCTATGGTGACCTCTCTAATCTTCCCTTTCCTCGTTTATCAGTTTGGCGACGGACTGCAGATTACTTTTGCCAACGCTTTGCGTGGAATTTCAGATGTAAAACTAATGATGGTGATTGCCTTTGTCGCCTATTTCATTATTTCCCTTCCTGTAGGTTATTTCTGTGGCTTTGTGATGGGATGGGGAGTAGTAGGTGTCTGGATGGCATTCCCTTTTGGTTTGACAAGCGCAGGATTGATGCTTTGGTGGCGTTTTCACCACATGACGAAACTCCCCGAACCTCATCCCAAAACCTGATACTAAATACTTGATACTTAAAACTTAATACTTAACCCCAATGGCTTCCTTCCGTTTTACAAAGTTGAAAATAACCGCCGGTTACACTTTGTTGCTGGCGATCCTCCTTTTCTCGCTGGTGTTTGTACATCGTGAGATGGAAGCGTTGTCGGCCGCCGACGATCAACAGAATTTAAGAACAGACAGTCTATTGACCCTTCTCCATGAGAAAGATCAAAACACGATTCAGATGTTGCGGGTGCTAAGTGAGGCAAACGACAGTCTTCTCTCTGCTTCGGAAATCGAAGAAATCATTTCCGAACAGGATTCAGTTATTACCCAGCAGCGGGTACAACATCGGGTCATTACCAAGCGTGACTCTTTAATCACTACTCCTAAAAAGAAGGGATTCTTTAAGCGACTCGCCGAAGTGTTTTCCCCTTCTAAACAAGACAGTGCCGTATTAGTAAATACATCGTTGGAAGTTGCTACCGATACCATTCTTCAACCGACCACTTCCAAAGACTCTCTTCAGCAGAAAATTCGCATGGCTACCGAAGAAAAACGACTGCAACGGAGGAAAACAATCCGGCGTACCAGTACAAAGTACCAGCGGATGAATACGCAGTTGACGGCACGGATGGATAGCCTGATTAAACAATATGAAGAAGAAATGACCTTGCGTGCCCGTCAGGATGCTGAACTTCAGCAGGAAGTGAGGATGCGGTCGGCACGTATCATCGGCGGTATCGCGGTTGGTGCCGTACTATTATCTGCTTTTTTCCTGATATTGATTATGCGGGATATCTCCCGTAGCAACCGTTACCGCCAGCAATTGGAGGTGGCAAATAAACGGGCGGAAGATTTGCTGATCGCCCGTGAAAAATTAATGCTTGCCATTACCCATGATTTTAAAGCTCCGTTAGGCTCAATTATGGGGTATACCGAACTCCTGTCCCGATTGACAGAAGATGAACGGCAACGATTCTACCTCGACAATATGAAAAGTTCTTCAGAACATTTATTGAAGTTAGTCAGTGACTTGCTTGATTTCCACCGGCTTGATCTCAATAAAGCGGAAGTGAATCGCGTAACCTTTAACCCTTCCCAGCTATTCGACGAAATTTATGTCAGTTTCGAACCTTTGACCGCTGCCAAAGGTTTAGCCTTGCAATGTCACGTCGTCCCGGAACTGAATGGAAGATATATCAGTGATCCTTTGCGACTCCGGCAAATTGTGAACAACCTTTTGTCCAATGCCGTAAAGTTTACTCAAAAAGGAGAAATTAGCCTGACAGCCAGTTATGATTCTTCTAAGTTAACCATCGCCATTGCCGATACAGGAAAAGGAATGGCATCAGAAGATCGTGAACGTATCTTCCAAGAATTTACACGTCTTTCCGGTGCGCAGGGGGAAGAAGGTTTCGGACTCGGACTCTCTATTGTGAAGAAATTGGTAACTTTGCTTGAAGGAACCATTGACGTGCAAAGCACATTAGGAAAAGGGAGCTGTTTTACTGTAACTTTACCTCTTTATCCGGTAGGTAAATCCATTGCGGAAAGCGAATCTCCGGAAAATGAATCTTCGGAGGACGAAAGTCCATACGCTCCCAAACAGTCGGTTGCCATTCCTCCCATGAAAGTCATTCGTGTGCTTTTGATTGATGACGATAAGATTCAGCTGAATCTGACTGCTGCCATGTTGAAACAGCATGGTATTGATGCCGTATGTTGTGAACAGCTGGAACAGCTGATTGAACAACTTCGCTCTTCCGTCTTCGATGTATTGCTGACAGATATACAAATGCCTGCCATTAACGGGTTTGATCTGGTAAAACTATTACGGGCTTCTAATATACCACAAGCAAAAACAATTCCTGTTATTGCTGTGACTGCCCGTAGTGAAATGGATAAAGCCGCTTTACATGAACATGGTTTTGCCGGTTGTTTGCATAAACCGTTTACAGTAAAGGAATTGTTGCTAACAGTAAATGAAGGTCAACTTTCGGCCGATGAAGCGCATATAACAGAAGATATGGGAACTGTCGGGATCAACTTTTCTGCACTGACTGCTTATTCTGAAGATGATCCGGAAGCAGCATACTCCATCATTCACACTTTTATTGAAGAGACAGGCAAGAATGTCGAACGGATGCAACAAGCATTGAATGAAAAAGAAGTGGACGGGATAGCTGCCATGGCGCATAAACTTCTCCCTCTTTTCACAATGATCGGAGCGGAGGATACTATCGCCCCATTAAAATGGTTGGAGGCTTGTCGTGGAGAAGAATTTTCGGAAAAAATAGAAGAAACAACATTCAATACATTAGAAGCTGTCCGTAAAATAATTAGTGAAGCGGAGCATTATTTGGAGGTAATGAAGAATACCCAATAAGCCGTTTTCTTCTACTCCTTGGCTACTATCTGTATCTTTCTTACTATTACCCAAACCTTTTTTCGGAATAATTTGTTTACTTTGTGTCACCTTATTTACACTGACACATTTTACATGAAACGAAAATGGATACGTTGGGTAAGCTGGATACTGCTTACTCCTATAATACTCTTTGTAATACTAATGGTATTGCTTTATGTTCCTCCCGTTCAGAATCTTTTGCGTCGGGAGGTTACTGCATACGCCTCTAAAGTAACCGGCATGCAGATTCAGGTGGAGCGGATAGACCTTCGTTTCCCACTTAATCTGTTGGTACGTGGCGTGGAGGTCATTCAACAGCCGGACACCCTTTTGTCTTTAGAAAGCCTCAATGTCCGTGTACGGGCATGGCCGTTGATAAAAGGAAAAGTTGAAGTGGATGAAGTGACTTTGAGCCGGGTAGCCGTTAATTCAGCCGATTTGATGGAGGGAATGAAGATTAAAGGCGTTTTGGGACGTTTCTTCCTGCAAAGTCATGGCGTCGATCTGTCTAATGAACTAGCGGTAATCAATCAGGTCGAACTATCCGACACTCACATGCAGCTACTGATGAATGATACCACAACTACGCCCAAAGATACCACAGCTTCTGCTCCGATCAACTGGAAAGTAGCTCTTCATCAGTTGAAATTGAAAAATGTATCGTTCGGCATGCAACTTCCTGCTGATTCCATGCGTATGACGGCCCATATTGGAGAAGCGGCCATCAATAATGCTCAAGCAGATTTGAAGAATCAATACTACGACTTGAAGAAGTTCTTATTATCGGGAACCTCCGCCAGCTATGATACCGGAACTGCTCAACCGACAGAGGGCTTCGACGCTTCTCATATTGCCGTTCGGGATATTCGCATCGCTCTGGATTCCTTGCTGTATAAAGGGAGGGATATGAACGCAGTCATTCGTGAATTTACCATGAACGAACGCTCCGGATTGAGCGTCACTGCCCTGACGGGTAGAGCCTACTCCAATGATTCTGTTATCTGTGTTCCCAGTTTGAAACTGAACACTCCACATTCTGAAATCGATTTATCTGCACATACCTATTGGGAACTGGTCAACATCCCGACTACGGGCCGCTTATCTGCCCGTCTCAATGCCTATATTGGCAAAGAAGACGTCATGCTATTTGCCGGTGCTCTACCTGAAAGCTTCAAAGAAGCCTATCCATTCCGCCCGCTCGTCATCCGTGCCGGTACGGATGGCAATCTGAAAGAAATGCAGATTTCCCGCTTTACAGTAGACCTGCCAGGGGCTTTTGCATTGGAGGGCGGTGGTCTTTTGGAAAACCTCGCCGACAGCCTCACACGCACCGGAACCATCGGTCTGAAAATGACCACTCAAAACCTAAACTTCCTGACCGCTCTGTCGGGAGAAGCCCCTAATGGCACGCTTGTTATTCCTGACAGTATGAATCTGGTGGCGAAAGTGGATATCAAAGGTCCTGAATATAAAGCAAATCTCCGTTTGAAAGAAGGACAAGGAGCTATGGATGTGAATGCGGCCTTAAATACCGCTACCGAAGTCTATAAGGCTGATCTGAAAATAGACAATCTGCAACTTCATAGTTTCCTCCCGAAAGACTCTATCTATGAACTTTCTCTCTCGGCTGCAGCTAATGGTCGTGGATTAGATGTCATGTCCTACCATTCATTTGCCAAATTGAATCTTGCATTAGATCAACTTCATTATGCTAAATACCATCTTTCCGATCTTGATCTGACGGGAGAACTTAAAGGCGCATTGGTCACTGCACATCTGACAAGCGATAATGCTTTATTGAAAATGATAACAGATGCTGAATATAATCTGGCACACAGTTACCCCGACGGTAAAATAACGATTGATGTTACTCAACTGGATTTGCATGAACTGGGAATTATGCCGCAGTCAATGAAGCGTCCGTTGACTTTTAACTTAGTTGCCGAAGCCCGTCGGGATTTAGTTTCGGCACATTTAATCTCCGGTGATATGAAACTCGACTTGAGCGCACGCTCCGGTGTTAATCCTTTAATTCGCCAATCTACTCATTTTGTGGATGTATTGATGAAGCAGATTGATGAGAAAGCATTGAATCACGCTGAATTGCGTAAGGCGTTACCGACGGCAGTTTTCTCTTTCTCTGCAGGACAAGAAAACCCTTTGGCATATTTTCTGGCTACTAAAAAGATAGCTTACCATGATGCTTCTGTGAAATTCGGAACAGCTCCTAATTGGGGAATTAATGGAAAAGCCGCTATTCATGCTTTGAAAGTAGATACCTTGCAACTGGACACGATTTTCTTTACAGTCAAACAAGACACTACACTCATGAAATTGCGTGCCGGTGTTATTAACGGACCGAAGAATCCGCAATTCTCTTTCTCTACTACACTAACAGGAGAGATTCGTGACCGGGATGCGGAACTACTGGTAGATTTTAAGAATGGAAAAGGAGAAACGGGCGTACTGCTCGGTGTCAATGCACGTCCTTTGTTTGAAGGGCAAGGAAAAGGCGATGGATTAGCTTTCACATTAATCCCGGAAGAACCGATTATCGCCTTCCAGAAATTCCATTTTAATGAGAATCACAACTGGATTTATGTGCATAAGAATATGCGTGTATACGCTAATGTAGACATGTGGGACGATGAAGGAATGGGATTCCGTGTACATTCGGTGCGGGGGGACACTGTTTCTTTACAGAATATTGATGTCGAAATCCGAAGAATCAGTTTAGCCGAATTGAGCAAAGTACTGCCTTACTTCCCGGAAATAACCGGTTTATTCTCTGCGGAAGCACACTACGTGCAGACTGAAAAAGATCTTCAACTCTCGGTTGAATCATCTATTGACGAGCTGACTTATGAACGTCAACGAATTGGTGATGTAACATTAGGAGCTACCTGGTTGCCGGGCGAACAAGGGAAACAATATCTTAACGCTTATCTGAATCATGACAATGTGGAAGTGATGGTGGCAGATGGCAAATTGGTTCCAACCCGGACAGGAAAAGATAGCCTGGAAGTAAATGCCACTTTGGAGCACTTCCCGCTCCGTGTAGCGAACGTATTCATTCCCGATCAGATGGTTACATTAGCCGGTGATATGGATGGTAATCTGAACATTACCGGTAGCACCGAACAACCTTTGATTAATGGCGAACTGATATTGGATAGTGTTACTGTCCTTTCCCGGCAGTATGGTGCTAACTTCCGGTTTGATAACCGCCCGGTGCAGATAAAGAATAATCGTTTGGAATTTGATAAATTCGCTATTTATACAACAGGAAAGAATCCATTTACGATTGACGGATCTGTCGATTTCAGAGATATGTCCCGGCCGATGGCAAATCTGAATCTGCTGGCACAGAACTATACGCTTCTGGATGCCAAACGTACCCGTGAAAGTCTGGTTTACGGAAAAGTATATGCTGATTTCCGGGCAACGGTGAAAGGGCCGTTAGACGGATTGAATATGCGTGGAAACATGAGTTTGCTGGGCAATACAGATGTTTCTTATATATTGACCGATTCACCGTTGACTGTGCAGGACCGTTTGGGAAGTTTGGTAACCTTTACTTCATTTAGTGACACCACTACGGTTGTTCAGCAAGAAGTGCCGACCGTTTCTTTAGGCGGGCTGGATATGGTGATGATGGTACACATCGACCCGTCCGTTCGTTTGAAAGTCGATTTGGACGCAAGCAATGACAATCGTGTTGAACTGGAGGGAGGAGGTGACCTCTCAATGAAATATACTCCGCAAGGTGATCTGACATTGACCGGACGCTATACATTGAGCGGCGGTTTGATGAAATATGCTTTGCCTGTCATCGCTGCCAAAGAATTTGCTATCGACAACGGCAGCTATGTGGAATGGACGGGAAATCCTATGGACCCGATGCTGAACTTCAAAGCAACCGACCGTATCCGCGCTTCTGTCTCCGAAGGAGAGAATGGCGGAACACGTATGGTTAATTTCGATGTGTCTATCGTCGTCAAGAACCGACTGGATAATCTTTCTTTCGCCTTTGACGTATCTGCCCCCGAAGACGCAACCATACAAAATGAATTGACGGCTATGGGCGCGGAAGAGAGAGGTAAACAGGCTCTATATATCATGGTTATGAAAACCTACCTTGGCACCGGACCGATTGGTGGCGGAGGTGGTGGACTGGGTAAACTGAATATGGGTTCTGCATTGAACTCCGTATTAAGTAGCCAAATCAACTCATTGATGGGGAACCTGAAAAATGCCAGTGTTTCTGTCGGTATCGAAGACCACGATCTGTCGGATACGGGTGGTAAGCGTACGGATTACAGTTTCCGTTATTCACAACGTCTCTTCAATAACCGTTTCCAGATTGTAATCGGAGGTAAAGTTTCTACGGGTGAGAATGCGACGAATGACGCGGAATCTTTCATCGATAACATCTCTCTGGAATATCGCTTGGATAGAACCGGAACCCGTTATGTCCGTCTGTTCTACGATAAAAACTACGAGAGTGTACTCGAAGGCGAGATTACGGAAACCGGAGTCGGTCTGGTACTTCGCAAGAAGCTGGATAAACTTAGCGAACTGTTCATCTTTAAGAAAAAGAAGTAAACATGAAAGGTATATATAGTAACATATTAATAAGTTGCCTGATGGGTCTCATCTTATTTTCGGGTTGTTCGGTGACAAAGCATCTGCCCGAAGGGGAGGTACTTTATACAGGAGGAAAAACTGTTATACAGAATAAGTCGACAACACCGGTAGGAGGGACGGCTCTGACAGAGATTGAGGCGGCCCTTGATAAAACTCCCAGTACGAAGATGTTGGGAGGGCTTCTGCCTATTCCTTTTAAAATGTGGATGTATAACGACTTTGTGAAATATAAAAAAGGATTTGGAAAGTGGATGTTCAACCGTCTGGCTGCTAACCCTCCGGTATTTATTTCCACTGTCAATCCGGAGGTCCGCATCAAGGTGGCTACAAACTTGCTCCGTGATTATGGTTACTTCAATGGGAAAGTGACTTATGAAACATTGGTCGATAAGAAAGACAGCCTGAAAGCAAGTATTCTGTATACGGTAGACATGAAGAATCCTTATTTTATAGATACGGTTTATTATCAGCGTTTCACTCCTCAAACGTTGCGCATTATGGAACGGGGACGTCGAATGTCTTATATAAGTCCCGGCGAGCAGTTCAACGTGGTCGATCTGGATGAAGAGCGTACCCGTATCAGTACGCTGTTGCGTAACCGGGGATATTTTTACTTCCGTCCCGATTATATGACTTATCAGGCAGATACGACATTGGTTCCCGGTGGACATATCAGCCTTCGTCTGATTCCCGTTCCGGGATTACCCGCTGCGGCACAACGTCCTTACTATGTAGGAGATGCCTCTGTTTACCTGTTTGGCAAGAATGGTGAGGCGCCCAATGACAGCATGATGTATAAGAATCTGAATATACATTATTATAAGAAATTGCAGGTACGTCCGAATATGCTTTACCGTTGGTTGAACTATCAACAGTTTGTGCGGAATGCACAGATGCGGGCTTCCAATCGCACTCGTCTTTACAGTCAGTATCGACAGGAGCAGGTGCAGGAGAAACTTAGCCAGTTGGGAATCTTCAGTTATCTGGATTTGCAATATGCCCCGAAAGATACGACAGCTGTTTGTGATACGCTGAACGTAACCATGCAGGCCACATTTGCCAAGCCGCTGGACGCCGAACTGGAATTGAATGTTGTAACCAAAAGTAACGACCAAACCGGGCCCGGAGCATCATTCGGTGTCACCCGGAACAATGTATTTGGAGGTGGCGAAAGCTGGAACGTGAAGCTGAAAGGCTCTTATGAATGGCAAACCGGCGGAGGAGAAAAAAGTTCTTTGATGAACAGTTGGGAGATGGGAGTTTCCACCTCTCTGACTTTCCCGCGCGTGGTTTTCCCGCATTGGGGGAAAAGGGAGTTTGACTTTCCGGCTACCACTACATTCCGTCTATACATCGACCAGTTGAACCGTGCCAGGTATTATAAACTGTTGTCATTCGGCGGAAATGCTACCTACGATTTCCAGCCGACACGTACAAGCCGACATAGTATCACCCCTTTTAAACTGACATTCAACGTCCTTCAACACCAATCAGAAGAGTTCAGGGAAATTGCCGATGCCAATCCTGCATTATATATCAGTTTGAAAGATCAGTTTATTCCTGCTATGGAATATACCTATACCTATGATAATGCTTCCGCACGCGGTATTAAAAATCCGATTTGGTGGCAATCGACTGTAACCTCTGCCGGTAACCTGACCTCGGTGATTTACCGTGCTTTCGGTCAGTCTTTCAGCAAAGAGGACAAACGTTTGCTGAACGTTCCTTTCGCGCAGTTTGTGAAACTGAATACGGAATTCCGCCATTTGTGGAATATGGACAAGAATAATAAGATTGCTTCCCGTGTAGCTTTGGGCGCTCTCTTCGCCTACGGTAATGCAACGATAGCCCCTTACAGCGAACAATTCTATGTGGGTGGTGCCAACAGCATCCGCGCTTTTACAGTACGTAGCATCGGCCCGGGCGGATACCATCCGGCGGAAAGCCGCTATTCTTACCTCGACCAGACGGGTACTTTCCGTTTTGAGGCAAATGTAGAATACCGTTTCCGTATCTTTAAGAGCATTTGGGGAGCCACTTTCCTGGATGCGGGAAACGTTTGGCTGATGCGAAAGGATGAGGCCCGTCCCAATTCACAACTCGAACTGAAAACTTTCCCGAAACAAATCGCCTTGGGTACTGGTGTCGGTATTCGTTATGATATGGATATTCTGGTGTTCCGTCTCGACTTCGGTATACCTTTGCATTTGCCTTACGATACAGAACGAAGCGGATATTACAATGTCACAGGATCCTTTATGAAGAATCTGGGAATACATTTTGCTATCGGTTATCCCTTCTAATGAATGATTTTTGTACGATTTTGGTAAATAATGATTGATATTTGTCCTGTTGGATTCAACTATTTTTGTAATTTTGCAACGAAATCTGATGCCGTTGACATCACTAACCTTTTAATATTACACAATTTATGAAACCAACTTTATTCTTATTGGCAGCCGGTATGGGTAGCCGTTATGGAGGCTTGAAGCAATTAGACGGACTGGGTCCTAATGGCGAAACTATTATGGATTACTCAATCTATGATGCTATCAATGCCGGATTTGGCAAACTTGTATTTGTAATCCGCAAAGATTTTGAACAAGATTTCCGTGATAAAATTATTTCCAAATACGAAGGTCACATTCCTTGCGAACTGGTATTTCAATCAATCGACGATCTTCCGGAAGGCTTTACTTGCCCGGCAGACCGTACCAAACCTTGGGGTACTAACCATGCAGTAATGATGGGTGCTGATGTGATTAAAGAACCGTTTGCAGTGATTAACTGCGATGATTTCTATGGTCGTGATTCTTTCCAGGTAATGGGCAAATTCCTTTCTGCTCTTCCTGAAAATTCAAAGAACGTTTATTCGATGGTAGGTTTCCGTGTAGGAAATACATTGAGCGAAAGCGGTACGGTATCTCGTGGTATCTGTAGTACAGATGCTAAAGGATTGTTGACTTCTGTAGTAGAACGTACGAAGATTCAACGTCTGGACGGTGAAGTGAAATATATCGGTGATGATGGCGAATGGACGGCTACTCCCGACACGACTCCGGTAAGTATGAACTTCTGGGGCTTTACTCCTGATTACTTCGCTTACAGCCAGGAATTCTTCAAGACTTTCCTAAGCGATCCGAAGAATATGGAAAACCTGAAGAGCGAGTTCTTCATCCCATTGATGGTAGATAAATTGATTAATGACGGAACTGCCACTGTTGAAGTACTGGATACTACCAGCAAGTGGTTCGGCGTCACTTATCCGGAAGACCGTCAGAGCGTAGTAGATAAGATTCAGGCATTGGTAGATGCCGGTGAATATCCTGCTAAGTTGTTCTAAAGAAGAGCCATTGATTAAGATAAAGAGCAGTCATTCATAAGAATGACTGCTTTTTTTGTTTTTCATAACGTATCATACTAAGTAGTATCTAATAAATATTCAGTATCTTTGCAGTCCAAAATGTTATAAATCAGAAGCAGAAGTGATTTCAGTAGAAGGATTATCAGTAGAATTTAATGCGACGCCGCTTTTTGAGGACGTCAGCTATGTAATTAATAAGAAAGACCGCATTGCATTGGTCGGCAAAAATGGTGCCGGCAAATCAACCATGCTGAAGATATTGGCAGGTTTGCAGTCATCGACACGCGGAGTGGTAGCTACTCCGAAAGATGTAACCATCGGATATTTGCCACAAGTCATGATTCTTTCCGACAACCGGACGGTGATGGGAGAGGCAGAACTGGCATTCGAACATATATTTGAGCTTCAGGCGAAGTTGGAACGGATGAATCAGGAATTGGCCGAACGGACAGACTATGATTCGGAAGAATATCATCAGTTGATAGACCGTTTCACGCATGAAAACGACCGGTTTCTGATGATGGGCGGTACGAACTTTCAGGCGGAAATCGAACGGACACTTCTTGGATTGGGATTCAGCCGGGAAGATTTTGAACGCCCTACTTCGGAGTTTTCTGGTGGATGGCGTATGCGTATCGAATTGGCAAAATTGCTTTTACGTCGCCCGGACGTGCTTTTGCTCGATGAGCCGACCAATCACCTTGATATTGAAAGTATCCAATGGTTGGAAAACTTTTTGTCTACACGTGCCAATGCAGTCGTATTAGTCAGCCATGACCGTGCTTTCCTGAATAACGTAACTACCCGTACCATCGAAATCACTTGCGGTCAGATTTACGACTACAAAGTGAAGTACGATGAGTTTGTAGTCCTGCGTAAAGAACGCCGTGAACAACAGCTCCGTGCTTACGAAAATCAGCAGAAACAAATACAGGATACAGAAGACTTCATCGAACGCTTCCGCTATAAAGCAACGAAAGCCGTACAGGTGCAAAGCCGTATCAAGCAACTGGAAAAGATAGACCGCATCGAAGTGGACGAGGAAGATAATTCCGCCTTGCGTTTAAAATTCCCTCCAGCCAGTCGTAGCGGAAACTATCCTGTGATTTGCGAAGATGTGCGCAAAGCGTATGGCAGCCATGTCGTTTTCCATGATGTCAACCTGACTATCAACAGGGGAGAGAAAGTGGCTTTCGTCGGGAAGAACGGAGAGGGTAAGTCTACCTTGGTGAAATGTATCATGGACGAGATTGATTTCGAAGGCAAACTAACGATCGGACATAATGTACAAATCGGTTATTTTGCGCAGAACCAGGCACAAATGTTGGATGAGAACTTGACTGTATTCGATACGATTGACCGGGTAGCGACAGGAGATATCCGTCTGAAGATACGTGATATACTGGGAGCTTTCATGTTTGGAGGCGAAGCTTCGGATAAAAAGGTGAAAGTCCTTTCCGGAGGAGAACGTACGCGATTGGCGATGATTAAACTTCTGCTGGAACCCGTAAATCTACTGATTCTGGACGAACCGACCAATCATTTGGATATGCGTTCGAAAGATGTTTTGAAGGAAGCTATCCGCGAATTTGACGGAACAGTGATTCTTGTCAGCCACGACCGTGATTTTCTGGATGGACTTGCGACTAAAGTATATGAGTTTGGTGGTGGACTTGTAAAAGAACACCTTGGAGGTATCTATGAATTCTTGCAAAAGAAAAAGATAGATAGCTTGAACGAGCTTCAGAAAGGAGCGGGATTGTCGGCTTCTCCCACGGCTTCAGCTAAAGGTAATGAACCTGAAACCGTTCAGCCTTCGGAGAATAAGCTCTCTTACGAAGCCCAGAAAGAACTTAATAAGAAGATTAAGAAACTCGAACGCCAGGTGGCGGACTGTGAAGCTTCAATAGAGGAAACCGAATCCGCGATTGCTATCGTAGAAGCGAAGATGGCAACTCCCGAAGGAGCTTCGGATATGCAGCTCTATGAACGGCATCAAAAACTGAAGCAACAGTTGGATGGCATTGTTGAAGAGTGGGAGCGGGTTTCGATGGAACTGGAAGAAGCGAAAAACTAGAACAAAACGCATACTTCCGGGCACTATGTGAGAGAAATGCTATACCTCGGTAGAAGGTATTCCTGGCGGGTATCTGTTTCTCGGTGTCGAAACAGGTGTTTCTCGTTGAGGAACGAGGCGTTCCTCGGTGTCGGTCACCTTCTTCCTCGGTGTCGGACTGCGGGTAGGATGATTGTTGATTAGAGAGACTATTTAATTATTTATACAATATGAAAGTAACCAAGTATTTACCAATTCTTGCCGTATGCCTTATGACAACAGGATGTAACAGTAAGAAAGAGGCTGTGCTGACGTCCGGTATCGACCTTGCTAATCTGGATACCACGGCTATGCCGGGTACAAGTTTTTATCAATATGCCTGTGGAGGTTGGGTGAAAGATCATCCGCTGACAGACGAGTATTCACGTTTCGGTACATTCGACATGTTGCGCGAAAACAGTCGTGAACAACTGAAAGCATTGATTGCCGAATTGGCAGCGAAGAAAGATAACGCACCGGGCAGTGCTGCGCAGAAAGTAGGTGATCTTTATAATATCGCAATGGATAGCGTGAAGCTGAATCAGGAAGGTGTAGCTCCGATCAAAGCAGAACTGGCAGCCATTGACGCTCTCAAGGATAAAGGAGAAATCTACGCATATATCGCAGAGAGCCAGAAGAAAGGCATCCGTCCTTACTTCACCATGTTTGTAAGTGCGGATGATATGAACAGTTCCATGAATATCGTACAGACCTATCAAGGTGGTATCGGAATGGGACAGCGTGACTATTATCTGGAGAATGACGAGCAGACTAAAAATATCCGTAATAAATATCAGGAACATATCGCCAAGATGTTCCAATTAGCAGGTTATGATGAGGCTACTGCACAGAAAGCGGTGAAAGCAGTGATGAACATCGAAACTCGCCTGGCGAAAGCGGCTCGTTCACAAGTGGAATTGCGTGATCCTCATGCTAATTATAACAAGATGGATAGGGCGACGCTGAAAAAGAACTTCCCGACTTTTGACTGGGATACTTATTTCACCGTTTCCGGTTTGAAAGATTTGGAAGAAGTGAACGTAGGTCAGCCTGCTGCCATGAAGGAAGTAGCCGATGTGATTAATACCGTATCACTGGACGATCAGAAATTGTACCTCCAATGGGGATTGATAGATGCTGCCGCTTCTTATCTAAGCGATGATTTTGAAGCACAAAACTTCGACTTCTACAGTAGGACAATGTCTGGTAAGAAAGAAATGCAACCTCGCTGGAAACGTTCCGTGAGCACCGTAGATGGTGTACTTGGCGAAGTGGTAGGACAGATGTATGTAGAGAAGTACTTCCCGGCTGCTGCCAAAGAACGTATGGTTACACTGGTGAAGAACCTGCAAACTTCTTTAGGAGAACGTATCAAAGGTTTGGAATGGATGAGTGAACCGACCAAGGAAAAAGCGTTGGAGAAACTGGCAACCTTCCATGTAAAAATAGGTTATCCTGATAAATGGAAAGATTACTCCGCACTGGAGATCAAAGATGATTCTTACTGGGCAAATATCGAGCGTGCCAACGAATGGGATTACAACGAAATGATTGCCAAAGCCGGCAAACCGGTAGACAAGGATGAATGGTTGATGACTCCTCAAACAGTGAACGCTTATTATAACCCGACTACCAATGAAATCTGCTTCCCGGCAGCTATCCTGCAACCTCCGTTCTTCGATATGAATGCGGACGATGCTATGAACTACGGTGCAATCGGCGTGGTAATCGGCCATGAAATGACTCATGGATTTGACGATCAGGGACGTCAATATGACAAAGACGGAAACCTGAAAGACTGGTGGACAGAAGAAGATGCTAAAAAGTTCGAAGAACGGGCACAGGTGATGGTTAACTTCTTTGACAGTATTGAAGTCGCTCCGGGCGTACACGCAAACGGTAGCCTGACACTTGGAGAGAACATTGCCGACCACGGAGGTTTGCAAGTTTCTTTCCAGGCATTCAAGAATGCAACAGAAGCCGCACCGCTGGAAATTATTGACGGATTTACTCCGGAACAACGTTTCTTCCTAGCTTACGCTAATGTGTGGGCAGGAAATATCCGTCCGGAAGAAATTCTCCGATTAACCAAACTTGATCCTCACTCATTAGGCAAATGGCGTGTGGACGGTGCTCTTCCTCATATCCAGAATTGGTATGAAGCATTCAAAATCACCGAACAGGATTCGATGTTCGTACCTAAAGAAAAACGAGTATCTATTTGGTAATAGTTTTTGAATAGAGAACATATATGCGAAGAGGCGTTGATTTTCCGTTGAGGAGAGTCAACGCTTTTTTTTATTAATTCACACCTTATTTATTACGTACGATAAACAATATTTCGTAACTTTGCACACCAAATACTTAATAAGCAATTCAATGTCAGAGTCTAAAAGAATAAAAACTGCATTGGTATCTGTATACCATAAAGAAGGTTTGGATGAAATTATTACCAAACTTCATGAAGAGGGAGTAGAGTTTTTGTCAACAGGCGGAACTCGTCAGTTTATTGAATCATTGGGATATCCTTGCAAGGCAGTGGAAGATTTGACCACTTATCCTTCTATTCTCGGTGGTAGAGTAAAGACATTACATCCGAAAATTTTCGGAGGTATTCTTTGTCGTCGTGGTCTGGAACAGGATATGCAACAGATTGAGAAATATGAAATTCCCGAGATAGATCTGGTTATTGTTGATTTGTATCCGTTCGAAGCTACTGTAGCTTCCGGTGCATCTGAAGCAGACATTATTGAAAAAATCGATATAGGCGGAATCTCACTGATTCGTGCCGCAGCCAAGAACTATAACGATGTAATCATCGTAGCTTCTCAAGCTCAATACAAACCATTATTGGATATGTTGATGGAGCACGGCGCTACTTCTTCACTTGAAGAACGTCGCTGGATGGCTAAAGAAGCATTTGCCGTTTCTTCTCACTACGATTCGGCTATTTTCAATTATTTCGATGCCGGCGAAGGTTCTGCTTTCCGTTGCTCTGTTAATAGCCAGAAGCAACTTCGTTACGGTGAAAACCCACATCAGAAAGGTTATTTCTACGGAAATCTGGAAGCAATGTTCGACCAGATTCACGGAAAAGAAATCTCTTATAACAATCTTCTCGACATCAACGCAGCCGTTGACCTGATCGACGAATTCGATGACCTCACTTTCGCTATCCTGAAACACAACAACGCTTGCGGATTAGCTTCCCGTGCTACAGTTTTAGAAGCTTGGAAAGACGCATTGGCCGGTGATCCGGTTTCTGCTTTCGGCGGTGTATTGATTACGAATGGTGTCATCGACAAAGAAGCTGCGGAAGAAATCAACAAGATTTTCTTCGAAGTGATTATCGCGCCGGATTATGATGTGGATGCACTCGAAATCCTGGGACAGAAAAAGAACCGCATCATCCTCGTTCGTAAAGAAGCTAAATTGCCTAAAAAGCAATTCCGTGCTTTACTGAATGGCGTATTGGTGCAGGATAAAGATACTAATATTGAAACGGTAGCTGACCTGAAAACCGTGACAGACAAAGCTCCTACTCCGGAAGAAGTAGAAGATATGTTGTTTGCCAACAAAATTGTAAAGAACAGCAAATCCAACGCCATCGTATTGGCAAAAGATAAGCAACTTCTTGCAAGCGGTGTAGGACAGACTTCGCGTGTAGACGCATTGAAGCAAGCAATAGAAAAGGCCAAATCATTCGGTTTTGATCTGAATGGTGCAGTGATGGCTTCCGATGCTTTCTTCCCGTTCCCCGACTGTGTGGAAATTGCAGATAAAGAAGGTATTACGGCTGTTATCCAACCGGGAGGTTCGGTAAAAGACGATTTATCCTTTGCTTATTGCAATGAGCATGGTATGGCGATGGTAACTACCGGTATCCGTCATTTTAAACACTAAAAATAAGAATTAAGAATGGGATTATTTTCTTTTACACAAGAGATAGCAATGGACTTGGGCACAGCCAATACTATCATCATCACGAACGGAAAAATCGTGGTGGATGAGCCTTCGGTTGTAGCTCTGGATCGCCGTACAGAAAAGATGATTGCCGTGGGGGAAAAGGCGAAGTTGATGCATGAAAAAACCCACGAAAACATACGTACCATCCGTCCGTTGAGAGACGGAGTGATTGCCGACTTCTATGCTTGCGAGCAGATGATGCGCGGTTTGATAAAGCAGGTGAATACTCGCAACCATTTGTTTTCACCTTCTCTTCGCATGGTGATTGGCGTTCCTTCGGGGAGTACGGAAGTTGAACTCCGTGCTGTCCGTGACTCTGCGGAACATGCTGGCGGTCGTGATGTTTATTTGATTTTCGAGCCGATGGCTGCGGCAATCGGTATCGGCATCGACGTGGAAGCTCCGGAAGGAAACATGATTGTCGATATAGGTGGTGGATCTACGGAAATTGCCGTTATCTCTTTGGGAGGTATCGTTTCCAACAACTCCATCCGCACAGCCGGTGATGACCTGACAGAGGATATTCGCGAATATATGAGCCGTCAGCACAATGTGAAAGTCAGCGAGCGTATGGCAGAACGTATCAAAATCAATGTAGGTGCTGCTTTAACCGAACTGGGTGATGATGCTCCGGAAGATTATATCGTTCACGGGCCGAACCGTATCACAGCTCTTCCGATGGAGGTGCCTGTATGCTACCAGGAAGTAGCCCACTGTCTGGAGAAATCAATTTCAAAGATCGAAACTGCTATCTTGAGTGCATTGGAAAATACACCTCCTGAACTGTATGCTGATATTGTGCACAATGGTATCTATCTCTCCGGAGGTGGTGCATTGCTTCGTGGACTGGATAAGAGATTGACCGATAAGATCAACATTCCTTTCCATATTGCGGAAGATCCTTTGCATGCAGTTGCCAAAGGTACAGGAGTGGCATTGAAGAACGTAGACCGTTTCTCTTTCTTAATGAGATAAACCGGGGATGAGGAATTTATTAAACTTCCTTCTGAAATACAATTACTGGTTCCTCTTCATCTTATTGGAGGTAGCCAGTTTTGTTTTGTTATTTCGGTTCAACCGTTATCAGCAGAGTGCATTCTTCACTTCTGCCAATACGGTTGTGGGGGCGGTTTATGAAGTTTCGGGAGGGATTTCCTCTTATTTTCATCTGAAATCGGTCAATGAAGATCTATTGGATCGCAACATGGTGCTCGAACAACAGATCACTAATCTGGAAAAAGCATTGAGAGAGCAGCAGCTCGATTCTATGGCAATCAACAGCATCCGGCAGGTGCCGCAAGCGGATTATCAGTTGTTTAAAGCGCATGTGATAAAGAACAGTTTGAATCTGGTTGATAATTATATCACGCTCGATAAAGGTTCCTCTTCCGGTATTCGCTCCGAAATGGGAGTGGTGGATGGTAATGGGATTGTAGGGATTGTTTATGAAACCTCTCCTTCCTACTCGGTGGTGATTTCGGTACTGAACAGCAAGTCGAATATCAGTTGCAAGATTATCGGCAGTGATTATTTCGGTTATCTGAAATGGGAACATGGAGATTCGCGCTATGCTTATCTGAAAGACTTGCCTCGTCATGCAGAGTTTAATTTGGGAGATACAGTCGTTACCAGTGGTTTCTCCACCGTCTTTCCCGAAGGTATAATGGTGGGAACGGTGGATGATATGTCCGACTCTAATGACGGACTTTCCTATCTGTTGAAAATCAAGCTGGCTACTGATTTCGGTAAGTTGAGTGACGTTCGGGTGGTAGCTCGGACAGGTCAGGAAGAACAGAAGAAACTTGAAAACAAGGTGATGAAAGAATGATTATTACTTATATACATAGAATCGGATGGTTTATCGGCTTGGTACTTCTTCAGGTGCTAATCCTTAATAGTGTACATATTGCCGGCTATGCTACTCCTTTTCTCTATATCTATTTTATTCTGAAATTCAGCTCCGGTACTTCCCGGAATGAACTGATGTTGTGGGCTTTTTTCTTCGGGCTGACCATTGATATATTCTCCGATACTCCGGGAATGAATGCGGCAGCTACCGTATTGCTTGCCTTTCTCCGTCCTTCTTTGCTTCGTCTGTTCATGCCCCGTGATAATCCGGACAGCCTTATTCCCTCTTTCAAGACGATGGGAATCAGTCCTTTCTTAAAATATACTACTGCAAGTGTTTTTGTGCACAGTCTGGCATTACTCTCCATTGAGTTCTTCTCATTTACCAGCATTTGGCTGTTACTGTTGCGAGTGCTTCTTTGCACTATTCTGACTGTAACCTGTATCATAGCTATAGAAGGGATTAAGAAGTAACGATGGCAAAAGATTATATCTTAGAGAAGCGCAAATTTGTAATCGGAGGCATTGCTATCTCCATTGTTTTGATTTATCTGATACGTCTTTTTGTATTGCAGATCACGACCGATGACTACAAGAAGAATGCTGACAGTAACGCTTTTTTGAATAAGATCCAATACCCCTCGCGTGGTGCTATTTATGACCGGACCGGTAAATTGCTGGTATTCAACCAGCCGGCATACGACATAACGATCGTGCCAAAGGAAATAGAGAATCTGGACACACTCGATTTATGCCAATCGTTGAATATCACCCGTGCGCAGTTTCTCAAAATAATGAGCGACATGAAAGACCGTCGTCGCAATCCGGGCTATTCCCGCTATACCAACCAGTTGTTTATGTCGCAACTTTCGGCGGAAGAATGTGGTGTCTTTCAAGAAAAGCTGTTTAAGTTTCGTGGTTTTTATATCCAACGGCGTACCATCCGCCAATATTCGTACAATGCTGCCGCCCATGCTTTGGGAGATATCGGAGAAGTCTCCGCAAAAGAAATGGAAGCGGATGAAGAAGGATATTACATCCGTGGGGATTATGTCGGCAAGTTAGGAGTCGAGAAATCGTATGAAAAGTATCTGCGTGGCGAGAAAGGAATTGAGATTCTGCTTCGCGATGCGCACGGTCGTATCCAGGGACATTATATGGATGGTGAATATGACCGTCCTTCCGTTCCCGGCAAGAACCTGACATTGAGTTTGGATATTGACTTGCAGATGCTGGGCGAACGTTTATTAAAGAATAAGATTGGAAGCATTGTGGCTATCGAACCGGAGACCGGAGAAATCCTTTGTCTGGTATCCTCTCCCAATTATGACCCGCATTTGATGATTGGCCGCCAGCGTGGCAAGAACCATCTGGCCTTGCAACGTGATATGACCAAACCGCTTTTGAATCGTGCCCTGATGGGAGTGTACCCTCCGGGATCTACGTTCAAGACAGCGCAAGGACTGACGTTCCTGCAAGAAGGAATTATCACCGAACAAAGTCCGGCATTCCCTTGCTCACATGGGTTCCATTACGGAAGATTGACAGTAGGCTGCCATGCTCACGGATCTCCCTTGCCATTGATTCCGGCTATTGCTACATCGTGCAACTCCTATTTCTGTTGGGGACTGTTCCGTATGTTTGGCGATCGTAAATACGGTTCACCGCAAAACGCTATTACGGTCTGGAAAGACCACATGGTTTCGCAAGGATTTGGCTACAAACTGGGAGTTGATTTGCCGGGAGAGAAACGGGGGCTGATTCCGAATGCGCAGTTCTACGATAAAGCTTATCGCGGACATTGGAACGGACTGACAGTAATCAGTATCTCTATCGGACAGGGGGAAATTCTATCCACTCCCCTTCAGATTGCTAACTTGGGAGCAACGATTGCTAACAGAGGATACTTTGTGACACCGCATATTGTAAAGGAAATCCAAGATAATCAGTTGGACAGCATCTATCGCGTACCACGTTATACCACTATTGAGAAAAGACATTATGAATCAGTCGTAGAAGGGATGCGTGGCGCAGCCACCGGAGGAACTTGCCGTATGCTGTCAGTGATGGTTCCGGATTTGGAAGCCTGTGGAAAAACGGGTACTGCGCAGAACCGCGGACACGACCACTCGGTATTTATGGGCTTTGCGCCGATGAACAAACCGAAGATAGCTATTGCCGTCTATGTAGAGAACGGCGGATGGGGTGCTACTTACGGAGTTCCTTTCGGCGCACTGATGATGGAACAGTATTTGAAAGGCAAGCTCTCGCCGGAGAACGAGTTGAGGGCGGAAGAATTTAGTAACAGAGTGATATTATATGGTAACGAGGAACGATAGTTTGTGGAAAACGCTGGACTGGGTAACGATTTTTATTTACCTGCTCCTGATTGTTGGCGGATGGTTTAGCGTCTGCGGAGCCAGCTATGACTATGGCGAACGCGACTTCCTCGACTTCTCGACCCGTGCCGGCAAGCAGTTTGTGTGGATTATCTGTTCCTTTGGACTCGGATTCGTGCTGTTGATGCTGGAAGACCGTATGTATGATATGTTCGCGTACATTATATATGTGGGGATGATTCTCTTGCTCATTGTTACCATCTTCATAGCACCGGACACCAAAGGATCACGCTCGTGGCTTGTCATGGGGCCTGTGAGCCTGCAACCCGCCGAGTTTGCCAAGTTCGCTACGGCCTTGGCGTTGGCTAAATACATGAACTCTTATTCATTTAGTATCAAGAAAGAAAAGTGTGCCTTTATCCTGGGATTCATCATTCTTCTTCCGATGTTATTGATTATCGGTCAGCGGGAGACAGGGTCCGCATTGGTTTATCTTGCTTTTTTTCTGGTTCTTTATCGTGAAGGAATGCCGGGGGTAGTGCTTTTTGCGGGCGTATGTGCGGTAATCTACTTTGTGGTCGGCATCCGTTTTGATGAAGTCTTTATCGCCGATACTCCTACACCACTGGGAGAATTTATCGTATTACTATTGATCTTATTATTTGCCGGTGGTATGGTGTGGGTATATCGTAAGAAATGGTCTGCCACCCGCAATATCATTGGTGGAAGTTTGGCTATATTACTGATTGCTTATTTAATATCCGAATATTGGGTGCATTTTAGCCTCGTTTGGGTGCAATGGACGCTTTGTATTGTGGTGATAGGCTATCTGATTTATTTGGCATTAAGTGAGCGGCAGCGTACTTATTTCCTGATTGCCCTGTTTACAATCGGTTCTGTCGGCTTCCTGTATTCCAGCAATTATGTATTTGATAATGTGCTCGAACCTCACCAGCAAGTCCGTATCAAAGTAGTGCTCGGTTTGGAAGAAGATTTGACCGGTGCCGGATACAACGTGAATCAGTCCAAGATTGCCATCGGTTCCGGTGGGTTGACAGGAAAAGGGTTCCTGAATGGTACGCAAACAAAATTAAAGTACGTGCCCGAACAGGATACCGACTTTATATTCTGTACAGTGGGTGAGGAACAAGGATTTGTCGGTTCGGCTGCTGTCTTGTTGGCTTTCCTGATTTTGATCTTACGATTAATCTTCCTGTCCGAGCGGCAGACTTCCAACTTTGGGCGGGTTTATGGATATTCGGTCGTCAGTATTTTCCTTTTCCACTTATTTATTAATATCGGTATGGTGCTGGGATTAACCCCGGTTATCGGTATTCCATTGCCTTTCTTCAGCTATGGAGGTTCTTCTTTATGGGGATTTACGATATTGCTGTTTATCTTCCTGCGCATTGATGCAGGACGTGGCAGAAGACTTTAATCTTACTGCTTCTCAATACGGATACCTACATCGCTCAATCCTTGTAACTTTTCATCTTTCATTCCGCTCATAATTTTAATAGTATAATTTGCAGGATGTAAAGGGCGGACAGATGTAATAAAAGTTTCCGATTGGTAAATGCTTCCCCATCCGTGTCCCGTCCATCTTCCGGTAGAGTCAGCCAGGCAGAAAGCAATGGTATCAGTGCGCCATACCGTAGAATCCTGTAGATTCTGACTGATAAATAAATGGAGGTCATGATAAGGATATTCGATACTGTTGCGGACTTCCGCAAAAAGCCGGAGAGTAGTGGGAACGCTGTCAGTTATGGGAATATGAAAAGAGAGTGTATCACTCTTTCCCCATCCCTTGTTGGGAAGGGATTGATAAGAGTGATACACTGTATGTTCATTGCAGGCTGTCAGTAAGCAAGCGCTGAATAGACTCAATATACTATTCTTGAGTAGGCTTTTCATTAGTTGACTGTTTCTCCTGATTCTGATTTCTTTCCGGTCTGGAAGGACGCTCGTGGTTGGGACGACGTTCTTGACGTTCCTGTCCTTGCTGTTCGCGTTGACGGTCTTGCTGTTGCGGACGTTCCTGATTCGACCGTTCCTGTCCTTGTGGACGTTCCTGATTTGATCCTCTTTCCGGACGTCTGTTTTCGTTGTTCCGTCCCTGGTTCTGTCCTCTGTTCCGGTTGTTGTTATTGTTATTTCTCGGGCGGTTGTCTCTTTCCCCTCTGTTGCCGTTTTCTGACTGCTGCGGGCGGTTTTCATTCTCCCGTTGAGGTTGTTGCGGACGATTGCCGCCTTCTGCTTGCTGTTGCGGGCGGTTTCCGTTATTATTGTTTCCTTTCTTCTTCTTTTTATTATTCCGGTTAGCATTATTGCCGCCCTCTTTATTATTCCGGCTGCGGTCGAAACGGGTAACACTTTCCTGTTCCAGCAAGTCAACAGGTTTTCTCGGTTCCGGTTTCTTTTCTTCTTCGAGCAAGCTGTCCGGTTTCATCCCTTTCTTATTCATGGAGATTACTTCAAACGCACGTTTGCCGCTGATGGTGACCAGGTTGGCAGGGAAGTTTTTATCCGTAGAATAAGAAACCTGATTGCTTAGAATATCTGCTTTGAAGAAATAGAAAGTACCATCCTTCGTTTCCAGTTCTATCTCTCTCGAAGGGAGACGTTTTTGAGCTTCCACGTAACAGTCCACCTCATAATTCAGGCAGCATTTTAGCTTGGCACATTGTCCGGCAAGTTTCTGCGGATTTAATGAGATGTCCTGAAAACGGGCTGCACTGGTAGAAACAGAGACGAAGCTCGTCATCCACGTAGCGCAGCAAAGTTCGCGTCCGCAAGGACCGATCCCGCCGATGCGTCCTGCTTCCTGACGGGCACCGATTTGTTTCATTTCGATACGTACGCGGAATGCTTCGGCCAATACTTTAATCAGCTGCCGGAAGTCTACTCGCTCATCGGCAATATAGTAGAAAATAGCTTTGTTGCCATCCCCCTGATACTCCACGTCTCCGATTTTCATATCCAGATTGAGATTCAACGCAATCTGACGCGCACGAATCATCGTAGCGTGTTCTTTGGCTTTGGCTTCGTTGAACTTTTCCATATCTACCGGCTTGGCTTTCCGATAGACACGCTTGATTTCCGTATCTGCTTTGAAGTTTGCTTTCTTCATTTGCAGGGGAACGAGTCGGCCGGTCAATGTAACCACGCCGATGTCATGGCCGGGAGCCGCTTCAACGGCAACTACATCTCCTTTTTCCAGTTTAATCTTGTTGCTGTTTCGAAAATATCCCTTCCGGGTATTTTTGAATTGCACTTCCACCATGTCACTCTCTTCCGCATTGCCCGGAATGTCCGCCAGCCAATCGTAGGTGTTCAGCTTTTTATCTTGTCGGGAGCATCCTTTGCAGCAAAGGCCACCGCTTCCATTATGAAGTTTATATTCCATAAGTTTATATATTTATTATTGCTTCAACAGTACAATCATCTTCAGCGAGAAGTCGAAGAATACCATTTTAGCATTTACATTCTGTTCTATATGTAGTTGCGCTTCGCTTAATTCGTCCATGATCCCCATCACATTCCGTTCGTTGACAAAAGGCGCAAAGCGGGTTGCAAAATTCTGTTCATTAATCGTCATATACGTCAAATTGCGCTGGTGCAGGTTGAAGATAAAATTCTCCCGAATCATGCGCTGGCAATATTCCAGGAAGTTCTTCTGACGTTCACGTCCCATGCCCGCCACTTGCTCGCTCCACATTTTCATCTCCCTGATTTTCCGTTGGTAAGACAACCGCATCAGGCTGACAAACAAGTCAAAAAACAACTGGTTCTCTTCATTCAGATGAATTGTTTCGAGTGCCTTGATAAAATTCCCGTTTGCCAGATGGGCAATGGAAATACTGTCGGCAGGCAAAATGTTATATTTCGTCTGTAATACCCGGTCGATGCTGGCTTCATCAATCTTCCGTACATTCATGCGCTGGGTACGGCTTAGGATAGTGGGCAGAATCATGTCCGGCGCTTCCGATACCAATAAGAAAACCGTTTTTTCGGGCGGTTCCTCAAGCAGCTTCAGCAGTTTGTTGGCACACACCGGATGCATTTTTTCCGGCAGCCATACAATCGTAATCTTAAATCCCCCTTCACTGGATTTCAAACTAAGTTTTTTCAGAATCTCGTCACTCTCTTTGGCATAGATCAATGCTTGTGAGTTCTCCGCATCCATCTCTCCTAACCAGTGATTGAGATTAAAGTAAGGATGATTGATAACAAACGGTCGCCAGTCGGCTATATAATCATCGCATACTTCCTTTTTCCCCTTTGCGCTTTTCACGATAGGGAATACGAAATGTACGTCGGGATGCACCAATTTATTGAATTTCACGCAGGACGGACACGTTCCGCAGGCATCAGTCTCCCCCCGATTGGTGCAACTGATGTAACGTGCGTATGCAATAGCCAACGGCATTTTCCCGACCCCTTCCGGGCCGCAAATAAGCTGGGCATGTGGAATACGCCCCTCATTCACTTCCTGAATGAGCCGTTGCTTGATTTCTTCTTGTCCGATTACGTCTCTGAAAAACATATCAATAAATGATTTTGGCTACTTCTTTGATACTGTCTACTGCTCCGATAGAGTAGAAATGAATACTCGGCACTCCGTGAGCCATCAACTCCTTGCACTGGGCTACACACCATTCGATACCTACTTGCTCGGCTTCCGCGTCATTCTTGCACTTCAAAGCCTCTTTCACCAAGTCTTCCGGCAAGTCCACTTTGAAAGTCTTTGGAATCATGCTTAATTGAGACAGCTTCTTGAACGGTTTGATTCCCGGAATGATAGGTATATTGATACCTGCCGCCTTCGCCTGCTCCACAAATTCAAAATATTTCCTGTTATCGTAGAACAACTGTGTCACGGCATATTCCGCCCCGTTCTCCACTTTTTTCTTCAGCCAGTAAAGGTCAGTCTCGATATTAGGCGCTTCTTCGTGCTTCTCCGGATAACAAGCCACCCCGTAAGAAAACGGCGTACTGCTGACTTTCATCTCCGAACCGTCCACAAAAATACCTTTATTGAAATTATTGATTTGTTCCTGCAACTCGATAGCATGATGGTATCCGTCACCTTCCGGTGTAAATACTGACTCATGTTTCGCTTTGTCACCACGCAACACCAGTAATTCCGTGATATTCAGAAATTGCAGGTCGAGCAACACATACTCGGTTTCTTCACGTGTGAATCCGCTGCACAAAATATGCGGGACTACCGTAATATTGTATTTGTTCTGAATGGCAGCAGCCACGGCAACCGTTCCCGGACGCCTTCTCAAGCGGTTTCTCTGAAACAATCCGTTACCGAGGTCTTTATACACATATTCGCTGCGGTGGGTAGTGATATTGATATATTTCGGGTCAAATTCCCGAAGCGTATCGATTGTCTGATATAACTTTTCTATTCCCGTTCCTTTCAGCGGTGGAAGGATCTCGAAAGAAAAAGCAGTTTTCTTGTTGCTATGTATTAAATCAATTACTTTCATTCTTTTTTTTGCTAATGTTCGTTATCTACTTGGATTAAACGTGCATATTGGGACAAAAATACGAAAAAAGAAAGATTTCTTCTTGATTTACTCTAAAATAGTTTTGTTTTTATCGTACTATAATAGATAAAAGAGGGAATATCCCCTGCAGGATACACCCTCTTTTACCTAATCACTATTATATTAGAATTTACTTGTCGAGGAATGATTTCTTCATTCTGGCGATGTCCGTCAGATAGTCTTGTAAATCCTGTTCATGTTCTTCCTCTTCGGCAAGAATATGTTTGGCGATGTCGCAGGTAGTGAAATCTTTCCCATTGGTAAAATCTGCAATTTCCTGATAACGAAGGATTGCGCAGCGTTCGGAAGCTACATTATCTTTCAGCAAACTGACAGAGTCGAATCCCTGCGGAGCATCATATTTGCATCTTGCCAACTCGAACCATTGCTTAGGGTCGAGCACCGGAACTCCTTCCAGCTCGATGATACGGTCAGCGAGCAGTTGCGCATGTCTGCGCTCTTCTTCGGCATGTTCCTCAAATTCACCCTGTACATCGGCACGCATGGCACCTTCCACTACTAATGCACCTACCCAATATTGATAGTATGCCAACCATTCTTCAGCTAATGCTGCGTTCAACTGTGCGATTAAACTTTCTACATCTAGTTTCCCTTGTAGAATTTTTACACTTTCTCTAGCCATAATTTTTATGTTTAGGTTACTATGTTTAAGTTGTCTATGTAACAGGCAGGGGAGATTTTTGTTTATGGCTCATTGAGAATTTAACAGAAAGATAGCTTTACCTACACATAAGTTTGTAAAGTGCTGTTTTATCTGCCACCTGCAACGAAATTGAATTATCTTATTGAGAATAACTGTATTACAGCGTTGCAGATACCTGTTGCAGATACGTTGCAGATGTAGTATCTGCAACGTATCTGTTGGTCTTATAAAACTCGTACAACATGGTAGACAGTACCTCTGTGTACACGTTTCGATGGGATTTCGTGTTTACGGAGAACTCGCCCGAACACACTTACCCGCTTGTTTGATAACGGTATGGCACTGTTTTTCTTTATATCTTCCAAAATCTCCGCCGGTGAGAGCCATTCGCCATCCTCTTTCTCTTTGGCCGGACGGAAATAACGGTAAAATAACTGTTCTTCGAGTGAAACTTGCTCAAATTCACGGTTGCTTTTGGTCATAATCTGTTCTTCGGACTGGTCGAACCAGTAACGTTCGCCATGATCGAGCTCATACATGGCCTGCGTGTAAAGCTGTTCATAATCTATCGCCTTGTTTGTATCTATCGTTCCGGTTACTTCGATACAGATAAAGCGGCGGCTGCCCGTAGGGTCGGTCAGCAAGTCTTTTTGGTTGCTCGTCGCGATGAATGAAGCATAACGGCGCATTTCAAGCACGGCGTTTCCATAAGGTTTGCGCATATTTACAATCGGTTTTTGCAGGATATGTTTCAGGTATCCTTGTTGGGTGGCGCTGATCTGGTCGAACTCGTCAATGTTGATGAGCGCAAAACGATTGAGATACAATTCGGCATCCGCCTTTCGTGAGAAATCGATGCTGTCCGTATAGTATGCACGCATGGCGGGCGGGATGAGGCTGCGGCAGAATGTCGATTTACGGCAACCTTGCGGGCCTACCAGCAGGGGCGAAACATTATTCGCATATTTCTTATCTGTCCCACGCCAGTGCATGACCATGTTGAGAAACCAGCGGTGAAACAAGTCTACCCAATGCTTGTTTTCGCAGGGAACGGTTTGCGCCAGTCTGCGGATACGGTCTTTGCCGTCCCAGATGGGAAGATGGTAGAGGAAATCTTCCAACGGATTGAATACGGGGATGCGGTTGGAGTAGATGTATCGGCTTATGTCCCTGTCCCATAGCGGAATCCCTTCGGCCTGCGCATCTAGTGCGATACTGTTCAGCACCCGTTTGTTGATAGGATTGAAGTAGAAATGGAATGAGTTCCGTTCGCGGTATTCCACTTCTCCCACTTGGGTGTTGTAACGGAATTCGTAGCGCCTGTTCATAAACTCCTCTGTCTGGAGTGACAGGTACTGTTCTTTCCCTAAGCTGCTCTTCTTTCCGAACCCTTTTTGTTCTTCATATACATTCTTAATCAGCTGGCGGATGAGCACCTCTTGCCGGCGCAGGTAATAGTGGAAAATAGTACGTTTCACCGTTTCCTCTTCGGGAATGCCCGAATGGAAGCAGTTGACAGCCAGTTGTGTCACCATAGCCTGAAAGTCTTCCCCTCTTTCGGGTGCACCTTCATCTTCCGCTTCGTAGATTTCTTCATGGGTCTTTCTCAAAGCTGCTTCGAAAAGCATAAATACAGCGCGCTCCGTGTCATATCCCGGTACGGCCCGTGTCAACGGTGACTTTTCCGAGCGTACTGCTTCCCGATAGGTCAGTTCTTCGGGCATCCCTGACGGTTGCGACAGATAAAACGGAACGGAATCCGGTCTGTACATAAGTTCCGGGTCGTATGACAGCCGTGAGTACTGTTCCAGACTAGGCTCTTTGGGTAAAATGCTGAACGGGATTTGCGGCTGATAGCATTTAACGGCCAAACGATAGGCATGTGCGTGAAATATCTCCGCTTCTTCTCTTTTCTGTGGAAGCGAATTGTCTGGGCGGGTAAATTTCGCCCATATTTTTACTGTCCGTCCGCTCGAACCGGTAAAAACACAGTGAGTCTGCGGCTGTTCCCATGCCAATTGTTTTACCAATGTAATCTCCGGGCCGCCTGACAACGGTCCGACGGTCAGTTCTACTATTCCGTTATAACTTTTCATTTGTTTTCCACCTTCGGCCCTGCGGAATTCCGCAGCCGGAAGAATCTTCGGTAGCTTGTCTGCTTCGTAGCAGCGTGAGTCGGGCAGGGAATATCGCAACACTTCTCTGAAGGCGGACACAGGCCGTGTCTTTGTTTCTGTCCGTGTTTTTCCTATCCACGTTTCCATATCCATTGTAGTCAGCGCAGTAGTTTTGTCCTTGTCTCTTAATTGAGTAATTTTCATCTTTTGTTTTGTTAATAATATTCTGCTAAGTTAGTCATATTTGTCCGCTCTTGCAAATAAACATGGATATTTTATCTGTTTATCCTTTTTATCCGTACATTTGTAGAATTTAATAACAATAAAACCGATAAACAGCAATGAAAGAACCATTCGATTATTCCATCGTTCCTTATACTTTCGGCTACGGTTTCGCTGTCGTTTCTCTATATGGAAACTCCAGTGTCTCTAGCGGGAAACGCTAGTATCTCTGGCTGGAAACGCTCGTTTCCATGCGCGGAAACTGTAGTTTCCCGCCTGGGAACCGGAGTTCTGACGCTGGAAACGAGCGCTTCAATGATAGGAAAATAAACTTTGATGCTTGGTGTGCAATATTTCTTCTTACCGCTGTGTTGCAGATACTTTATCTGCAACGTATCTGCAACGGTATCTGCAACGCTATAATTGTTTATCAGTCAGTTTATTATTTCGATTTTGTTGCAGGTGGCAGATGTTTTTTTATTTTTCAAACTTTATTGTAGGGAAAATTAGAGGTAATAGTGGCTTGAGGAAAAGAATCTTTTAACCTTGCGTGAGAAGGAGTTCTATTAAAAATATATATCTTTGCAAGACAGGTGACTGGCGTTAATTTATAAAAGCAGAGATTATGAGCAATAAAATTTATCCTATCGGCATTCAGAATTTTGAAAAGATTCGTAATGACGGTTATTTCTATATTGATAAAACGGCATTAATGTATCAAATGGTCAAGACCGGAAGTTATTACTTCTTGAGTCGTCCGCGCCGTTTTGGAAAGAGTCTGCTCATTTCTACCTTGGAGGCTTATTTCCAAGGGAAAAAGGAACTGTTTGAAGGATTGGCTGTGGAAAAGTTGGAAAAGGATTGGATAAAGCATCCTATACTGCATCTCGACCTTAATATTGAGAAGTATGACACGCCGGAAAGTCTGGATAAAATATTGAATGATAATCTTGAATATTGGGAAAGCCAATACGGCACCCGTCCGTCTGAAACATCCTTTTCCCTGCGCTTTGCCGGTATCATTCAGCGTGCTTGCGAAAAGACGGGGCAACGTGTAGTTATTCTGGTAGATGAGTATGACAAACCTATGCTGCAAGCCATCGGCAATGAAGAACTTCAAAAGCAATTCCGAAATACCCTGAAGCCATTTTATGGCGCTTTGAAAACGAAGGACGGGTATATAAAGTTCGCTCTGCTCACCGGCGTGACAAAGTTTGGCAAAGTCAGTGTATTCAGTGACTTGAATAATCTGGATGATATTTCAATGTGGAATGAGTATGTCGAAATTTGTGGTGTCAGCGAGCGTGAAATCCATGAAAATCTGGAAGCGGAACTACATGAATTTGCAGCAGCACGTGGAATAACGTATGATAAACTCTGTGAAGATTTGAGAGAGTGTTATGATGGCTATCATTTTACGCACAATTCAATCGGCATGTACAACCCGTTCAGTTTGCTGAACGCTTTCAAGCGTAAAGAGTTTGGTAGTTATTGGTTTGAAACGGGTACGCCTACCTATTTGGTGAAATTGCTAAAAAAACATCATTATGACCTGGAGCGGATGGCACATGAAGAGACCGATGTCCAAGTGTTGAACAGTATAGATTCTGAATCCACCAATCCCATCCCGGTAATTTATCAGAGTGGATATCTCACCATCAAGGGGTATGATGAAGAATTTGGAATGTATCGCTTGGGTTTCCCCAATCGCGAAGTGGAAGAAGGTTTTATCCGCTTCCTGCTTCCTTTTTATGCGAACGTAAACAAGGTCGAGTCGCCTTTTGAGATTCAGAAGTTTGTCCGTGAAGTGCGTTCCGGTGATTATAACTCTTTCTTCCGCCGCCTGCAAAGTTTCTTTGCAGACACTACTTACGAAGTGATTTGGGATCAGGAACTACATTACGAAAATGTTCTTTTTATCGTTTTTAAACTGCTAGGCTTCTACACCAAGGTAGAGTATCATACGAGTGAAGGGCGCATTGATCTTGTCTTGCAGACTGATAAATTTATTTATATAATGGAATTTAAACTGAATGGCACAGCAGAAGAGGCTTTGCAACAGATTAACGATAAGCATTATGCTTTACCTTTCGAGACGGATGGGCGAAAACTTTTTAAAATAGGAGTAAATTTTAGCGCAGAAACTCGTAATATCGAAAAGTGGATCGTGGAATCTTGAATGTATATAGAATTTCTGTTAGGTATAGGAAAATAGAACTTACATTTGGGTATACTATATAATAATGTATAGGTGTTCCATATAAGGATGTGTCTATCTGAAAAAATATACTCTATGACATCGTTATCAATCAATGAGTTACAAAAAAGTTTCAAGAAAGAACCGAAAAATAGTCAGATATATTTGGATGTTATTGATAAGTTATCTACTTTTGCACCCGCTTTGCTAGAGAGACAGAGCCTAATGATTGACATTCTGTTACAAGATTAAGGTATCAGAAAATAAAAACAAAAAAACTTCGAAAAAAGTTTGGAGGTTATCTGAAAAAGTCCTTATC
>NZ_EQ973363.1:319623-328829 GCF_000157055.1 Bacteroides sp. 2_2_4 | reverse complement strand
TATTTATAACCATAGAACAACCAAAACTAATCAGAAATATCCGAGTGTAAATCTTTAATTACCAGCATATTCTAAAATTTAACACTTTTCGGTTGCCATTTGTCGCTTCCCAAATTTCCACATATTTTTGAGACGTATTTCTGACGTGGAGAATTTGCGGGGCTTGTTTTTTGTCACACCGTGCAGACAGTTGACAAGGGTTTACAACCGTTTACGACAAGCGACAATAACCGCCCCGATATGCGGAAACAGTCACACTGTGTAGAAAAGCGACAATGGTTGACTTCCGTTCACATCCGTTTACCATTTCAGAGATATAGGATTGAAGAAATGAACCATTAAACGATAAAACGGTATGAAAGCAACCAGAAAATGCAGTTTTTGCGGCAAGTCCTTTGTAACCCGAAGCGGTATGCAAAGATATTGCAGTGAGGCTTGTCAGGCAGAAGCCAAACGAGCCAGAGTGATGCAGAAGAACAACCTCTTCAAAGTCGCCCAACCCTTGATGGAGATACAGCATCAGGAGTATCTCACCTTTTCCAAAGCAGCCATCCTCATGGGCTGTTCCCGACAGTACATTTACAAACTTGTAGCCATCGGCAAGCTGAAAGCCTCACGCATCAGCAACCGCATGGCATTCATCCGCAGAGCCGACATCGAGCAGATGTTGGAGGGCAATCCCTATCACCGCATCCTGCCCGGCAACACCTCCACACCAAGGAAATCATCTTCATCTTCCTTACCTGCCAAAAGAGAAAAAAGGGAAAAGGAAAGCGAAGAAGTGTTGGACTTCTATTCGGGCGAGGAGGTGATGTCCCTTTTTAAGGTAAAGCAGTCATGGCTTTACACTTCCGCCAAGCGTAACCATATCCCCATCTGCCGTATCGCAGGAAAGAACTATTACAGCAAGAAGCATATTGACGAGTTTTTCGGTGTGGCAGTTGATATTAGCGAAATTACCGACTGGCTACTGACCGAGGAGGTGGAGGAACTGTTCGGCATGAAGCCGACCGCACTCCGTGCCTACACCTATCGCCATAAGATACCCACTAAAAGAGAGTACGGGCGTACCTATTACTCCAAATCACATTTGAACGAACTCCGCAGAACTGACCTTGTGAACGATGAACGCTACTATACCGTTGAGCAGGTGCAGCAAATCTATGGTCTTTCGTCAGCCAACATCTGCCATATCGTCAAGGTGAAGCACATCGAAAAGATAAAGGTGGGTGTGAAAAACCTGCTTTTGCGCTCAGATGTGGAGCGTGTCATGGCTGAAAGGAACAAATAACCGTGAAAAATCGGGATTATCGAAAATTATTTCAAAATGATGTATCGTGGAGGTATTCACGGATATTTCACGTTGTTCCTTTGCCATCGGAAACATGGATACAACTCCAAAATGTATACAACCAATTAAAACATAATTATTATGAGTAAATGCAAAACAGTTACCTTGCGTAAGCGCAAGATTAAGAACGGGACACAGTATTCACTATGCCTTGACTACTATCCCGGCTACCGTGACAATGTCACCATGAGAGTGATTACACGTGAAGCCTTAGGAATTTACATCTTCGCCAAACCTGCAAACCAGCAGGAACGGGACTTCAACGCACGCATGATGAAGAAAGCGGTCATCCTGCGCAACCAGCGCTACGAAGCCATTTTCAATGAAAACAACGGCTTTTTTGACAAGACCAAGATGAAGGGCGATTTCCTTGCCTATTTCAAAGGACTGGCTGACCGCAAGAATATCAAGTGGCAGCACGTATACAAGCATTTCCAGCGGTTCGTGAACGGCAAATGCACCTTTGAGGAGGTGGATGTGGATTTGTGCCGCAAGTTCATGGAATACCTGCTTGATGCACCCCAATCCATCCACACCAACCAAAAGCTGCACATCAACTCCGCAGCAGGCTATTGGTCAACTTTCCGTGCCGTGCTGCACACCGCTTACCGTGACAGGAAGATAAAGGAGAACCCAAACGGCTTCTTAGACCGCATCGAGTGCATTCCCACCATCAGGGAGCATTTGAGCCAAGAGGAACTGATACGGCTTGCCGAAACACCCTGTGAGGAGGAGGTCTTGAAAAAAGCTTTTCTTTTCGCCTGTCTTACGGGACTGAGAAAGAGCGACATCAGACAGCTCACGTGGCAGCAGATACAACCATACACCAACGGCAGGATGTTCGTTACCACCCGTATGCAGAAAACCAAAGAAATAGTGCATAACCCCATCAGTGATGAAGCCTATGGACTGCTGGGAGAACGGGGCGAGGGACTTATCTTTGAGGATTTCAAGGACAAGATGCTGCAAGGACCACTCCAACGGTGGCTCACGGCAGCAGGGATAACCAAGAAAATCACCTTTCACTGTACCCGCCACAGCTTCGGAAGCCTGCACGTGGAAATGGGAACGGACATGGCTGTCATCCAAGCCTATCTCGGACATAAGAACATTACCACCACACAAATCTATTCCAAGATAGCAGCGCAGCAGATGTGTCAGGTGGTGGACAAGATAACCTTGAAGCGCAAGGAGGCATAAATGTCTCACATTGACAGGTATTCAGAGGGGCGGTTATGGCTACAAGGCTATAATCGCCCCTCTATGTTTTTGGCTTGATGCCACCATTTATAAGCCCCTCAGAGTATGAAACAGAGTATGATATGATGACATTTCGTGAAATACATTGAAAAAGACCGTTCTAACCGCAAATAACGGGCAGTAATTGGGAAAAATAGCATTAACTTTGCACAAAATAATACAGGAACATTCAATCTCTCAACGAAATATGGAATCATCAATCAAGGACAAATACATCATCTTGGGCTTTGTCGGCTTCGCCATCGTCCTAATATCTTCCATTGCCACGCTGGTAATAGCGGACAGCTTCAACCAAGACAACTTTGTCAGGTGGATAGTATTCGTATGCTGTAACCTGTTGGGATGGTTGCTCTATCTCTCCTTTCAGACACTTATCTTTGATACATACGAAATCTACAAAATCAAGTTCGGCAAGAAAGAAACGATTGCCGAAGCCATAGAGGTGCAGGAAGAACTGTCACAAAATACACTTGAAGAAGCCACATCTGTGCCTGGACCTACATCAGTCCCTGAGCCTGTACCCGAATCATCCCCGACAAAAGAAGAGACACTTATCCAAACACAACCGATAGAGCTTACTATCGCCCCGGATCTTCACGAAAAGAACCGTGCCAATTACGCAAGCAGAGAGCAACGGGAAAAGGAAGAGCGCATCCGCATGGTCATGGAGTATTGCCATTATTACCTGCCTCGCATTGCCGACCAAGAAACCGTGAACCACATCTGTACTGAGGTGGACAAATGGATGAATCTTAACACTTATACCCCGAAGCCCATACAAAGACCGTTTACCAAAGACATCAACAACATTCCACTCCGTCACTTCGTATGGAATATCTCTGAGCGTTTCCTGTACAAGAGATACTACAATGGGGATAACCGTGCCAAGTTCATCAAAGCCCTTTTCCCGAAATCGTTTGCTGATACAGACTTATCAACCATCAAGAATTTCAAGGTAGAGCCGTTAAAGACGGAAATTCCCATTGATGAACCCGAAAACGGCAAACTTGATTTCCACTATCCCGAGGATTATGTGCGGAATTAGGATAATCACGACACCAACGACAACCATCCGGTAACTCATAACCGCCTGTTTTACATCGTTTCCCGAGTAATTTTACCCGTCATTTATGGCTGGGCTTAATTATTCGGGAATTATTTTGCAATGACGTGTCGTGGAGATATTCACGGATATATCATTTCAGTCCTTTGCGCCAAGTCTTACAAAAGAGACGAGTACGCGAATGGAAAAATCAATTCTTACCTTCAACGACCTCCCCGAGGTTGTCGCTCAGCTTCGAGACGAAGTGATGAGCCTGAAAAGCCTGCTCGCCGAGCAGCGCAGTGTGAACAATGCCAAAACGGTGGACACCCACGTGCCCATGTCTGTGGACGAGGCAGCAGAGTATTTAGGTATCCCTAAGGGTACGCTCTACATGAAACTGTCAGAAGGGACAATCCCTGCCACCAAGCCCGGCAAACGCTATTGCCTTTACCGTGACGAACTGGACAAGTGGCTGGAAACCGCCCGAAAGAATCCCATACCGTTGTCAGACGAGGAACTGAACAAGTCCTTATCCTCTTCCCACCGTCGCAAGCCCAACCCACGTAACTGGTGAATGATATGGAAGAGGATAAGAACTATATCAACCTGATACGTGGCGACCTCACAAAAGCATCCCAAGCGCATAACGGTATGCCCGACAGTGTAGGCATGATGAATATCAAGACGGCAAACCAAACCATTCTTGAAGCATCGTTATTGCCTACGCCCCGTGCGCTGTGGGACAGCTTTTGGTACGAGGGGGAACTCTCCTGCTTGTTTGCCGATTCCAACGTGGGCAAGTCCATCCTTGCCGTGCAGATAGCCGACCGCATCGCCCGAACCGACAATGTGCTGTATCTGGACTTTGAACTGTCCGAAAAGCAGTTCCAGCTCCGCTATACCAACGAGCATGGAGAGCTCTACACCTTTCCCGACAAACTCTATCGGGTGTCTATTGACTGCAACCAGCTTTTGGATGCCAACTTTGAGGAAGCTATCATAGGCGGCATTGAACAGATGGCTGTGCAGACCGACTGCAAGATTTTCATCATTGACAATCTTACCTACCTGTGTTGCGCCATGGAGAAAGGCGATGCCGCAGGACGGCTGATGATTCAGCTGAACAATCTCAAAAAGAGATATGCGCTCTCTATCCTTGTCCTAGCACATACGCCCAAACGCTCTTTGGATTGTCCCATCACATCCAACGACCTTGCCGGAAGCAAACGGCTCTACAATTTCTTTGACAGCGTGTTCACCATTGGAAAAAGTGCCCAAGACGGAGGGCTTCGCTATGTGAAGCAGCTTAAAGTGCGCTATGGCACGTTCTCTCATGATGCGGATAATGTAATCGTTTACGAGATTGACAAGGTGGATGCTTTCTTGCAGTTCGTGTTCAGGGGCTATTCCACGGAAAAGGAACACTTGAAAAAATTGGGCGACAATGAATCAAGCCAAAGGGATTGCCAAATTCTGCAACTCTCCCAATCGGGCAAGTCCGTCAGGGAGATAGCCTCACAGGTGAATTGTGGCAAGTCCACCGTAAACCGTATCATCCAGCGCAGCAAAGAGAGTAAAAACGCAGGTGTCCCAAGTGTCCCACTGTCCCAACCCTTAGAGTGTGGGACAATGGGACAGGATGGGACAGCCGACAATCAACCATCAAAAACGGACTAAGCTATGGGCAATTATTCATTACAGAAGTATAAAGGAACGGCAACACGGCATACCTGCCCCAAATGCGGAGACAGGCATTCTTTCGTCTATTACGTGGACGAAAATAATGTGCCGTTGCATCCATCGGTCGGCAGATGTAACCACGAAAGCGGTTGTGGGTATCACTACACTCCGAAAGAGTATTTTCAAGAGCATCCTGAACACAGAACTACCAATGATTTCTCTTTTGACAGGCAAAGAGCAGAGCAGAAGAAAGTGAAGCAGCAAAGTAAGCCGACAGCCATCGGCTATATTCCCCCTCACTATGTGGAGAAGTCGCAAAGCGAGCGTAGCAATTTCTTCCGTTTCCTCTTCACACTCCTTACTTCCTACTATGGCGACAAGGCGAAAGAGGTGTTGAAGCGGTTGTTGGAGGAATACCGTTTGGGGGCTACCCGTGACGGCTCTGTTATCTTTTGGCAGATAGACAGGACGGGCAAGGTACGCACGGGAAAGGTGATGCAGTACAATCCCGAAGACGGACACCGTATCAAGGGAGGACAGACATCGGCAGTGAACTGGATACACAGCATATTGAAAAAGCAGCGTGTGTTGGCAGAGGATTGGCAACTATCCCAATGCCTTTTCGGGGAACACTTGTTGAAAACGCATCCCGACAAGGTGGTGGTCTTGGTGGAATCCGAGAAGAGTGCCGTTATCGGTTCTGCTATCTTCCCCGATTATGTATGGCTGGCTACGGGTGGTAAGAGTCAGATGAGAGAAGAGAAACTCCGTGTACTGTCAGGGCGAACCGTGCTTCTCTTTCCCGATGCCGATGCTTATGCCGAGTGGAAACAGCGAGCCGAGAGCATGTACTTTTGTAAGGTGGTGGTTTCGGACATCATCGAAAGGAATGCCACCCCGAAACAAAAAGAAGCCCATATCGACATAGCCGATTGGATTATCTTTCAGATACGGGAGGGCAAGGTGATGAGTACAGCCAACCACTTGGTCGAGGCTGAGAGAATCCTCCAGCGGATGATAGAGAAGAATCCCGTCCTGCAAAAACTGATAGACGATTTAGACCTTGTGCTGGTCGGTGCATCTCCAATCGGCAACGATGATGAAAAACCTCCCTGACGGAGGAGAGCGGAAGCCGTAGGCTGGAGTTTGCAGACAATGGCTTGCCATTGATATAGCCCACTATAACTACACGCTCCGCTTACGTAGTTGTGGGCTCTCCCGAGGGGATTAGGGTTTTACCCTAATGACCCACTCAGGGCGTTTCTCCCCTGAGAACCCAGAGCAAAGAGTGACCCTCTCTTTGCAATCTCCGCTTATGGGTTGCACCCCTAAGAACCCCATGCGTTTACGGACAGCGGAAAAGCAAACAATAAAGTACAAACCAAAAAACAAGTATCTATGGCAACAAAATCAAGCATACATATCAAGCCCTGCAACATCGCATCGAGCGAGGCTCACAACAGGAGGACTGCCGAATACATGCGCCACATCGGAGAGTCCAGAATCTATGTCGTTCCTGAACTATCCACCGATAACGAACAGTGGATAAATCCCGACTTCGGCAGTCCGGATTTGCGGATGCATTATGACAATATCAGACAGATGGTAAAGGAAAAGACCGGACGTGCCATGCAGGAAAAGGAGCGTGAACGCAAAGGCAAGAACGGTAAAATAGTCAAGATTGCGGGATGCTCCCCCATACGTGAAGGAGTGCTGCTTGTCAGGTCGGACACCACACTGGCAGACGTGCGTAAATTCGGTGAGGAGTGTCAAAGACGCTGGGGAATCACACCGCTGCAAATCTTCCTGCACAAGGATGAAGGGCATTGGCTGAACGGTCAGCCGGAAGCGGAAGACAGGGAAAGCTTCAAAGTCGGGGACAGATGGTTCAAGCCGAACTATCATGCCCATATCGTTTTCGACTGGATGAACCACGAAACAGGAAAGAGCCGAAAGCTCAATGACGATGACATGATGCAGATGCAGACCCTTGCATCCGACATCCTGCTGATGGAACGCGGGCAGTCAAAGGCTGTCACTGGTAAGGAGCATCTGGAACGGAACGACTTTATCATTGAGAAGCAGAAAGCTGAACTGCAACGCATGGATGCAGCCAAACGGCACAAAGAAGAACAGATAAATCTTGCCGAGCAGGAACTGAAACAGGTGAAATCAGAAATACGCACTGACAAGTTAAAGAAGACAGCCACCACGGCAGCGACAGCCATAACTAGTGGAGTTGCTTCTCTTTTCGGGAGTGGAAAACTGAAAGAACTGGAACGTGCCAACGAAAAACTGCAAGACGAGGTTTCAAAACGGAACACCAATATTGAAAAATTGCAGAGCCAAGTACAGCAGATGCAGAAACAGCATGATACGCAAATCCACAATCTCAGAGAAATGCACAGGCAGGAACTTGACATGAAAGAAAAAGAACTGTCACGGCTCGCCAGAATCATAGACAAGGCTTTCAGGTGGTTTCCGATGTTCAGGGAAATGCTGCGCATGGAAAAGTTTTGTGCCATGCTGGGATTCTCTAAAGAAATGACTGAAAGTCTTATAGTCAAAAAAGAAGCCCTGAAATGTAGCGGTAAAATCTATTCCGAGCAACACAGGCGGAACTTTGATATAAAGGATGATATTTTAAGGGTGGAAAATGACCCTGACGATGAAAGCAGGCTGAACCTGACAATAAACAGGAAGCCGATTGCCGACTGGTTCAGGGAGCAATGGCACAGGCTTAGATATGGAGCAAGAGTGCCGCAACAGGAAGAAAGAAAAAGTAGAGGATTCAAATTATAATAGAAGCAATTTGATTAGTAATCTAAAAGCACTCCGATAACGATTAGAGTGCTTTTAGATTGTTTATCATTAATTATCAAAGCAAGTGCAGTTTAAGATTTTACTGAAGTTTGCATTAATAAAGAATATACTACAGCTGATATATGCGCAACATATTGTGACGCTTGTGATTCATTTCCCTTGAAATCCTTAACAAATACCGCTAAGGTATAACTGATATTATTAGGCAGACATATATAGGCAACATCATTGTGAGCTGCAAGAACACCATTTTCATTAACATCACCTGAACCTGTCTTATGCGCTATAACAACCCCTTCTTTATCAAGAAGTGGAGCTGCTATCCTATCTACACCTGTTTTGCATTCTTTTAACGTATTCTTAATGAAACTTTGTTTCTCATCATCGATAAGACCTTCAGTAAACAAACGATTCATCAACATTGCAGCACCAAGAGGAGATGTATAGTTAGAGTAAGCCTTGTTATGGTCAGCCGACATTTCCTCTTCCGTATAAGCTATCTGAAAACTTGAACGAGGAATGAGTGTGGCTATAAAACTATCTGTTTGAGCGACATTAACCATATCCTTAAACATAAGGTTGCTTGCATTGTTGTCACTCTGAGTAAGAGTATAACGCAGCAAATCTCTCACTGTCAATGATATGACTGGCCCTGAATAATCTTTCAGCATAGGACTCCAAGTCTTTGGGTCAAGTTTATCCCTATTTATATTTACTAAGGTATCAAGTGAAATTCCTTTATTGTCAAAGTCATTACAAAGAGCTAATGCCTGATGAACCTTAAACACACTCATCATAGGATAAACACTCTTATTATTGACCTTAACCGTATCTCTGTTATTAACAATAACCGCCACACCAATTTCGCCAGGACAAGCTGAGACAATTTGAGAAATGCTATCAGTCAAAACATTTGTTAAAGGAGGATTTGCGCTATCTTTTGTCGCTGATTTATGGAACAATGAAAATACCAAGATGAAAATGCAAACTAAAGCTATACTCAAAACTACGATTTGTTTTTTTCTGTTTTTTTCCATGTTTATATTA
>NZ_EQ973363.1:302434-317454 GCF_000157055.1 Bacteroides sp. 2_2_4 | reverse complement strand
CAGGGATAATTCCGATCTATCTTATTTAATCTTTTAATTTTTCTCTTATATTGATATGCACCTATATTATATAACATCTTATTACGATACCATTCCTTACAAGCACCATATTGATTATTTTTCCAATAATATGTTCCAAACAGAGCCATCATCGAAATAAAAATACTACGCTCAAGATGGCTTCAACTCCTGTAAGAGTTATCACATCTACCATATTCTTTTTTGTCATTCGTATCAATTTCAACTTTTTTCATGCTTAAATCCTATCTATAGTGATTATAGCTGCACCCTTCACTTCTCCCTATTCATCGGGGATAGGTGGTGAAGGGGATTCCTTCACCACCTCTTCACCAGTTTCTTCTTATAGCTAATCCGATTTTCATTATAGCTAATTCAATTATGCTCATAGCATCTTGTTTTTTCTTCCTAAGGTTTGAAACAAACATCGGGATGTTTGTGAAAAAGACGCTAGATGATTGAAACAAACTTTTAGACTTTTGTAAAGCACCGCTTTAAGCAGGTTAAAGCTATGCTTTGCAACTCCTAAAGCACAACTTTAGATTTTACAAAACAACACTTATCCGTAAAGGATGGGTGAAAGGTGGCCCTTCACCCGCTATCCCTCATGAATAAGGAGTTGTGAAGGGTGAAGGCTATATCGGTTTTTATCAATTTATGTTTCATTTTTCATTTGATTTTCTTCATAATTCTATCCCAACGATTTTTCTGATAAGGAAAATTAAAAACCAGTATATCATTTCTCTTAAAATTTCCCCATCCGGGCATCCGATGAATAGTGAAATCTTCATACGCTTTCTTTCAGCTGAATTAGTTTACGATAAGCCATAAGCCCCAACACGCATTTCACACGTTCATCATCCTCATTCAACAACCCTCCACAGGGATAAACTTCTTTCTTCATCTTCTCCCGCAAATAATCCGCCCATAAACACAACAGATTCCAATGCGCATCAGCATAACCGAAATCCTGTTCTGCTTCTACAATAGCAGTTATCATTATTAACATGTCAGCAGCCATCTCCACTGCATAATCATCAACTTTCACCTGACGATTAGCAATTGGGTAGATTCCTATATCATAAGGAGGATAACTTTTCCTCCAATAATCATTCTCGCAATATTCAAAAACCGGTTCCAAAAGGCCTTTCATCCAATCCATACGATTAAGAGACAATAAAATCGGAAAGTTACTATAAGATTCTCTCACATTGGCCAAAGTATCTCCAAAACAAAACAAATCACCACTTTGAGACATTACAAAACGATGCTCCGATATAAATTTTCGATAATCTAAAATCATCTGGCGTGCAAACGATGGGATTCTCGTTTGAAAAGCTCGCCTGTTCAACTGCCCATCCAACCTGTCACATTCCCTCATTAATTTCTTATAATTGTCACCGATAAACAACAAAGCATCCTTCAATTCTCTTTTTCCATCCTTATTCCAATAAGGATGTAGAATTTCCCCCTCATATTGCAAACCCTTCCCTTCATTAAAGCCAAAAAGTAATACACCCTGATCTTTCTTGTTTTTCCCCAGTTTCTGCGAAAGCAGCACATGCCCTTCATTATATGAATAAGCCGTTTCTTCAGCAGCTATCCCCATATACAAGCTATCAGACTTGACAATACACCAATCCTGTTCAGACAGGCTTTCTACTCTATTTTTCCCAAACATCCATTCTGTATCTATATCAAATAAAATTTCTACATCATGAATTTCTGATTTGCCAGAATGAATTTGATAAGAAATAAAACCTACCGGACATCCCATTAAACATTGTTCTAGTAACAAAGAAGGAGAAACAAAATCAAGGTATAACTCAACATCTCCACATTGATAAATGTAATGAGTTTGCGTCGCTTGTACATTCATTTGTTTCAATATTGCCATATCCACATCGTTATAGGTTTTATTTTCCATGTACAATCCAAAATCCAACAGAGCATTTTCTTTCGTATTCCACCCATGTGCGGCTATCACATTATCGCCATTATGTAACTTTGCAACTACTTCATCGGAGAGTTGTTTACATTCAATTCTATTGCTAAAATAATCTACCTGATAAATAGGTTCTCCATTACAATAGATTTCTGCATGGTCATCACATTTAGAACAAACATATAATTTATATCCTTCCAATTTCTTTTTATCATTTATGTTAAAATGTCTGCGAATATAAATATCGGCTACGGTCCATGTTGAGTGAATAGGATAAGGACGATTCTCTGCTCCCCAAGCTCCTAACCCGTTATACCACTCCTTATCATCATATTCTTTCCGCATCCAATCATCCTTTGGATGCAAATAAGAGTATCTAGCAGGCCACCCACAATTAATTGTAGAAAGAGGTACTAGTGGAAAAGGACGCAACGAATCACCTCCCATAAAACGATAAGATTTACCATCTACTTTTAAAATTCCGATCATCGGAAACTCCTTATTTCTTGATAACTTCGGATATTTTGTATGCAATGTATTTCCAACAGTTTGGATAGAAAAATCCGGTACCAATGCCATTAATGAATGATTGGACGCAATACATATAGGAATAACTTCATTCTCCTCTTTATCATTGCAACATGCATGTAAAGAAAAGATCATCCATAAAAATATTATTCTTATCCCCCACCCGATTTTGTTATTTATTTGCATATCTGCCTCCCGTTTTCATAAACAAAAATTCTTTCTTCCACCCCGCGAGTATGATTTCGCAATAATAAAAGTGTATTTTTAGGAACACCCGAATAAACCAATGAATCAGAAAGAGCTTGTTTCTTTCCCATTGATTTCCACTCCTTATCACAATATAATAACTCGAATGTATCCCCAGGGCGAATATAGTTATCTCTATTACGTGGTGTATAAACTATTCTATCTACCCGTACTTTCCTTCCCATATCTAACCCGCTCCAACCACCGGACGGTCTGGAATAGTTGAAAGAAGTCTTAGTTTTGCCATCAAAAACATTGTAATAATTCAATCCTTTATCGGTATCCTCCAAAGGAGTTCCTATAATGCTTCCCTTCAAAGCAGAAGTGTCATTACATTCATAAAATTCAACTTCAGCCACATTACAATACGTATTCTTGGCTCCAAAATATCTAAAATAACGATACTTCTTATCTGACCAACTCCGTACAACCGTTTTCAAACGACCGGGCACCTTTTGCACCATAAACAAAGTATCCTTCTCTGAAAAATCAGGCTGATTACTCCCTTCGAACACCCCTCCCAACATTCTTCTTCTAAGATGAATTTCTCCTTTAAAAATATTGTACTTAGAATACAATACTACATCTTGAATTTCTTCATGTTTTGAATAAAAATGAAGTTCATTGGTATGCGGATCTACATAAAAAGGATCCGTTACAAGATGGAGCACTCCTTCCTCATAAGTTGCTATCCGCATAATCATTCCTTTTTTTATATTCCTGAATGTCATGTTGTTGACGTCATATTCCGTCCAAGCAACCGGAACCCATTTATCCCGTTTACTTGCACACAAATAAGCAATCTTCCCGTTACATTTTTCTCTATATATTTTTGATGGAGGTATTTTTAATTCTTTTTTATAATAATAAGCATATTCACGAGTTACATCTACAAACTTTGGTAAACGCCAAAATGGGTATAGTTCTTCTTCATACTTTCTCATTTCTTCATACATTTTTCTATTGACGCAAAAAGTATTCCTATATACCTTGGCCGTATTCTCCTCTTTATACCACATATTTTCACATTGTCGTTCAAAGGCTTTTGGAAAATCAGCAGCAAAAGCTTCTTGATTCTTATCCCATGCAACTAGCCAAAAATGTCCGGCATTCACGCCACTACGCATAGGTACAAAGTCAACACCACAGGGTATCCCTAAGGATCGGAACAAATAGATACCAAAATCCGTTGCCTCTCTGCAACTTCCAGATATATATTGTACATATCTAGGACCAATATGTCCCATAAGCGCAGGTGATGTAGAAGTAAAATAATGTTCTTTATCCAATAATCTGTCTCTCAAATATTTTGCAGCAACAATAGGGTCTTCTTTATCCAAAACATCAGACATCCTTAATGAATCCAGCAATGAATTATATTTTTCATAATACATTTCACGCCAATATTCGAGTGTTTCATCCTCAATGCGATATGGCAATATGTACTCACAAAAAGTTTCAAAAGAAACATTTTTGCCCCATGGTTGTTCTCGCCAAACTTTAAATGCCCATTCAATATTGTTACATAAATATGCGGAGTCCACTTCTCTTATATCATGTTTCTTTTCAGGTTCTCCTAACGGACCATATACTTTCTTGACTGAATCCGCAACCTGTTTCGCTGTCTGTCCTCTACTCTTTTTCAGCCATGCATAATAAGACTTATAGTTTTCTAACTGCTTGCTTGTTGAATAAGAGTAAAAAGGCATATTTTCAATTAGAAAACAAGCAGCTTTGTATTTTAGGCTATCAGCAGGATTCTTTTGATAATGACGGAGTACTTTTTCCAATTCTTTCCTGTTGTTTTTAGCAGATTGCAAAGCAGCTCCGAGAGGAGTTATCATTTCTTCTCTGAATGTAATCCTATCTATTATTTGCCATCCTAGCCAAATAAACAGCACCAAGACTATAAATTGAATATATCCCAAATACTTCATCAAACCTTTTCTTAATTATTCATTTTGCATTTCCACTAATTTTCAAATGGAACGGAGAGCCTTCTGCATTACAATACACGGTTATCGTTTTATCGAAATGCCCAGAATGTTCAGCTTGATATTCCACCTTCACTTTCAAATTTCCACCTGGTTGAACAGGTTCTTTAGAATATTCCACTGTAGTACACCCACATGGAGTATAAATTTCTTCTACAACAAACGGATTATCACCTGAATTAGTAAATGAAAACTCTACAAATTGCTTTTTTCCCCAATTAAAAGTTCCTATATTGAACTGATATGTAGATAAAACAACTGTTGTTGGAGTTCTACTATCAATCTCCTTCAACAGAGATTTTTTCCCTGTAATAATATTCAAATAAAGTTCTTTTATCTTAGGATTATGAATAGGATTGCCAATAGCAACTACCCTATTATTCTTATCCAACAAAAATGTTTGAAAGATCGTTTCTATAGGAAAATGATTCAACTTATTGATACTATCATGCTCATCAATACATACAGGATAATCAAAGCCTTCTTTCGTTAGTAAATACTCAATATTTTTCCTGCTCATAGGATGAATAAAAAAAAGAACATTACATGAAGGACAAGTATCTTTTAGCAATTCAATAAAAGGTTTCCATGCACTAAAACTTAAGTGACACCGCATACAACCGATTGAATCGACATATGTTAATATTTTGTAGTCACAATCTCTTTCATAATACCCCATAATTGTATCTCTAGCAAATTTCGTAAAAATAGGAACACTAGGAAAATCTATTTCCTTATAAGTCCATTCTTCAACTAACCTCTTTATTTTTTTTTCATCATGCTCATAACATGAAAACAAAGAAAAACATATAACAAAAGAAATCAGAGAGATAACAATCATTCTATACATATGTTTATCTATTTTATTTTAAATCTTATTAATTCAGGATCAGGCATATTAGAGAAAGCATACAACATCTCATCTTTATTATCCACACTAATCAGTGTAACTGGCACATTCAGTTCATACTTTTTTATGGCTTCTCCATTCCAATCAAAAACATAAATTATTGTTCCTGCAAGTGTTTCTAAACCATTTTCTTTAAAATTTTTGCCTGAATAAAGTCCATATACATATTTAGGAGAAATACACAAACTTATAAATGTACTATTATTGGAAGATGAAATTGGGGCAGCTCGCATGTCCCCTTCAACTTGAGTTTTATAAATAGGGTAGTTCATTTCATATTTCTTTATTAAAGAAATATCAGTATTATTTATTTTATAAAAATGAATAATTTCAGAAGTATTTACTGCATAAACAAATTTATCCATAAATGGATTTAAACGGATAATACCTTGATAAGCCATACCACGCAACCTGTTTGCTATTTGTTTCTCATCTCCATCTTTATATGGATATTCCATAAAATGCTCTTCTTCTATTAGTCCAGTACCCCAAAGTCTGAACATACAGTCTTCGTAAAATCCCAAAGATACAAAAGTATTAAATGCTGTAGGAAACACTTTAATAGTCCCAGGAATAGTATCTTTAGTTAAAACTGAAAAGTTCGAAATTCGATTTTTCACATCTGATATGTTCATAACATTCAAAGTCTTTTTATATAAATCATAAACACTTATGGAGCTCTTACCAAATAACTGTATATCAAAAGGCATTAAGAATTCATTAACACCTTGCCCTTTCTTTCCGAAATCATATATTGAATCTAGATCATTCAAATCGACCAAATGAAATAAACCATCTTCAGACTTCTCATCGAAAACAATAATTGCTGAATCACAATATATCATATCCATTGGAGTTCCCCAAATATAACCGTTTGATGGTATCTTTTCATATTCCAAGAATATCCTATTCGTAAACAAATCGTCTATTTGACAGTCTGTTTTAACATTTTTACATGCACAAAAGAAAATCAACACAAAAACATATTTCAATTTCATAATATACTAAATTCATAATAGTTTATAGAATATTTTTATAAAGCTATATTTTAATCGGCTTTATTTATGCATAACAAATCTAGAAGTTGTCAATACACTTCAATTGGGGCTGACTAAAAAGATTTTTTCACAATTACCCCTTCTCCAGATACCTGTAGAGGGGGTAAAAATCAAGTTTTCGACCTTTTTTATTCAGCCCCAATCCCAAGAGGATATTAAAAACCAACAGTTATAGCAATAATATACAGAATTATACTGATGAAAGTATAGTTTCAAACTCTAAGTAAATGTTAACAAGCATATTTTCCATGCACTTTCATCACCTTCATTAGAATTTATTGGTATAGTTTATAGCCCCTTATAGCTAGCCCATCACTATATATCACACAAATACCTGATGTAACTACACAAAAGTCAAAATCCACTTCCGCATTATTAGCTAACGCATCAACATTACAAAGTAACAAGGCAGAAGAGCTTTTAGTATTCCAATTATATATACTAAATGTAGATATAAACAAACAAATTATACCTACTACAACATATAAACTTTTAGCTTTCATAATATTTAAATATATGGACGATATTCACCAAGGCATGCACCCCAATCTCCTAACGTTCGACAAATTTGCAATCTTGTATAAACACAACCTATGCATTCATTTCCACCTTCTTTTGCATTAGCTAAAGCTTCCACATTGCTCAACACCAAGTCAGACAACTTCACATCATTCTGCGAAGTATATACATTATATCCCGCAATAGCAGCGACAGCAACAACTGCTATCACACCTAATACTTTCTTTTTCATTCTTCAATAATCTTTAAATTACATTTTATTTTTCTCTTCTGCATCTATCATTTCAACAGAATAGCAATAGTTTGCTACATTAATTTTTATTCTTATGTTTGCATCCGAATCTTTTTTAAAGATTTAGGAGCAGGTGATATGTAAGCAAATCCTGCAAGATAAACAAACTCATCATCCTGCTCCTTTTAATCAAGTTAATTATCTCATTCAGCCAAAGTTAAACTTAAGTATTGGCTCATCATTATTTACATCTGTCGCTATTATCGTTTTCGTAGCTTCATCCACCCAAATACCATATATATAATGGTCGAGCACATATTTACATAACGGTTCTCCTTTCAAACTAAATACATAAATATATTTTCCTCCATCAGGAAGCCTTCCGCTTTGTCTTGCGATCTCCTTAAAAGACGTTCCATGAAATACAGTATAAATGGCACTATCTGTTACTTGTACATCACTAAATCCCATAATACCCGTTGGTATACCATATCCATCTGATATTTTAAATTCAGGTTCGCCATACTCACCTATACGAACAACATGAGTACTATCTTTCAAATTATAGACCTCAAGGACTTCTCCCAACTGGGTGACTACCGCCAGTATTCCATTGTTAGGATTGTAGTCAAGGAAGCTCCTCCATGCTTGGGCTAACGCCGGACGAGCATTTTCCAATGCTTTTTCATCAATAGTCGGAATAATTCCTATCTTATCTATAAGCTTACCATTACAGTTAACTCGACATAAACGATTTTCACCGGAATAATCAGGAATAATAAACATTGAATCATTATATATAGCAAAATCAAGTGGTCGAAGTATATCTTCATCCAATGTTACCGTTTCGTCACGAAGCAGTGAATCACCGGATGAAGAAAAGTCTAACCTAGTTAATTCACTTTTATTGGCATCCAATGTCCAGACTACATGATTCTGTAAACGAAAGTTCTCCAATGATAACATTTCCGTAGGTGAATCACCACGCTTGCCAAAAGAAGATAAATACTGATAACTGGGATATTGGAATAAATGTCCATAATGATCAAGACCATGTAAATCCATCACAATGACTCTATCTCCTTCGATTCGTATCCTAAACGGATAACGAAGCAAGGCTGTATCAAGCTCAATTACTTCTCCTATTAATTCTCTCTCGTGCGGAAATCCCGAATAGAATAATACACCCTTTGCATATTCTTTATGCTTATGGTCACAAGAGATAAACAAGAAAAAAGAAAGAAACAGGAGAGTTATACTATTTTTCAAGGCTATATCCGGTAGCAACATATTCTACTTTAACTTTTGTAACCGGACAATCTACGGAACCACTGCCCCAACAATTAGTAGGCACATCTTGCTCATCAGCCGCCAAAGCTTCAATATTATCTAATAATAATGTATTTACTCGAGGTTCTTTTAATGAGTAATTTACAGAAAGAACCGCCATCATCAGAATAGAAAAGAATAATAGTTTCTTCATATATACTATAGTTTTATCGATTAATTAATGGAAACGAAAGTAGGCAATTGGATTACAACCACCAATAGATTAATCTATCCATTTCTATCTAACCGAATCTATCTACTATATATACTATCATAGAGATAAGGCTCTTATTCAAAAAAATCCCATTTCATCGGAAATTATAGTTTCTTATTTGTTCCTTCTAATTTGTAATTGATATCCAATATTTTCATACCTTTGAATCTCAATAGATGGAACATTCTCAAAAACTCTTCGCAAACGACTTATTGCATTATGAAGTCTCGGATCATTATTTGATTTATCCGACCAAAATATTTTCTTGATTTCTTTGTCTTTCAATATGTAATCTGGAGCTTCTAAAAAATGTTTTAATAAAATAGCTGTTTGTGGTGGTATCTGAATTTCCTCTTTACCAAATATAAGCTTTCTCAAATCTGCATCAAACATAATATCTTGGTCCATTTGATAAATATGAACAGAGGTAGGAACAACAATGTTCTTTTGCCATCTCTTTCTAAAAAATATCACTATATTAATAATAACTGCACACAGCCAATAAATAAAGCCATAAACAAAGCCTCTTACACCCACAAGAGTAAAAAATGAAAAGTAGAAAAAGCCTTTTACTTCAACCTCGCAACGATAACCTGCCGTAATATCGAATTCTGGTATACAATTTTCATGTAAAAAAGAGTCAGGGTATACACTTTCTGTAATATTTTCATCTTTATCGGATACCAAAAGCTGCAATGCAAAAGTGCCAGACAAACTTTGCTGCTTCAAATGCAGTTGCCATTTTTCATATAAAGAGTCCACTACTAAAGGATGTTTAGATAAATAAGCAGTATGTAAAAAACTTAATCGTGGATCAGATGTTACATTTTTAGAACTTTTTTCTTTATCCAAGCAGTATCCACGTTTTCCACTTTCATCTGTTATATAAACCGTATCAGGATACTCCTCCAATCGCTGTTTCCTCCCACTAGTGTAAAAATAACCATCAAAAGCATCTTCTTGTAAATGTTGCAAAAAAACTGCTTTAAAAACACTTTCCACTCTTTCACTGAACATTTTTTTTCTAGCCTCACAATATAATTGTCCTAGAATGAAAAATAATACTATCTCCAGAATAAATATTATTAGCAAAAGGCGCATCTTTTGTTTATCTTTAAATGTAATTGTACCGCTTAGTTTCGTTAGTAATTTCATAGCGTGACTTATTTTATCTGTTTGAATAGCACAAAGGTAGCATTATTTGCAATAATTGACAGACAATATAAAAACTATTTTGAGTTTTTGGTTATATCAAAAATAATCTTTCCAACCAAAGAAATTAGTCTATTTTTAAGATTCACTCTATAAATATTAAATCAAAATAAAAGCAAGAAGAGAAATAAATGCATAAATCAATGCAAGAATATACCGTTTTCAGACTAAATATTACATAAATAAGGGATAAAAAACGAATTATTTACCGCTAACTAAGCTTTGTTCCTCACCGAGGAACGACTCGTTGCCCGGTGTGCGTCGCTTCCTTCCTCACCGAGGAACAATACATTCATCGGTGAGACCCAAATTTATCGGTATATTTTCAGCTATTTCACACTATATTCCATCCAAATCAAATATAGCAAAAAGAAAGTACTTATCAAATAATCAAACGAATATCCGCAAATAATCTCTTTACAGCAAACAATAAGCATCCAAATAATATAAAATAAAGCACCACGGATTTCCATAATCCCTAATTACTCACATATTTATTTGCATACAAGACTCTGTCTTAAATTCAAGCAGGAGAAACGCATAAAATATCCTATTTTTATGTATGTTCTCATTTCAAGACTTCTATATATAAAAAATCCTATATCATGTCTAAGATGATATAGGATACTAACAATTATATAAAGGCGTTTATTACAACGCCTTTATCTCTTCTATAGACAAACCTGTGACTTGCGAAATAACATCGAGAGGAATATTTAAAGACTTCATATTGCTTGCAGCTTCCCTTTTCTCTTCCAGACGACCTTCATTAATACCTTCCATACGACCCTCTACACGCCCTTCAGCATGACCCTCTGCGCGTCCTTCAGCACGTTCAGTGAATATATTATCTTTTAATATGACAATATTATCCAAATGGCGATAGTAAGCATCAAGCTCTGCTTTAGTCATCTTGTCAAGTTTTAATCGTTCACGGGCTTCTGTTAAACCTGGAGCAGTCGCACTATCAGGAATATCACCTGTATTCAGATAATAGATCCATTCTTCCAACGGACTTTTAGCTACCTGATTAAAATCATTGACCTTCAAAATATAATATTCAGGATAAAGTTGACTTACTGTATCCACTTTAAAAGTTTGTTTTTGAAAAGGAGTCAGTTCAAGCATATCTCCCTGATGAATTCCCCGGAATTCCGTTTTACCGTGATATACGGTATCTTTGCCACTACCTAAAGAAAAATAGACAATATTGACACTATATACTTTACGTACCTTATCATAACCTTCTCCACGATTAATATACTCGGTTACTAATTTTGAAGTACCAAACAGCATACGTTGAAAATAAGCATACTCATTATTATTCTGAACTTCAATCAGAATAAGTTCACCTTTCGAGTTTTCAGCAAGCATATCTACACGATTATACTTATCAAACTCATCTTCTTGATTGCTTTCACTCTCTAAAAGCTTCCGAATGATTATCTTTTCATTCAAAAGAGTAGTTAGAAAGCCCTCAAGAACTGCAAAATTGGCTTTATTACGCAATAAACGTTTCATAGCCCAATCGAAACGAATATAATTACTTGACATAAGTTCGTCTCCTTTCTTGTTATCTTGTTTCAAGCTAACAAAGGTAAGCAGAAAATGTTTGATTTCAAGTATATATGCTTCAATTTCTTTCTACTAAGAATATTCTATCTTCCACTGTCCCAAAGTCCGCGTTGTACTATCGAAATTCACTCCAACTTTAACAACCTTGCGATGCTCTACCTCATAAGGAATGGCATACTGTTTACTATTAATTTGTGCCAACGCTTCTTCGGGAGTTCCGTCTACCTTAAATTCAAACACATAAATCGCATCAGGCATCTTGATTACCACATCAGCCCTACCAATAGCATTCTTAACCTCTACATCCACATATTGCCCCATCAAACGGAATAACAAATAGAAAATAGTCTGATAGTGCTTTTCCTGATTATTCTCCAAATCATAAGGTATAGAAGAAAAGAAAGAACGGGTACGAAGAAGGCACTGCTCAATATCACCTTTCATCAGGTCTCTTACAAAAGAGACTACATAAAAATTACTTTCACGTGTCGGTTGATTGAGATAGGAAGGGATCAGAGTCTCAATAAAGCCTATCTTAACTTCTTCGTTGGGATAACCTAATGTATATGTACGAAAGAGAGGTTCATATCCTTTAATAGTCAAATAGCCACTCTGATAAAGTACAGGAATCGGATCGGTAATAACCTCTGTCGCTTTATCAAAATCTTCGTCTTTCACTTCCATCTTTTCCAATAGAGTAAGACTGAAGTCCATTCGCTGTAACATTTCAATCAAGAAAGTAGGCGTGCCGGTAGAAAACCAAAAGCTCTTATAATCTCTTTGCGAAAATGCATTGAAAAGGCTGAACGGATTGTAAATATCTTCACAAATCTTGCTGAAATGATAACCGTCATACTGCCGTTTCAAATGCCGACAAGCTTCTTCATAGGTTTCATTATTCGCTTGAGCTATCCTCTCAATATCCGGTTGCATCTGACTTAGCAACTCTTGCTCTGTAATACCACAAATAGCACTATAATCATCGCTCATACTGATATTCTGCAAGTTATTCAGCTCACTAAATATACTCATCTGACTGAACTTGCTGATTCCTGTCAGAAACAAGAAACGAAGATATTGCCCTTGCGCTTTAAGAGGACTGAAAAACTTCCGCATTTCAGTTCGCAATTGTCCTTGTAAAGCAGAGTCGCTATTACTATCCAATAAAGGTGCATCATATTCGTCAATCAATACAACAGCCTGCTTTCCTGTCTGTTGGTAGATTCGTTGAAGCAAACCGGTTAAACGGGCTGCATAGCTCGTTTCTTCTTCATTTTTCCCATAAGTCCTCTCCCATTCGCTTAGATAAAGATTCAATTGCTCTTGCAAATCTTCGATTGTGGTGTATTTCGTTCTACTAAAATCAATATGCAACACAGGATAAACAGTCCATTCTTTCTCTAACTGTTCCATAGCCAATCCTTCGAACAACTCTTTCTTTCCGGAAAAATAAGCTTCAAGAGTAGAGACTAGAAGACTTTTTCCAAAGCGACGCGGACGACTAAGGAAATAAATCTTATTTGTATGAGTCAAATGATAAATTAATGCAGTTTTATCAATATACACACAATCATTATTACGTAAATCCTCAAAATTCTGTATTCCGATAGGATATCTTCTAAATGTCTCTTTCATACCACTCTAATGCTTTTATTGGAAATATGAACAAAGATACGAAATAAAATGATTACATGACACTTAATATTATTATAAAACCCTACAATATCATTCAATTGCATTGTTCGATTCACATAAACTTATCTAAAGAACTACCTTATTAATAGCCATTAAAATAGTGACGCTATCCCACCAATATAGTGACGGTATATGCTTAGGATAGCGTCACTATCCAAGGCAAATACCGTCACTATATTTAAACCGAATATTTCGGGCTTTTAACTCTAGTTTCCGCGCTGTGTAGGCAAGGTAAATTCCTGCGAATCACAAATCATTCCATTCTCGTCCGCCACTGCGACACGGAATGTCACTTCACCGTCTTTCAATTTTTCACCTGCATGAATGGAAGCGGTATAACGGATGCCTTCACCCGGAAGAATTTCCTCCACCATCACGGAAGGAGAAATGCCGAGATGCTTCACCTTCCCCACCGTTTCTACCACAGGAACTACATTATAAACAGGATTTCTCCCTTCATTCATAATCTCAAAGATTATCTTGCTATTTTCTCCCGCATCAATCACATGACTGCGATTATCATCTATAAAACGGATCTTGCGCAACTTCAGTCGAGAAATAGGCTGTTGCACTTGCGGCTGTTTCTTATACTTTTGCACACGCACTTCCCGTACTTCAGGAATATACGCATCTTCCTCTATTTGCTCTTGCCTCGGCGCCGTCAACGCGTTTCCAATAGCCGCACCGGCAATGGTTCCCACAATATTCCCAATAGCAGAACCACGGTAACCGCCCCTCCAGCCATGATTATTATCTCCGATAAGTCCGCCTATCGAACTTCCCAGACTACCTCCGATAGAAGCACCTGCCATGATAGCTCCCGGATTTCCCATACGCCCCGACGCACATCCACTCACAATCAAAGCGGAAAGCAAAATTACTGTTAGTTGTTTCTTCATGAGTCTCTCTATTTAGTGTTATTATTTATTCTACCACTTTAAAACGAGCGAAACGTAATAATAGTTGTTTGTCTCCCGCATTTTTAAAATGAATAGTTGCTTTCGCATTGTCTCCCGTTCCTTCTACTTTAATCACTTCACCCAATCCGAAACGTTCGTGCTCTATCATCTGTCCGGCCTGTACTCCTGCTACCGATGGCGAAGTGGAAGAGGTTGCCTGTGCACCGCTACTTGGGCTAACAGTACTAACTTTCTTCAAATTCCTCGGTACGCTGGAAGCAATGATCTGTGCTTTCGGACGTTCACGTTGTTCGGAAGATGTACTTCCGAAAGGGGCACGCGACGGAGAAGCTGAACGGGTGAATCCTCCTTCAATCTCTCTACGGAAACGTCCTGCACCTTCATCGACAGCACGGCTCACTCCTGCCTCATGCGGCAATTGCAAGTAATGAACATCGATATCACGCAAGAAACGACTGGGGCTTCCAAATTCCATCTTTCCATAACGGAAACGGGTTTTGGCAAAAGACAGATAACAATGTTCCTCCGCACGAGTAATAGCTACATAGAACAAACGACGTTCTTCTTCCAGTGCCCGGGGAGAATCTCCTACCATCCCACTGGGAAACAGGTTTTCTTCCAGACC